>DASTYI010000192.1:0-15297 GCA_035765045.1 Iamia sp. | reverse complement strand
AGGTCCGGGCCGAATCAGCGACCCTGAGCGGGGTCCTCGCCCGTTGAGGGTCGCAGTCTCCTCGGCCGCCGTGGAGGAGGTGGCGACGCTCCCCGCCTCAAGGTGCCTGGCACCTTGAGGCGATCGCAGGACACGCCCTAGCCCCCGGCTTCGGGCTCGTCCTGGTCCCCGTCCTGCTCGTCGGCCTCGGCCCGGCGGCGCTGGAGCTCCTTGTTGGCCCGGGTGTTGGCCAGCCAGAGCAGGCCGGCGAAGAGGGCGATCGGGGTGAGGACGAGGAGGATCTCGTCCCACCCGCCCTGGTGGGCCAGGAGGAGGCCGAGCACCCTCACGCCCCGAGGAGCAGCCAGAGGGCGAGGCTCCCGGCGGCCGCCGTGAACCCGGCGACCGCCCACCCGGCGGTGACGACGGCCTTGCCCACCCGGGCCGTCAGGCGGTCCCAGCCCCCGGCGAGCAGCAGGCCGAGCCCGGCGAGGACGAGGCCGAAGCGGGTCCAGGCCAGCACGACGGGTGAGAGGACCTCCTCGTTGACCGCCCACGACCGGCTGCCGGTCAGGTCCCAGCCCTCGGCCAGCGGGTCGGCGGCGTAGAAGAAGAGGACGTCCTGCCCGGTGATCAGCAGCGTCTCGAGCTGGTGCGACGCCAGGGCGACGGCGGCCAGCGGGGCGAGGGCCACCGCCATGTCGCCGGCCAGGGGCTCCTCCAGCGCACCGGCGCCGGCCCGGGCGGCCAGGGCCTCGGCCGCCGCCCCGGTGCCGATCCACGCCGCCCCGGCCAGCAGGATGCACCAGGCCAGCCCGGCCGTGGACCAGACGAGGGCCTCGCCGGTGCCGCCGGTGCCACCGGGCCCCACCAGGTCGGCCCACCACTGGGTGCCGCTGACCGCCTCCCAGAAGGCGGTGCCGAGGACGACCAGCAGCACCGCCGCCGTGCGCCGACCGCCGGCTCGGCCGGCCAGCCCGACGAGGGGCGAGCGGAACCGGGGCTGGCCCGTGGACCAGTCGATCGGGGCGGCCGCGCCAAGGGCCCCGGTGAGGACGGCGAGGGGCGAGGACCGTCGCACCCAGGCCCGCCCGCCGAGCCCGGCGCCGGCGACCATCACGACGGTCAGGCCGGTCAGCCACAGCGCCATGTTCCGCGGCTGCTGGCCGTCGAGCCAGCACGTCACCATCCAGGCGAAGCTGGCCAGCAGGAGCGCCGGCACCCACCAGTCGCCGGCCTCGAAGACCTCGCCGTCGGGGTCCTCGGCGGCCACCGGCCGGGGGCGCAGCCGCTCGACGACCCCGGCGATGGCGTCGAAGGGGTCGACCAGCCGCCACCAGTCGCCGAGGAGCAGGGCCAGGACCGGCACCGACCACCAGAGCAGGACGAGGGTCGACGGCAGCGGGTTGAGCCCGCTCAGGTCGGATCCGGCCCACCCCACGACGAGCAGGGCGACGAGGGCGACGACCCCGACGGCGCCGGCCACGGTGCGGACCGTGCGGCCGTCGCCGGGCCAGGGGCTGCCCTCGGCCCCGTCGACGCTGAGGGGGGGCACCGCCGGGCCGCCGAGGAGACGGGTCCCCCCGGCCCGGAGGCCGAGCGCCCCGACCAGGGCGAGGCCGACGACGATGCCGTAGAGCAGCCCGGCCGGGACCCCGTCCCCGGTCAGGCCGACCGCCTCGTGGGCCAGGATCAGAGCGGTCACCGGCCGCATGGTAGGGACGGTCCCGGGCGCACCGGGAGTCGGGGCGCCGTGTGACCCTCGGCACCAGGGGAACAGGCCGGTCGTCGGTGGCGGTTGTGCCCCATGCACCCCCACCTGGGAACATGGATCACGATGCTCGACAAGCTCCAGGCCACCATCGAGGCCATCCGCCCGGCCATCCAGGCCGACAACGGTGACATCGAGCTGCGCGGCTTCGACGAGGACACAGGCGTCGTCACCGTCGAGCTGACCGGGGCCTGCGTCAGCTGCCCGGCCTCGACCGTGACCCTCAAGGCCGGGGTCGAGCGGATCCTCAAGGACCGGGTCCCCGGCGTCACCGCCGTCGAGGCCGTCGGCATGGCCGTGGAGTCCGAGAGCGTCGTCTCGCTGTAGCGGATCCTGTACGGATGGTGCCTGGCACCGTCCGTACGGGTCGGTTCCCTCGCCCCTCCGGGCTAGGTTCGCCCGTCATGTCCTCCTCGCAGCCCCTCGTCTCCGTCGAGCGCCGGGATGACGGCGTCGCCGTCCTGCGCATCGAGAACGGCAAGGTCAACGCCCTGTCCACCGGGCTGCTCGAGCAGCTGGAGGGGGCGGCCCAGGCGCTGATCGACTCGCCCCCCGGCGCCGTGGTGGTCACCGGGGGCGACCGGATCTTCGCCGCCGGCGCCGACATCTCCGAGTTCGCCGGCCCCGACGAGGCCCGCACCATCGGGATGCAGTTCCTGCGGGCCCTCAACGCCGTGGCCGACATCCCCCGGGCGGTGATCGCCGCCGTCAGCGGCGTGGCCCTGGGCGGCGGGTGCGAGCTGGCCCTGGCCTGCGACCTGCGCATCGCCTCGGACCGGGCCCGCTTCGGCCAGCCCGAGATCCTCCTCGGGATCATCCCGGGTGGCGGTGGCACCCAGCGGCTGGCCCGGCTGGTCGGCCCGGCCCGGGCCAAGGACCTGATCCTGTCGGGCCGCCAGGTCGACGCCGCCGAGGCGCAGGCCATCGGGCTGGTCGACCGGGTCGTCCCCGCCGCCGAGGTCCAGGAGGCGGCCCTGGCGTGGGCGGCCGAGCTGGCTGCCGGGGCGGTCGTGGCCCAGGGCCTGGCCAAGCGGGCCATCGACCGCGGGCTCGACGTCAGCCTCGGCTCGGGCCTGGAGCTGGAGCAGGAGCTCTTCGTCCAGGTCTTCGCCACCGACGACGCCCGCATCGGGGTCGAGTCGTTCCGCGAGAACGGTCCCGGCAAGGCCCGCTTCACCGGGCGCTGACCGCCCCCGTGCCGCCGGTCCGGCCCCGGAGGTCGGTAGCGTCGGCGCCACGATGACGGCCCCCACCAACGTGCGCACCTGTTACCGGCACCCGGACCGGGTGGCGGGGATCTCCTGCCAGCGCTGCGACCGCCCGATCTGCCCGTCGTGCATGAACCAGGCCTCGGTCGGCTTCCACTGCCCCGAGTGCGCCCGGGCCGGCCGCCAGCGCGTCTACCAGGGCGCCGCCTCCTGGACGACCCAGCCGATCGTCACCCAGGTCCTCATCGCCGTCAACGTCATCGCCTTCGTCGGGATGCTGGCGACCCGGAGCCTCGACCCCTTCACGGCCGGCGGCCAGATCATCGCCATCCAGCGGGGTGACTTCGGGTTCTTCGCCGACGGTGCCCTCTTCGGGCCGTTCGTGCCCGAGGAGCCGTGGCGGCTGATCACCGGTGGCTTCCTGCACTCGAACGACATCCCGTTCGGGTTCGTCCACCTGGGCATGAACATGTACTTCATCTGGATCCTGGGCCAGATGATGGAGCGGGCGCTGGGCCGGGCCGGCTTCGTCGCCCTGTACCTGGCCGCGCTGACCGGGGGCTCGCTCGGCGTGGTGCTCCTCGACCCCAACGCCGTCACCGTCGGGGCCTCGGGGGCGGCCTACGGGTTGATGGGGGCGGCGATCGTGGTCGCCCGCGACCGCAACATCGACCTGATGCGGTCGGGGCTGGTCACCACCCTCGGGATCAACCTGCTCCTCACCTTCAGCATCCCGGGCATCTCGATCGGCGGCCACCTCGGCGGCCTGGTCGCCGGCGGCCTGGCGGGGCTGATCCTGGTCGAGGGGCGCAAGCGGCTCGGGCCCCGCTCCGGGCCGATCACCGTGGCGCTCACCGGGGCGCTGGCCGTCGCCCTGCTGCTGATCGCCTACGTGGTGATGGTGGGGGAGTACGGCGACGTCGTCCTCCCCTGACGGGAACCATCGGGGGGCGGGGGTCGTCGGAGGGCGCATGACCAACGCCTCCATGACCCCTGGCAGCCGTCCCCGCCGAGGGGTGATCGGTGTCCTGGCCCTGATCGGGGCGGGAGCGCTCACCGCCGGTTTGGTGCTCGCCGCCGGGGAGGCCAGCGATCCGGCCCGGGTGGCGGGGGCCGTCGAGCTGGCGACGTTCACGTCGTGCGACGAGCTGGTTGCCTGGGGGGACGAGGCGTCGGGCGGGGGTGGGGACGACGCCACCTCGTCGTTCGACATGGCGGGGGAGGCGGTCACCGAGTCCGCCGGGCGGCCCGACGTGATGGCGGCCGACGGGGGGTCGGCCTCGGCCGGCAGCCAGGGCTCGGGGGCGCCCGAGCCGGCCCCGCAGGCGTCGATGACCACGATGGCGCCGCCCACGACGATGGCCCCGAGCACGACGGTGGCCCCGCCGCCGGAGGCGGACGAGCCCGAGGCCGACGAGCCGGTGGCGGACGAGCCCGAGGCGACCGAGCCGGCCGAGGAGGAGGCCGACGAGCCGGCCGACGACGAGACCAACGTCGCCGTCGAGGGGGTCGACGAGATCGATCTGGTCGACCGGCTGACCGAGGACGTCGTGCTGGTGGCCTCGGCGACCCGGCTGGCGGTGGTCGACCTGGCCGCCGCCGAGGTGGTCGAGGCCACCAACGTCCCGTGGGACGCCCAGGTCACCTATGACGCCGAGGCCGGCATCGCCTGGGTCGTGGGCCACCCCGACGCCGGGGGCGTGGCGGTCGAGCGCTACGCCGTCGACACCGAGGGCCTGGAGGTCGAGGGGCGCTGGTCGACCACCGGCTCGCTGGTCTCGGCCCGCCGGGTCGGCGACGAGCTCCACCTGGTGGCCACCGACGGGTTCAGCGCCATGCCGGCGATGGTCGAGCCGGCCTTCGCCGGCGAGCGCGAGGCCATGACCGACGACGTGGTGGTCGACGACGGGGCCAGCACGAGCAGCACCGCCGCCATCCCCTTCTCCGGTGGCCCCGTCCCCTGCGACGAGGTGCTCCACCCGATCGGCCCGTCGGAGCCGACGGCGACGCTGCTGGTGACCCTCCCGGCCACCGGGGCGGTCGAGCCGGTCCGGGCCACCGAGGTGGTCGGCTCGGGCTCGCTGGTCCACGTCACCACCGGGGCGATCTACCTCGCCACGCCCCAGTGGGGCGAGGAGGGCACGACGACCGGCATCCACCGCTTCGACCTGGAGACCCTGGAGCCGACCGGGTCGGGGGCGGTCGAGGGCTCGCTGCTCGACGACTTCTCGATGTCGGAGCACGAGGGCGTGCTGCGGGTGGCGACCACCCGTGACGGCGGGGGCTTCGGCCCGGCCGTCGACGTGCCCATGGCCGAGCCCGGCGTCGCCGCCGACGACGTCGTGATGACCACGATGGCCCCGACCACGTTCCCGGTCGAGGGCGAGGCGCTCAACGAGATCGTCGTGCTCGACACCGAGGGGACGCTCGACGAGGTCGGGCGGACCGAGCGGTTCGGGAAGCCGGGGGAGACGCTGCACGGCATCCGCTTCGCCGGCACCACCGCCTACGCCGTGACCTTCCTCCAGACCGACCCGTTCTACGTGGTCGACCTGGCCGATCCGGCCTCGCCGCAGGTGGTGGGCGAGGTCGAGCTCCCCGGGTTCAGCTCGTACCTCCACCCGCTGGGCGACGGCCTGGTCGTCGGGTTCGGGCCCGGGGAGGACGGGCGCACCGCGGCCAAGCTGTTCGACGTCTCGGACCCGACCTCGCCGACGGTGGTGGGCGACCTGACCCTCGGCGACGAGTCGGCCGTGGCCTACGACCACCACGCCTACCTCGACCTGGGCGACGGCCGCTTCGCCGTCCCGGCCACGACCTACGCGGAGACGATGGAGAGCGCCGTGGTCGTGGTCGACACCACCGGGGGGCGGCTGGTCGAGGTGGCCCGCCACGTGGTGGCGACGACGGACGTGGCCACCCGGGTGCTCACCGTCGACGACGGCTGGGCGATCCTGGCCGGGACCCAGATCGTCGTCCTCGACGGCGAGGGCGCCACCACCGCCACCATCGAGCTCTGACGGGGCCGGTCAGCCGCCCTCGACCTGGGCCTTGAGCCGCCGCAGGTTGCGCTTCCAGACCTGGGCCATGATCCGGTCGCCGACGACCCCACCGACCGCCCCGCCCAGCCAGCGGGGGTAGCGCAGCCGCTCCTCCCAGGTGAAGCGGGTGCGGCCGCCGCGGGCCCGGCGGAGGGTGAAGCGGCCGGTGCCGGTGACGATGCCGACGTGGCGGACGCCCATCACCTTGCCCGGGCGCCACTCGGTGATCTCCATCTCGTCGGTCAGCCGGATGGGGCCCACCTTGGTGTCGCACTCGAAGGTGGTGCCCACGCCCCGGTGCGAGCGGGAGGTGAAGCGGATGGCCTCGGCGTCGGCCATCCAGTCGACGTGGCGCTCGATCGGCTCGACCTCGGCCCACACCCGCTTGGGCGGGGCGTCGATGGTGATGCCGACCCGGACACGTCCCATGTCAGGCCCTCCTGTAGGCCGAGACGTGGTGGGGGGAGTCGTCGTCGAAGGCGGCGCCGTCCCAGCCCTCGACCCGCTCGTCGAGGACCAGCCCGCACCGCTCGGCGAGGGCGTCGAGATCGGCGGGCCGCAGGTAGCGGACGTGGCAGGGCCGGAGCCGGATGCCGTCGGCGGAGATGTCGACGAAGGAGCTCCAGGCCTCGCCGGTGGCCGGGTCGTGGCGGTCGACGAAGAGGAGGACCCGGTCGGCGGTGATCGTCCGCACCTCGACCGAGGAGGTGGGGGCGTCGTCGTCGGTGGGCACGAAGGCCTCGACCACCAGCCGCCCGCCGGGGGCGAGGACCCGGGCCACGTCGGTCAGGCAGGCCCGCTGGGCGGCCTCGGTGGTGAGGTTGAAGAAGGTGTTGCGGGCCACGACGACGAGGTCGAAGGGGCCGTCGGGGAGCGGGCCGGCCATGTCGCCGACCACGGCGGTGACGGCGTGGCCCCCGGGTTTGCCGGCGAGGCGGTCGAGCATCGCCGTGGAGGCGTCGACCCCGGTGACGGCGAGCCCGGCGGCGGCCAGCGGGAGGGCGAGCCGGCCGGTGCCGACGCCCAGCTCGAGGACGGCCGGGGTGCGGTCGCCGGCGGCGGCGCGGGCCCGGGCGACGAGGGCGGCGACGGTGGCATCGGTGGCCGGCGGGTCGTCGTACCAGTCGTCGTAGACGTCGGCGAAGCGGTCGCCGTAGGTGGCGGCGTCGTAGCCCTCCACGTCAGCGGGCCGCCGTGGCCCAGCCGACCACCACGTCGCCGGCGTAGGCCACCAGGGCCTGGCCCGGTGCGATCCGGCGCTGGCGGGCGGTCCAGCGCACCCGGTCGGCGGCGAACCGGCCCGGGCGCAGGCCGCCGTGGGCGCTCGCCTGCCACGCCAGCTCGCCGTCGTCGGGCCCGGCGGCCCAGCCCACGGCGGTGACCGGCTGCTCGGGCACGCGCAGGTCGTCCTCGCTGCCGACGACGACGGTGGCGGTGCCGGGGTCGGTGGCCAGCACGTAGCGGGGGGCGGTGCCGCCGGGGAGCCCGAGGCCGCGGCGCTGGCCGATGGTGACGGCCTCGACGGCGTCGACCGTGCCCACCGGGGCGCCGGCCCGGTCGACGACGCGGCCGGGGGTGAGGGCCAGCCGCCGGCCGAGGAAGCGCGACCGCCCCTCGGTGCGGGTGATGAAGCAGACGTCCTGGCTGTCGGGCTTGGCCGCGGTGCGGAGGCCCCGGGCGGCGGCCTCGGCCCGCACGACGTCCTTGGTCGAGGAGCCCACGGGGAACAGCACCCGGCCCAGCCGCTCGTGGTCGAGCCCGGCGAGGACGTAGGACTGGTCCTTGGCCGCGTCGGCGCCCCGGGCCACCCGGCGCACGCCGTCGTCGCCGACGGCGACCCGAGCGTGGTGGCCGGTGGCCACGGCGTCGAAGCCGAGCCGGTCGGCCCGGGCCAGCAGGGCCCCGAACTTCACCTCGCGGTTGCAGGCCATGCACGGGTTGGGCGTGGCCCCGGCGGCGTGGGCGGCGACGTAGGGGCCGACGACGCCGGCCTCGAACTCCTCGGCGTAGGCGAAGGTGTGGTGGTCGATGCTGAGCCGGTCGGCGACCCGGCGGGCGTCGTCGACGTCGGCCACCGAGCAGCAGCCGGTGTCCGAGGCCCCGCCCCAGAGCTTGAGCGTGGCCCCGACGACCTCGTGCCCGTCGTCGGCCAGGCGGGCGGCGGCCACCGAGGAGTCGACCCCGCCGCTCATGGCGACGAGGACCCTCATGCCGCCGCCTTGGCTACGACGGGCGGGATGACCGTCAGGGCCCGGTCGACGTCGGCCTCGGTGGTCGACCAGCCCAGCGTCAGCCGCAGCGAGCCCCGGGCCACGTCGTCGGCGACGCCGAGGGCGGCCAGGACGTGCGACGGGCTGGTGGCCCCCGAGGCGCACGAGGAGGCGGCGGTGGCGGCCACGCCCTCCTGGTCGAGGAGGAAGAGGACCTCGTCGGCCGCCGTGCCCGGCAGGCAGAGGTGCAGGTGGCCGGGCAGGACGTGGTTGCGGTCGGACCCCGCCGGGACGACGGTCTCGACGGCGGTGCCGACGGCGGCGAGGAGACCGGTGGCCAGCCGGTCCCGCAGGGCCGCCACCCGCCCGGCCTTGGCCGCCCGCTCCTCGACCGCCATCCGGGCGGCGACGCCGAAGCCGACGATGCCGGGCACGTTAGGGGTGCCGCTGCGCCGGCCCCGCTCCTGCCCGCCCCCGGTGACGAGCGGGGCGCAGGCGGTGCCCTCCCGCACGACGAGGGCGCCCACGCCCTTGGGGCCGCCCAGCTTGTGGGCGCTGAGGGCGACGAGGTGGGCCGGGGCGGCGAGGGTGGGCAGGTCGAGCCAGGCCGCGGCCTGGACGGCGTCGGTGTGGATCACGGCGCCCGGGGCCCGCTCGGCCAGGGCGTCGAGCGGGTGGATCGTCCCGACCTCGTTGTTGGCCAGGCCGACCGAGATCAGGGCGGCGTTCGCGGGCACGGCGTCGAGGTCGACCCGGCCGCGCCCGTCGACCGGCAGCTCGACCACGGGGACGCCCCGGGCGGCCAGGGCGTGGGCCGTGTCCCGCACGGCGGCGTGCTCGACGGCCGAGACGGCGAGCGGCCCGGGGCCGAGGGAGGCGCCGACGAGGGCGGTCACGTCGGCCTCGGTGCCGCCCGAGGTGAAGACGACCTCGCCGGGCCGGCAGCCGACCAGGGCGGCCACGGCGTCGCGGGCGTCGTCGACGGCCCGGCGGGCGTGGCGGGCGGCGGCGTGCGAGCCCGAGGGGTTGCCGTGGTGGGTGGTCAGGAACGGCACCATGGCCTCGACCGCCTCGGGCCGCATCGGCGTGCTCGCCGCGTGGTCCAGGTAGGTCGGGACGACCGGGTCGGGGGCCATGCCCCCGACGCTATGCCTTCAGCTCGGCGGCGATCGACGCGATGGCGGTGACCCGGCGGTTCTCGCGGATGAGGTGCTGGTCGAGGCCGTTGGTCAGGTAGCAGATGCTCAGGCCGCTGTCGGGGTCGGCGAAGGCGATCTGGCCGCCGGCGCCGCCGTGGCCGAAGGCCCGGGGCGAGGCGGTGTGGCCCATGCCCCGGCGGTGGCCGAGGCCGTCGTCGCCCCGCACGACCAACCCGCCCCGGGTGCGGTTGGCGGGCACGCCGAACATGTCGGGGAGGCGGTTCCGCACCGTCCCGGTGACGTCGGCCAGCACCTCGGGGTCCCAGAGCCCCTTCGGGTCGTGGAGGAAGGCCTGGTAGAGCAGGGCCAGGTCGGCGGCCCGCACCACCGAGCCGCCGCCGGGGACGCCGAGCGCCCGGGCCTCGGGCGTGTTCAGGGTGAGCAGGGCGCCGAGGGCGACGTCGGCGGGGATCAGGGCGCCGATGTCGACCCGGACGCCGAAGGCCTCCTCCATCTCGTCGGGCGTCGGCGTGGCGCCCACGCCGACGGCGTCGATGACGTCGCCCTGCTCGGCGAGCGGGATGCCGAGCAGTCGGGGGAGCCCGAGCGGGTCGGTGACCCGGGCCTGGACGGCGTCGGCGTAGGGCCGGCCGTCGAGCGTCTCGATGATCTCGGCCACGACCCAGTGGGCCGCCGTCGGGTGGTACATGAACGTCTCGCCCGGGACCAGGGTGAGCCGCCAGCGGGAGAAGGCCTCCAGCCGGCCCTCGCGCGTCTCCCAGCGGCCGGGGCCGAGCGGGGCGTAGGGGAAGCCGCCGAGGTGGAGGAGGACCTGCTCGACGGTGATCGCCTCCTTGCCGTTGGTGGCGAAGGCGGGGACGTACTCGGCGACGGGTCGAGTCGGGTCGAGCGAGCCCTCGCCGATCAGCTGCCAGGCGGCCGAGCCGACCAGCGCCTTGGTGCAGCTGAAGGGGACGAAGCGGGTCTCGGGCGGGGCCCCGAAGGTCTCGTCGAGCACGACCTCGCCGTCGAGGCCGATGGCGACCTGGACCGCGGGGAGCAGCCCGTCGTCGACCTCCCGGCGGGCCCGGGCGAGGAACGTGGAGACCTTGGCGTCGTCGAGCACGGCACGACGCTGGCACATTCGCACGCGCCGTGCAGGTTCTGGCCGCCGTCGGGCCTACGCCACGGGCAGCCGGCGGGCCTCGGCCTCGGCCAGCACCGCCGCCGGGCGGGCGACGGCGACGAGCACCCGCTGGGCCGGGCGGGTGTCGAGCGTCCGCCCCTCGCGCACGGTGACCGGCAGCTCCTCGGAGGTCTCCAGCTCGAGGGCCAGCCCGGTGGCCCCGAGGGTCAGGTCGAGGCCGTCGCTGCCCGCCGGCGCCGGGCCCAGCCGGACGATCAACGGCCGGGGCGCCATCACCGAGTCGGGCCGGCCGACCGGGTCGTGGACGACGACCCCCGAGGGCACGAGGACCAGCCAGCGGCGGGACAGGCCGTGGAGCGACCGCACGCCGAACCACACGACGACGGCGCCGGCGGCGGTCAGCACGCCGCCGAGCGCCCACTGGCGGGCGGCGAGGAGGAAGGGCCCCGCCACGGCCGCGGCCGCCACCGCCACCCACGTGGCCGTGGCCAGCGCCAGGAGGGGGAGCGGGGTGCGGAGGGCGAAGCGCCGCTCGGTGCCGTAGGAGGAGCCGTCGACGAAGGCGTCGCCCACCGGGGGGGCCACGGTGGCGGCCAGGGCGAGGGCGGCGGCGACCACGGCGAGGACGGCGCGGCCGAGGTCGTCGTCGGGGCTGCCGGGGCCGGCGGCCCACGCCGTGGCGACCAGGGCGGCGGGGGCCCCGACCCGGACGACGGTGAGGCTGACCGCCCGCGGCACCAGCAGGGCGACGAGGACCACGGCCCACGTCCCCCAGGCCAGGACGGTGCCCAGCGTCGCCACCGGCGTGGAGCGGGGGTCGAGGGCGGCGCCGAGCGCCGGACCGGCGGCCAACGGGAGGGCGAACCACAGGGCGCGGGCCACCCAGACGGCCGGGACGGGGGTGGGTCGGGGGGCGCTCATGGCGGGCCCGAGATTTGCCCACGGAGGCAGTCGCTGGCCAGTCTTGATGACCACAGACGGCGACCGCGGGGTCGCCCCGACCGACCAGGGGGAACCGTGCAGGGCGGAGACGCCACCCACGGGGGGAGGGACATCCTGATCGAGTCGATGCCCTTCGGCATCGGCACGCCCACGGCGGTGGGCAGCCTCCCCTTCAGCGACGCCGACGAGGCCGTGGCCTTCGTGCTCGAGGCGCTGCCCGAGCTGCCGGCCGCCCCCACGCTGCCCCGCCGCGACCCCCGTGAGGGGATGATCGCCCAGGCCGCCTGGGGCATCGCCGGCGTGACCGTCCGCCCCGACGGCACCATCGCCGTCGACCCCGCCGCCCTCGACCCCGAGGCCCCCCTCGGCGATCCCGATCTCGCCGGCGCCCCGTTCGCCACCCTGCGGACGTTCCTCGCCGCCATCGGGGGTCGCACCGAGCCGGTCAAGGTCCAGGTCACCGGGCCCGCCACCCTCGCCGTCGCCCTGGTCCGCGAGGGCGTCGACCCCGCGGTGGCCTGCGCCGTGGCCGTCACCGCCGTCCGGTCCCGCGGCCGGGCCGTGGTCGAGGCCGTCGCCGCCGTCGCCCCCGAGGCCACCATCGTCGCCTTCCTCGACGAGCCCGCCCTCGTCGGCGGCCCGCCGGCCGAGCTGGCCGACCCCGAGACCGTGATCGACCTCGTCTCGGGTGCCCTCGCCGTCTGGGAGCCCGGGGGGAGCGGCAAGGTCGGCGCCATCACCGGCGTCCACGTCTGCGGCCCCAGCGACTGGCGCGCCGTCCTCCAGGCCGGCCCCCGCATCCTCTCGGTGCCCGTCGGCGCCGACCTCGGCACCAGCGCCGGCGCCCTGGCCACCTTCCTCGAGCGCGACGGCTGGATCGCCTGGGGCGCGGTGCCGACCGACCGGCCGCTGGGCGAGTCGGCCTCGCACTGGTGGCGCGACCTCTCGGCCCAGTGGTGCTCGCTGGTCCAGGCCGGGTGCGACCCGGTCCGCATCCGCCGCCAGGCCCTCGTCACCCCGGCCTGCGGCCTCGCCCTCCACGACGCCGCCCAGGTCGGCCTGGTCCACGACCTGACCCGCACCCTCGGCCTGCGGATCCACGACCAGCTGGCCGGCGTCCGCCTCTCCGTCGGCGCCTAGGAGCCGCCTCGAGGTGCCTGGCACCTTGAGGCGGTTGCAGAGGGCGCCGGGCGCTACAGCCGGCGCAGGGCGGCGGCGAGGCGCTTGAGGGTGCCGACCTTCTCGGTGTCGCCCTGCTCGGGGGCCTGGAAGGCGACGTCGAGGGCCTCGACCTTCTTCGACCGCTTGCCGTTGCTGGCCTCGTCGGGGTCGTCGATGAACTGGGCGTAGAGGTTCTCCAGCCACGCCGCGTTCGGGTCCATCCCCGGGTCGTCGGAGGTGGCCGCAGAGAGGGCCTCGTCGTGGCGGCTGGCGACCCCGGCGGTGGGGTCGTGGAACCCGGTGATCCCGGCCAGCCCGGGGGCGAGATCGCCACCCAGGTCCGACGCCGGGGCGTGGGTCGGCCGGTCGGCCTCGCGCACCGCCGTCCGGCGGGGGAGCAGGTCGCCGTCGGGGGCGGCCTCGGGGCCGGTGGCGGCGCCGGCGTCGAGGCGCGGACCGAAGCTGACGCCCAGGTCCTCCTCCTCGTCGGCCGGCGGGTGCTCGAAGGGGTTGCCGGCGGTCCAGGCGTCCCAGGCGTCGTCGGAGGCCTCGCCCTCGTCCCCGGCGGTGAGGCCCAGGTCGATCGTGGGGGTCTCGCCCTCACCGGCCTCGGGGGCCTCGTCGACCGGCGCCGGCTCCTCGGCGGCGGGGGCGGCCTCGGCCGCGGCCATGCGCTCGGCGGCGCTGGGCTCGTGGTAGCCGGCGTCGTCGGCGAAGGCGTCGGCGACGACCTCGAGCAGCCCGGCCCGGGCGAGGCGGTGGACGACCATGCCGGTCGAGTAGCGGCCCCGGCCCATGGCGGCGGCCAGCTCGTCGACGGTGCGGGGCCCGGCCAGCGAGGCGATCAGCTCCCAGTCCTCGCGCAGCAGGGTGACCTGCGAGGCGCCGTCGGGGAGGGTGCGGACGGGGCTGACCCAGGCCGAGGTCGACGGGACCAGGTCGCTCATCTCGTCGACGTGGCGGACGCGGCGGCGGACCTCGTTGACGATGGCCTCGACGTTGAAGCCCCGCGACGGCCCGATCCAGTGCATCGTGTCGGGTTCGAAGTCGAAGCGGCCGTCGCCCTCGCGGAACAGCGTGATCAGCGGGTCGTAGATGATCGACAGGACGACCGAGGCCATCAGGTCGGGGTCGATCCCACCGTGCTCGATCAGCAGCTCGCCGACCCGCGGGGTGTCGCCGGCCTCCTCGACGGCCCGGCTCCAGGCCTCGGTGCTGACCCGCCCCGGCCGGACCAGGGCCGTGGCCAGGGCGTCGTCGGTGCCCTCGCCCCGGGCGAAGTAGAGCTGGCCCTCGTTCAGGTAGACGGTGCACCCGGCGCTCCCGGTGAACCGGACGGCGCCGGTCTTCCCGGTGGACGACAGGACGCGCAACGCACCGGCCGGGGAGTAGTCGTCGAGGGATCCGTTGAGCGCCATGGGTTCAGAGTCCGGTGTGGGGGCGGGACGGGTGCTTCACTCGGACCCTCATCGGCTCTGGAGGGGGCTCCTTGAGGGCTTCTACCACGCTGGGTGGCCATTTTGACGGATGCTGACCGCCCAGGGCGGTCATGGGCTGACCGTCGCACCCCTTCCGTATGCTCGGCCCCGTGGATCCCGACACCGGCCTGGTGACCGACCCGGCCCGCCGGGCGGCGGAGCTGCGGACCGAGATCGCCGAGCACGATCGGCGCTACCACGAGCTCGACGCCCCGACCATCTCCGACGCCGACTACGACGCCCTCGTGCGCGAGCTGCGCGCCCTGGAGGAGACCCATCCGGACCTGGTCACGGAGGACTCCCCGACCCAACGGGTGGGCTCGGCGCCGAGCGCCCTGTTCGCCCCGGTGCAGCACCGCCAGCCGATGATGTCGCTCGACAACGCCTTCGACAGCGAGAGCCTCGTCGCCTGGGGCGACCGGCTGGAGCGCCGGCTCGGCGCCGAGCCCGACGACGACCCCGTGGACTACGTCTGCGAGCTCAAGATCGACGGGGTGGCCATCAGCCTCGTCTACGAGGACGGCGAGCTGGTCCAGGCGGCCACGCGCGGTGACGGGCGGGTGGGGGAGGACGTCACCGCCAACGTCCGTACCATCGCCGACGTGCCGCACCGGCTGTCCGGCTCGGCCCCCCGGGTGCTCGAGGTGCGGGGCGAGGTCTACATGGCCCGCTCGGCCTTCGCCCGCCTCGTCGCCTTCCAGGAGGACGAGAACAAGGCCCGGCTGGCCGAGGGGCGCAAGCCCAACCCGGTCGCCGTCAACCCCCGCAACGCCGCCGCCGGCTCGCTGCGCCAGAAGAACGCCGAGGTCACGGCCCGGCGCGAGCTGTCGATGTGGTGCTACCAGCTGGGCGAGGTCGAGGGCGGGCCCCGGTTCACCAAGCACCGCGAGACGCTCGACTTCCTGGCCGAGGCCGGGTTGCCGGTCAACCCCGAGATCCGGGTCCTCGGCACCTTCGACGACGTCTACGCCTACTGCGACGGCTGGAAGGACCGTCGGCACGAGCTCGACTACGACATCGACGGCGCCGTGGTCAAGGTCGACGACCTCGGCGTGCGGCGCGAGCTGGGGTTCACCAGCCGGGCGCCCCGCTGGGCCATCGCCTACAAGTTCCCGCCCGAGGAGCGCACCACCCGGCTGCTCGGCATCCAGATCTCGGTGGGGCGCACCGGGCGCACCACGCCGTTCGCCCAGCTCGAGGAGGTGTTCGTCGGCGGGGCCA
>DASTYI010000191.1:0-38330 GCA_035765045.1 Iamia sp. | reverse complement strand
CATCGGGTTGCAGCTGGATGGTCCAGCCGGGTCGGTGGATGACGCCGTGGTGCCAGCGGCAGAGGAGGACGAGGTTGGTCTCGTTGGTGTGGCCGCCGTCGATCCAGTGGTGGATGTGGTGGGCGTCGGTGCGGTGGACGGTGCGGTCGCAGCCGGGGAACCGGCATCCTCGGTCGCGGAGGGCGAGGACGGTGAACAGCGCCGCTGAGACGGTGCGGGTGGCGCGTCCGTAGTCGAGCACCGATCCGTCGCTGCGGGTGATGACCCGGTGGATGTTCGCGTCACAGGCGAGGCGTCGTGCATCTGCGGCGGTGATCGGTGTCCCGTCGTCGAACGATCCCTGCCCGCGTTGGTTGGTGAGGGCGTCGAGGCCGATGGTGACGTTGAGGTGCGGCCGATGCCGCCCGCCGACCTTGGCGGTCTGGTGGTCGAGGTAGTGCGTCGCCACCTCCGCCAGAGCGTCATGCCGGCGCTGCGGCAGGCTGCGCTCGTCGTCGTCGGCCTTCGTCCCCATCGCCAGCCGGAGGGCGGCTTCGACGGCGTGGTACGCCTCGGGCTCCAGGTTCGCATCCAGACGCCCACCGGACAGTGTCGGTGACAGGTGCGCCGAGCGGTCCGGGTCGGGCTCGGACGGGTCGTCCTCGAGCAGCTCGCGTGCGTGAGCCGCCCAGGCCTTCATCGCCGTCACCGCGGCGCCGACCTCCACCCGCCCCAGGACCGGGACGAGGTCGTCCTCCTGCTGAGCGAACAGCTCCACGGTCCGGTCGTTCAGGTTCGCCACCACCGCGGCCACGTGCCCGCCCGACACGGTGCCTTCCAGCCACGCCTCCCGCAGGACCGGCAGGCGTCGCAACCGGCGGGCCGTCTTGGCCAGACGGGCGGCGTCGGCGGCGGTCATCGGTCCCCGGACCCGCAACCACGCAGCGAGCGACGCGCACCCCTCGACGGTGTCCCACTCGCTGGTGTCATCGAACGCACAGACCGCCACGACGATCTTCGCCTCCAACCGATCCCGCACCGCCAACACCGCCGCCAGCCCATCGGCGTCGACGGGCACATCCAGTGCCTCCACAGCGGCGGCGAGCCCTTCGATCATGACCCGTCTCCTACCCACTAAACGGGAACCCCATGCCTCTCAACCCAACGAATCCCGAAGATTCCTGCCTCAACGCCCTGCTCCCGCCCCCCGACCCCGCCCCCCGCCGACCGGCGCCACCCGCCGAGGCAACCCCGCCCCGCCATCCGGCCGAGCCCCCGGCGACAACCGCACCCCACCACCGCCATCACCGCCATCCCTACGACCGACCCACCCCGGACCCAAGCCGATCACCCGCGCCCACCAGAACCCCCCGGCCGCCCCAGCCATCGGTAGGACCGGCGCACCCCGGACCCGAGCCGGTCGCCCGCGCCCAACCGAACCCCCCCGGCCGCCCCAGCCATCGGTCGGACCGACGCACCCCGGACCCGAGCCGATCGCCCGCGCCCACCCGAACCGCCGCCGTCACAGCCATCGGCACGACTACGCCACTCCACTGCAAGCCGATCGCCCGCGCCCGCGGTCACCGTCGCACCAGCCGTCGGTAGGGCCGGCGCGTCTCGGGTTGTGGGCCGATCGCCCGCGTCCATCCGTGCCCGTCGGAACGGCCGTGGGTAGGACCGGTCCGCTCGGACCGAGCCGATCGCCCGCGTCCACCCCGGATCTCCTGTCGTCACAGCCATCGGTACGACCGATGAGCGCCGCCCCGAGTCGATCGCCCGCGCCCAGCGGCCGTCGGAGCAACCGTCGGTGGGAGTGGCGAAGCCCGCCCCGAGTCGATCGCCTGCGACGACGCGACACTGCCGTCGCAGCCCTCGGTGCGACCGGTCTGTCCCCGTCCGGGACGGCGCCGGCGGCGGTCGGCGAGCCGATGGGGTGGGGAGGCGGCTCGGCGAACCCTGCTCCGACTTGCCAGGGAGGGCGGTTCTGGACTGCGCTGGTGGCGCTCCATGAACGCCACGACCGCCTCCAAGGGCACGCGGGTGCTGGGTGCGCTGGCCCTCGTCGGCCTGGCGCTGCTGCTCCTGTACGGCCTCGTCCTGTCACCTGCCGATGGCGTCTCGGTGGCCCAGGCCACCGACGGCCAGCGGGTCGGCCAGGGCGACTACGTGCGGATCATGTACGTCCACGTGCCCACGGCGATCATCGCCTTCCTGGCCTTCTTCGTCACCGTGGCCGGCAGCGTCGCCTACCTGGTCCGCAGGTCCGAGTGGTGGGACGTGCTGGCCCACGCCTCGGCCGAGCTCGGCGCCGTCCTGCTCTTCGCCACCCTGGTCACCGGCGCCCTCTGGGGCGAGCCGACCTGGGGGACCTACTGGGAGTGGCAGGACGCCCGCCTCACCACCACGGCGATCCTGTTCTTCCTCGTGCTCGGCTACCTCGCCGTCCGTCGGCTGCCGCTCGAGCGCGACCGGCGCTCGCGCATCGCCGCCGCCGTCGGCCTGCTGCTCGGGCCGACCACGATCGTCTGCCACTACGCCACGACCTGGTGGCGCACCCTCCACCAGGGCCCGACGATCAGCCGGCTCGACCCGCAGATCGAGGGCGAGATGCTGCTGGCCCTGATGATCGGGATGGCCACCTTCCTCGTCCTCTACGTGTGGCTGACGCTCCACCGCTTCCGCGTGCTGTGGCTGGAGAACCGGGTCGAGGACCTGGGGCTCGACCGGGCCCTGGCCGAGCGCCGGGCCGAGGCCGGCGGGGCCGCCCCGGCCGGTGGCGCCACCCCGAGCGGGGCCCCGTCGTGATCGTCGCCAGCACCCCGTGGGTGTCGGTGGGCGTCTGCTACGCCCTCGTGTTCGGCTCGGTCGGCCTGCTGGCCTGGCGCAGCCGCCAGCGCGGGCGCCGCCTGGCCGAGCAGCTGCCCGAGGACCAGCGGCGCTGGATGGGGACCTCGTCCGAGACATGACCGACGGCCCGGCCCCCCCGCTCGACCTCACCCCCCGCACCGGCCCGACCGACGGCCCGTCGCCGCGCCCGCGCCGCTCGCGGGTGCGGGGCCTGCTCGTCGGGGGCGTGATCCTGGTGCTGCTGGCCGGCGTCGTCGCCCTGCTGGTCGTCCAGGTCCAGGGCAGCTCGCTGTACTACTACAACGTCGACGAGGCGGTGGCGCAGAGGGAGTCGCTGGGTGACCGCGACATCCGCATCCAGGGCACGGTGGTGGGCGAGCCGGTCGAGCAGGGCAACGAGGACGCCCTGGTGTTCGACCTGGCCTTCAACGGCGCCTCGGTCGCCGTCCGCCACCTCGGGCCCGAGCCGCCGCCGCTGTTCGACGCCGACGTCCCCGCCGTGCTCGAGGGCCACTTCGCCGACGACGGGTCGTTCGTCTCCGATCGGATCGTGATCAAGCACTCCGAGGAGTACCGCGAGGACAACCCCGAGCACGTCGAGAACTCGCCGGTCGAGTGAACGCATCGCTCGGCACCGCCGGCGTCGCCCTCGCCCTGGTGGCCTCGCTGGGTGGCGTCCTCACCGTCGTCGTGGCCCAGGCCAAGGGCCGCCCGGCGCTGCTCCGCCAGGTCCCCGCCTTCGTCGGGCTGGTCGCGCTCGGCGCCGTCATCGCCGTGATCGCCATGCAGCGGGCGCTGATCACCCGCGACTACTCGGTCGAGTTCGTGGCCCGGAACGGCAGCAACGAGACCTCGCTGCCGTTCACCATCTCGACGATGTGGTCGGCCCTGGAGGGCTCGATCCTGCTCTGGGGGCTGGTGCTGGCCGGCTACCTGGTGGCGGTGATCTGGAAGTTCCGCAGCCGGCTCGACGACCCGCTGGTGGCGTGGGCGATGCTGGCCATGTTCGCCGTCACCGCCTTCTTCTTCGGGTTGATGGTCGGTCCCGCCGACCCCTTCGGCACAGTGGCCAACCCGCCCTCGAACGGGCCGGGGCCGAACCCGCTGCTCCAGGACCACCTGCTGATGGCGTTCCACCCGCCGATGCTCTACCTGGGCTACGTGGGCTTCACCGTGCCCTTCGCCTTCGCCATCGGGGCCCTGGCCACCGGTCGGGTGGGGGAGGGCTGGCTGGTCGAGACCCGGCGCTGGACGCTGTTCGCCTGGGGCTTCCTCACCATCGGCATCGTGCTCGGCGCCTGGTGGAGCTACGAGGTGCTCGGCTGGGGCGGCTACTGGGCGTGGGACCCGGTCGAGAACGCCTCGCTGCTGCCCTGGCTGACCGGCACCGCCTACCTCCACTCGGTGATGGTGCAGGAGCGGCGGGGGATGCTGCGGGTCTGGAACCTGTCGCTGCTGTGCGCCACCTTCGCCCTGACGATCCTGGGCACGTTCCTGACCCGCTCGGGCGTGCTCGACTCGGTCCACGCCTTCAGCGAGTCGACGATCGGGCCGCTGTTCCTCGGCTTCTTCGCGCTGGTGGTGCTGGTGACGCTCGGCCTGATCGGCTGGCGGGGCGAGCAGCTCCGAGCCCCCGGGCGGATCGACTCCCCGCTGTCGCGCGAGGCCTCGTTCCTGGCCAACAACGTGCTGTTCACGGGGTTCGCCTTCGTCGTGCTGTTCGGCACGGTCTTCCCGCTGATCGCCGAGGCCATCGACGACCGGCGGGTGTCGGTGGGCGTGCCCTACTTCAACCGCATGTCGATGCCGATCGGGCTGGCCCTGCTGTTCCTGATGGCGGTGGCGCCGGCGCTGCCGTGGCGCAAGGCATCGGTCGAGACGCTGTCGCAGCGGCTGCTGTGGCCGGCCTGGTTCGGCGTGGGCACCGTGGTGGCCTGCGTGGCCGCCGGCACCCGGGGCCTGGTCCCGCTGGTCGCCTTCGGCATGGGTGCCTTCGCCGGCGGCGCCGCCCTCCGCCAGGTGTTCCTGGCCACCCGGCGCAACGGCTGGCGGGGCTTCGTCGGGCGCACCAACGGCGGGATGATCGTCCACCTCGGCGTCGTGCTGATCGCCGTCGGGCTGGCCGCCTCGGGCTCGTTCGCCGAGCAGGCCGAGGCCCGGATGGCGCCCGGCGACACCCGGGTCATCCACGGCCATCGGGTCACCTACGTCGGCTACGAGGAGCGGGACTCGGACCGGACCCGCCTGATCCGGGCCACCGAGGTCCGGGTCGACGGGAAGGTCCTCGAGCCCCGTCTCCAGCGCTTCCCGAACGCCACCCAGGAGATCGGCAAGCCGGCGGTCCGCTACGGCATCGGCGACACCGTCTACCTCGCCCTGCTCCAGGCGCCCCGGGACGAGGACGGCACGATCCTGCTGCGGATCATCGTCCAGCCCCTCGTCGGCTGGCTGTGGGCGGGGGGCGCGGTGATGGTCGTCGGCACCGTCCTGTCGGCCTTCCCGGGCCGGCGCCGCCGGGGCACCGAGCCGGTCTCGGCCCCGGTCGGCGGGAGCCGCCGCGAGGAGCGGGAGACGGTGGACGCATGAGCGACGCCGACGTGGACGTCGACCCCGAGCTCGACCCCGACGAGGAGGAGGCGCCGCCCCGGCGCTGGCGGATCTTCGGGCTCCCGGTGTCGGTGGCGGCCTCGGGCGCCCTCGGTGTCGTGGTGCTGCTGCTGATCGTCCTGCTGGCGACGCGGGAGCCGGCCTCGGACCGCCAGGTCGACAGCCCGCTGCTGGGTCGCACCGCCCCCCGCATCGAGGGCACCACCATCGAGGGCCGTGACTTCGACTCGGCCACCTACGACGGTCGCTGGCTGGTCGTGAACTTCTTCGCCACCTGGTGCGTGCCCTGCGTGCAGGAGCACCCCGAGCTGGTCGCCTTCCAGCAGGCCCAGCGCGAGGCGGGCCAGGCCAACGTGATCAGCGTCGTGTTCGACGACGACGAGGCCTCGGCCCAGCGGTTCTTCGACCGCAACGGCGGCGACTGGCCGGTCGTCCTGGCGGCCTCGTCGGTCATCGCCGACTGGGGGGTGCGGGGCGTGCCCGAGTCGTTCGTGGTCGACCCGTCGGGGACGGTCCGCTACAAGCTGATCGGCGGGGTCACCGCCGCCGGACTGGCCGAGCTGGTGGGCCCGTGACCCGGCGGACGCTCTGGATCCTGCTCGGCCTCGTGGCCGTGGCCGCCCTGGTCGTCGGCTCGCGCTCGGCGGGGCCGCGCAGCGACGAGGAGCGGCTGTGGGCGATCGCCAACGGGGTCCGCTGCCCGCAGTGCGCCGGCCAGTCGGTGGCGCAGAGCGACGTGCCCGCGGCCCGGGCCCTGCGCGACCAGATCCGGGCCGACATCCAGGCGGGCCGGAGCGACGACGCCATCCGGGCCCGTCTGGCCGCCGGTGCCTACGGCGAGGACACCCTGCTCAACCCGCCCCGCAGCGGCTTCGCCGCCCTGGTGTGGGTGGTGCCCGTGGCCGTGGTGATCGCCGCCTTCGGGGGGCTGGCCCTGGCCTTCCGGCGCTGGGAGAAGATCGGCCCGTCGGGTCCCTCCCGCCAGGACCGCGACCTCGTCGCCGCCGCCCTCGGCTCCGATCCCGACGACACCCACGGGGAGGGGTCGGGCCGGTGAGCGAGCCGGCTGACGACACCCCGAAGCCCGGCACCGTGGCGGCCCGGCGGGCGGCGAACCGGGGCCCGGCCGCGCCCCCGCCCCGGGGTGGCCGGCCCCGTCGCGAGCGGGCGGCCGACGCGCCGGAGGACCGGCCGGACCCGCCGGACCCGCCGCCGGCCCGCCGCCCGGCGTCGGCCCCGCTGGAGGGCGATCGCGACGAGCGCACCGCCTTCCTGCTCCAGAGCCTGCGGGACCTGGAGGCCGAGCACGACGCCGGCGACCTCTCGGACGAGGACTATCGCGCCCTGCGCGACGACTACACCGCCCGGGCCGCCGCCGCCCTCCGGGCCGAACAGCGGGGCAAGGCGCCGCCGACGCCGGTCAAGCAGCGTCGCTCGCCCACCCAGTGGGCGCTGATCGTCGCCGGCATCGTCGGGTTCGCCGTCCTGGCCGGGGTGCTGGTGGCGCAGGCGTCGGGCCAGCGCAGCGCGGGCGAGGGCGTGACCGGCGAGGTCGTCCAGACACCGACCCAGGCCGCCGCCGAGTGCATCGAGCTCACGGTCGGGCTCCAGGCCGGGACGTCGTCGTTGGAGGACGTGGTCCCCTGCTACGAGGCCGTCCTCGAGGAGGACCCCGAGAACGCCGTCGCCCGCACCTACCTGGGCTGGACCCTCTACCTCACCGCCCAGCAGGCGGCCGAGCAGGGTGTCGACCAGGAGACGCTGGTCGACGTCTACGTCCAGGCCCGCCGCCAGCTCGACCGGGCCGTCGAGGCCGACCCGGGCTACGCCGACGCCCGCGCCTTCTCGATCGTGTTGGCCGTCAACGAGGGCCGCTACGAGGAGGCGGCGACCCAGCTGGCCGCCTTCGACGACCTCGACGTCCCCGCCGACATGGCCGCCCTGGTCGACCGGGTCCGCCCCGAGATCGAGGAGAACACCTAGTCCCGGGGGTGGCTCAGCGCTTCCAGCGCGGTCAGGTCGCGCCCACGCGACCTCACCGCGCCAGAACGATCCAGACCGACTTCTGGCTCGGCCAGGTCGCGCCCACGCGACCTCACCCCTACAAGAACCGGTTCTTGTGCGAGGGCGTCGCGGCCGAGAGCGGCGCTGCGGCACGATCGCAGGGCACGCCCTAGGACCGGGGGTCGACGAAGGTGGCGCCGGTGATGGTGCCGGCGTCGTCGACGGCGATGACGTAGAGGGTGCCCTTGGGGAGACCGTGGCGGTCGCCCACGTCGATGCCGTCGTGGCGCAGCGCCTCGATGGCGGCCGGGATGACGTCGCCGTGGCTCGACAGGACGACGTCGACGCCCTCGCCGGCCAGCTCGTACAGGAGCGTCGTCGTCTGCGCCGCCGAGGCCCCCTCGGTCAGGGCCGGGTGGACCTCGACCTCCAGGCCCCGCACCGTGGCCACCGGGGCGACGGTCTGCTGGCACCGGAGGGCCGCGCTCGACAGCACCCGCTTCACCGGCGCGTCGGCCAGGTGGGCGGTGATGGCGTCGACCTGGTGGCGACCCTTCCCGCTCAGGGGGCGTTCGGCGTCGGGACCCTCCCAGTCCGAACGGCTGCCGGCGTTGGCGTGGCGGACGAGGAAGAGCGTCACGGCCGCGGACCGTAGCGGTCCTCGCCCGGGCGGGCGAGGCGACGGCACGTGCTCCTGGTCACGGTCGGCGTCGGAGGGCGCGGAGGCCGGCCAGCACCTCGGGGAGGGCGGCCAGGAGGGCGTCGACATCGGCGTCGGTGGTGCTCCAGCCGACCGAGACCCGCAGCGAGCGCAGGGCGTCGACCCCCATGGCGGCCAGCGTCGGCGACGGCTCCAGGCTCTCCGACGAGCACGCCGACCCCGAGTGCACGGCCACGCCGGCCCGGTCCAGGCCGAGCAGCACGGCCTGCGGTTCGACGTCGTCGAAGCCGAGGCAGACCAGGTGGGGGAGCCGGTCGACGGGGTCACCGTGGACCCGCACGTCCATCTCGGCCACCCCGGCCAGCACCCGATCGGTGCGGCGCCGGGCCTCGGCCGCCTCGGCCTCCAGCACCCCGTCGCCCAGGGCGGCCGCCGCCGCCCCCAGCCCGACCAGGACCGGGACCGCCTCCATCCCGGCCCGCCGGGCCCGCTCCTGGTCGCTCCCGACGAGCAGCGGGTCGAGCCGGAGGCCCCGGCGCACGAGCAGGGCCCCGGTGCCGGCCGGCGCCCCCCACTTGTGGCCGCTGAGGGAGACCAGGTCGGCGCCGAGGGCGGCGAAGTCGACCGGCACCCGTCCGACGGCCTGGGCGGCGTCGACGTGGACGAGGGCGCCCCGGTGGTGGACGAGGGCGACCACCTCGGCCAGGGGCTGGGTCGTGCCCACCTCGTGGTTGCCCCACTGGACGTGGACGACCGAGGTCTCGGGGCGCACGGCGGCGGCCACCGCCCCGGGGTCGACCCGACCGTGGTGGTCGACGCCCACCACCGTCACCTCGCCGTGGCGGCCGGCGGCGGCGGGGACGGCCGAGTGCTCGACGGCGGTCAGGACCTGGTGGGTGCCCCGGCCGGCGGCCCCGAAGGCCACCGCCGCGATCGCCTCGGTGGCGCCGCTCGTGAAGACGACCTCGCGGGGGCGGGCGCCGACCAGGGCGGCCAGCCGGTCCCGGGCCTGCTCGACCGCCACCCGGGCGGCCATGCCCTCGTGGTGGATGCGGCCCGGGTCGCCGCCCCCGGCGTCGAGGGCGGCGACCAGGGCGTCGCGAGCCGCCGGGCGCAGCGGCGAGGTGGAGGCGTGGTCGAGGTAGTGGCGGGCCACGGCCCCGACGGTACCGAGAGGGTCAGCCGGGCGTGACCGTCTCGGGAGCCTGCGCCCCGTCGTCGGCCGGGGCCTGCTCGTCGTTGGCCTCCTCGCAGCTCTGGTCGAAGTGGTCGTCGATGGCCTCGGCGGCGTCGGAGAACTCGGTGTTCGAGAAGATCTCGCCCAGGGCGGCCTCGGCCTCCTCCACCGTGGTGGCGTCGGCGGCGGCGTCGACCAGCTCCTCGGTGGCCTGGACCAGCAGCGCCATCTGCTCGGTCAGCTCCTCGGGGGCCAGGGGGGCCAGCTGGGCGATCCCGTCACGCAGGAGCACCGTCCCGGTCTGGACGTCCTCGACGGTGTCGCTCGGGAGCTCGTCGGCCGTCTCGTCGAAGGCGGCGTAGGCGGCGCAGAAGTCGGCGCCCTCGGGGATCTCGATCGTGTCGGGCGGGTCCTCGGGGGCCTCGGTGGTGTCGGTCGGCTCGGTCGAACCGGTGGTGTCGTCGGGCTCGGCGGTGTCCTCGGTGTCGGGATCGTCGGCCTCGGTCGTCGACGTCTCCTCCTCCTCGGTCGTCGTGGTCGTGTCCCGCTCGTCGGCGGAGTCGTCGTCGCTGCCGCAGGCGGCCAGGACGACGACGAGGGCCAGGGACGTGGCGATCAGGGCGATGCGGCGGGGCATGGGGTCTCCGGTCGTGGGGGAACGGGCCGACCGTACCCACGGTGACCCTCGCTGTCCCGCTCATCGCCGGGGTGGCCCACCCGGCGGGTCGGTCAGCCGTGGAGGGCGGTGATGCAGACCTGGTCGCCGCGGGCCAGCGAGGCCTGCGTCTCGGCCCGGGCCTCGGCGTCGGTCAGCGCGGCCAGCAGGCCCCGGACCATGCCCCGGTCGACGGCGCAGATCACCGGGTGCTCGACGGCGGCGTCGCCGAACGGGCAGTGCTCGGACACGATGCGCAGCTCGCCCCGGGTGTCCTCGGCGTGGGCGGCGAAGCCGTGGGCGCTGAGGGCGTCGGCGGCGGCGTGGAGGGCGGCCCGCACGCTCCGGGGGGCGTCGTCGCCGACCCGCCCGGCGATCTGGCGGCCGTAGTGCTCGCCCACCGTCTCGGCCACCCGCTCGGCCGCCGCCGGGCCCAGCTCGGTCAGCGCCGCGCCCAGCAGGGCGAGGAGGATCTCGTCGTGGCGGACCGGGACGTCGAGCTCGACCTGCTCGGCCGTGGCCCGGTAGCGCTTCGACGGGCGCCCCGAGCCCCGGCCCCGGTCGACCGAGACCTCCAGGTGGGCGGCGCCGGCCAGCTTGTCGAGGTGGGGGCGGGCCACGGTGGGGTGCAGGGCGCAGACCTCGGCCACCTCGGCGGCGGTCACCCCGTCGGCCCGCTCGTGGGCCAGGAGGTAGATCCGGCGGCGCGTGGGATCGCCGAAGGCGGCCGTGATCGCCGTCACGGCGGACGAGAAGTCGGTGGGCGACAGCGCCGGGCTGCCGGGTGCGACGGGCACGCCGGTAGCCTACCGGTGGCCTCGGAGGCCGCCCCGGGCAGCGCTCGGGAGGGATTCGGTCTGCACCCCGGACCCCTGCGCCCCGGGCCGCCCGCCCACCTAGGAGTCCCGCCGTGCCCGTCACCGAAGCCGACGTCCTCGAGGCCCTGCGCCCCGTCGAGGACCCCGAGCTGCACCGCAGCATCGTCGACCTCGGGATGGTCAAGGGCATCGCCATCGACGGCGCCACCGTCGCCGTGCGGATCGCCCTGACCGTCGCCGGTTGCCCCCTGCGGGCCGAGATCACCAACCGGGTCACCGACGCCGCCGTCGCCCTCGACGGGATCGACCGGGCCGACATCGACTTCACGGTGATGACCGACGAGGAGCGGGCCGCCGTGCGGGAGCTGATCCACGGCAACCCCGCCGCCACCGCCGGCTCCCACGCCGCCCACGGCCACGCCGAGGGCCGGGCCATCCGCTTCGCCGAGCCCGACTGCCCGACCCGGGTGCTGCTGGTGGCCTCGGGCAAGGGGGGCGTCGGCAAGTCCTCGGTCACCACCAACCTGGCCGTCGCCCTGGCCGACCGGGGTCGGTCGGTGGCGGTGGTCGACGCCGACGTGTGGGGCTTCTCGATCCCCCGGATGCTCGGCGTCCAGCACGCCCCGCAGGTGATCGACGGGATGCTGGTGCCGCCGGAGACCCACGGCGTCCGCTGCATCTCGATGGGCTTCTTCGCCGAGGAGGAGACCCCGGTCATCTGGCGGGGGCCGATGCTCCACAAGGCCCTCGAGCAGTTCCTCACCGACGTCTACTGGGACGACCCCGACTACCTCCTCGTCGACCTGCCCCCCGGCACCGGCGACATCTCGATCTCGCTGGCCTCCTTCCTCCCCCGGGCCGAGGTCTTCGTCGTCACCACCCCGCAGGCGGCGGCCCAGAAGGTCGCCCAGCGGGCCGGGTTCATGGCCCAGAAGGTCAACCTCTCGGTCAGGGGCGTGATCGAGAACATGAGCTGGTTCACCGGCGACGACGGCACCCGCTACGAGCTGTTCGGCGCCGGGGGCGGCCAGGCCCTCGCCGAGCTGCTCGAGGTGCCCCTCGTCGGCCAGGTCCCGCTCGTGCCCCTGCTGCGCGAGGGCGCCGACAACGGCCGCCCCATCGTCGTCCACGAGCCCGACGGCGAGGCCGCCCAGGCCTTCGCGTCGATCGCCCAGGAGATCGACGTCACCCTCGCCCCCACCCGCCGCTACCACAAAGAGCTCAAGCTCATCTGACGGGTCCTCCCCTCCTGCGAACCGGCGGCCTCACCGGTTCGATCCAAGGGCGGCTGTTCACGGGATGATCCGCGTGGCAGGATCGGGCTCGCGGCACGACTCGACCGGGGGGAAGACGATGGACGCACTCATGATCCTTGGCGCGCTGGGCGCGCTCGCACTGCTGCTGACGGTGCTGTGGCGCTGGCGGAGGAGCCGGAGCGACCAGCGTCGCCAGTGGCTCGGCACTCGGGAGCGGGACTGGAGCGCCGACGAGCTCGACCTGCTCCGCTCCTCCGACGTGGCGGCGTAGGGCGCCTTCGCCGCACCGCCGGTCGGGTCGTACCCTGACCGCACACGATCGCGCCCGGGAGGCACCGTCATGGCCAACGACCACCCCTACGCCGAGCGCTACGGCGTCAACCGGCGGATCCCCGAGACGGGCATCCCGCGCGAGCAGGTGCTGGCCGAGCTGCGGGAGATGGCCACCGAGGAGGACCGGTCCTGGGAGACCGGCCAGGTCTCGGGGACGATGTACTGCGGCGACCACGAGCACTACGACTTCCTGAACGAGGCGTTCGGGATGTACGCCCACGTCAACGCCCTCCAGCGCGACATCTGCCCCAGCCAGACCCGGTTCGAGGGCGAGATCATCGCCATGACCCTCGACATGCTCCACGCCGAGGCCGTCACCGACACCGAGCCGGTCGGCATCGTCACCACCGGCGGCACCGGGAGCATCCTCCACGCCCTGATCGCCTACCGGGACCACGGCGCCCAGACCCGGGGCATCACCCGGCCCAACTTCGTCAAGCCCGAGACCGGCCACCCCGCCTTCGACAAGGGCTGCCACCTGTTCGGGATCGAGGTCCGCAACGCCCCGATCGATCCCGAGACCACGCTGGTCGACGTGGCCGCCATGGCCGAGCTGATCGACGACCAGACGATCGCCATCATGGGCTCGGCCTGCAACTACGGCTACGGCACGATCGACCCGATCGCCGAGCTGTCGGACCTGGCCCTGGAGAGGGGCGTCGGCCTCCACGTCGACGGCTGCCTCGGCGGCTTCATCCTCCCGTGGGGCCAGGAGCTGGGCTGGGACATCCCCGTGTTCGACTTCCGCCTCCCCGGCGTCACCTCGATCTCGGCCGACACCCACAAGTACGGCTACGGCTTCAAGGGCAGCTCGGTGCTGTCGTTCCGGGACAAGGCGCTGCGCAACAGCCAGTACTTCTTCCTCACCGGCTGGACCGGCGGCAAGTACTGCTCGCCCGGGATGGAGGGGTCGCGCTCGGGCGGTGCGCTGGCCTCGACGTGGGCGGCGATGGTGTCGATCGGCCGGGAGGGCTACCTCCGCTACGCCAAGGCCATCTTCGAGACCGCCGACGCGATGAAGGACGCCGTCCGGTCCCACCCCGAGCTGCGGATCATGGGCTCGCCCACGTTCTGCTTCAGCTTCACCAGCGACGAGTTCGACATCTACCACGTCAACGACTTCATGCGGCAGAGGGGCTGGCGCTTCAACGGCCAGCAGTACCCCAACGCCATCCACATGGCCGTCACCCGCCCGCAGACCCAGGAGGGCGTGGCCGAGCGCTTCGCCGCCGACCTGGCCGAGGCCGTCGCCTACGGCAAGGAGCACGCCGGCGAGACCCCCATGTCGGCCGCCATCTACGGGGGTGTCGCCGGCGGCCTCGACGACGAGTCCGACCAGTTCATCCGCATGGTCATGGCCGACATGATGGACCGCCACCAGTCCGTCCCGGCCAAGGACTGACGGCGTACGAACGGTGCCAGGCACCGTTCGTACGCCCTCGGATGAGGGGTCGGAGCACGCTCCTCCTACGATGAGCCGGCTGTCGGAACGGAGGAGCGCACGTGGACGTCCGCATCGGGGTCACCTACACCGCCAAGGAGCTCGAGGTCGAGCTGCCCGAGGGGGCTGACGCCGCGCAGGTGAAGGCCGACGTCGAGGCCGCGCTGGCCGGCGGCGGGGTGCTCTGGCTCACCGACAGGAAGGGTCGCCAGGTGGGCGTCCCGGCCGAGAAGGTCGCCTACGTCGACCTCGGGTCGGCCGCCGACTCGCGACGCATCGGGTTCGCGGGCTAGCCGACACCCCGACCCCCGCACGCCATGGCGCTCGACCTGCTCGACCGGCGGCTGCTGTTCGTCACCGGCAAGGGCGGCGTCGGCAAGTCGACGGTCACGGCCGGGTTGGCGCTGCTGGCCGCCGAGCGGGGCAAGCGCACCCTCGTCTGCGAGGTCGACGCCAAGGGCGGCCTGGCCGGCTTCTTCGAGGCCTCGGCCACCGGCTTCGACCCCACGGAGGTCCAGCCCGGCCTCTTCGCCATGTCGATGGACACCGAGGCGTCGCTCAAGGAGTACCTGAGCCTCCAGCTCAAGCTCCCGCTCGTCGCCCGCATCGGTCCGCTGGCCCGGACGTTCGACTTCGTCGCCAACGCCGCCCCCGGGGTCAAGGAGATCCTCACCGTCGGCAAGCTGGCCTGGGAGGTCGTCGAGGAGCACTACGACCTGGTCGTGGTCGACTCCGTCGCCAGCGGCCACATCGTCGGCCAGCTGGCCGCCCCCAAGGGGATCAACGAGCTGGTGTCGGTGGGGCTGGTCCGCAACCAGACGTCGTGGATGCTGGACGTCCTGGAGGACCCGGTCCGCACCGGCGTCGTCATCGTCGCCGCCCCCGAGGAGATGCCGGTCAACGAGACGATCGAGCTGGCCGGCCGGCTCGACGAGGAGACGAACGTCGACCTGGCCGCGGTGGTCGTCAACCGGGTCCTGCCCGAGCTGTTCGGCCGGGGCGAGGAGGAGCTGTTCGACGCCCTCCGCACGCCCGCGAAGGTCGCCGCCCTGGGCCAGGCGGTCGACGGTGACGTCGCCCCCGTCCTCGACGCCGCCGAGCTGGCCGTGACCCTGCGCCGCACCCGGGCCGGCCACCTCAAGACGCTGCGCGACGGCCTCGGCGGGACCGACCTGGTCTACCTGCCCGAGGTCTTCGCCCGCTCCACCGGGCTGCGGTTCACCCGCCAGGTGGCCGAGGCCCTCGACGAGGAGCTGGGCTGATGGCGCGGGCCAAGAAGGACGACGAGATCAAGACGCTCCAGCAGCTGCTGAGCGCCAAGGAGATCGTCATCTCCTGCGGGTCCGGCGGCGTGGGCAAGACGACGACGGCCGCCGCCCTGGGGGCCATGGCCGCCGCCCACCTCGGCGGGAAGGTCCTCGTCCTGACGGTCGACCCGGCCCGCAGGCTGGCCAACGCCCTCGGCCTCGAGCGCTTCGGCAACACCGAGACCCGGGTGCCCGACGAGGCCTTCACCCGATCGGGGGTCGAGCCCCGGGGCGAGCTGTGGGCGGCGATGCTCGACACCAAGCAGTCGTGGGACGACCTGATCGAGCGCCACGCCCCCGACGAGAAGGTGAAGGAGGCGATCCTCACCAACTCGATCTACGCCAACATCTCGGGCCGCTTCGTCCAGAGCCACGACTACATCGCCATGGAGCGGCTCTACGAGATCCACCAGTCGGGCCGCTACGACCTGATCGTGGTCGACACCCCGCCGACCCGGAACGCCATCGACTTCCTCGACGCCCCCGAGCGGATGGGCGAGTTCTTCTCCAGCCGGCTGCTGCGCTGGCTCACCGCCCCGGCCAAGAACCGGGTGCTGAACATGGCGTCGAAGCCCTTCTACAAGGTGGCCGACAGCATCCTCGGCTCGCAGTTCCTCGAGGACATCGCCGAGTTCTTCGGGCTGTTCCAGACGATGGCCCCGGGCTTCGTCGAGCGGGCCGCGGCCGTCACCCGCACGCTGTCGGACCGACGGACGACCTTCATCGTCGTGTCGACCCTGGAGGCGGCGCCGGTGCGGGAGGCCGAGTTCTTCATCAGCGAGCTCGAGTCCCGGAAGCTCCACCTCGGCGCCGTCGTCCTCAACAAGGTGCTGCCGTCCTACCTGCGGCGGACGGCCACCACTGGCGTGGCCCGGCGGCTGGTCGCCGGGGCCGACGAGGTGGCGGCGACGGTGGCCGACGGCGTCGGCGACCCCGACGACGTGGCCCACGTGCTGCGCGAGGTGGGCGAGAGCTTCCTCAACTACCAGGTCGTCGCCAACCGGGAGCAGGAGCAGCGCACCGAGCTGGCCCGCACCCCCGACGTCGTCGCCACCGTGCCCTACTTCGACCACGACATCGCCGACCTGGGCGGCCTCCTCCGCCTCGGCGAGGCCATCTGGCGCTAGCTACCCCTGGTCGAAGACGACGTCGAGGGTGCCGAGGAGCCAGCGGTCGTCGGCGGCCAGCGGGGTGGGGAGGGGGGCGCGCAGGCTCAGGCCCTCGACCAGGGCGACGGCCGGGCCGGACAGCACGACGGCGTCGGCGGGCACCGGGCCGCCGAGCGAGGCAGCCACCGACGAGCCGAGCGAGACCACGACCCGGGCGTCAGGCTCCGTGGCCTCGACCACCAGCGTGCCCGTCCGCTCGTCGCCCCCGGCGGCGGCGAAGGCGGGGCCGAGGGCGGCGGCGTAGAGGAGGCAGGCCGCCACCTCGTCGGGCTCCTCGGTCGGGGCCAGCCCGAGGGGGAGGACGATGTCGCGCTCGTGGACCCAGCCGTCCCACAGGGCGTGGAGGACGAGGGCCCGGAGCGGGATGTGGCCCGGCGGAGCCTCGGCGAGGGTGTCCCAACCGGCCTCGTCGAGATCGGCCAGCGCCGCCTCCAGGCCGTCGATGCCGGCGCGGAAGGTGGCGAGCAGCGTCGCCGGGTCGACGTCGCCCATGGCCTCGACCAGCTGCGGCGGCGTGGCCACCGGGTCGAAGGTGGCGAGGAAGCGGGTGGGCTCGCCGGCCCGCCCGGACCCGATCGAGAAGGCCCAGAACCGGTCGACGTCGACCAGGTGGGCGATCACGCCCCGGACGTCCCAGGCGTCACACCGGCTCGGGGTGGCCCACTGCGCCTCGTCGAGCGCCGCCAGGGTGGCGGCCAGCCGGCGCCGCTGCCGGAGCAGCAGCGCCCCCGGGTCGGCGGCCCCGTCGCCCCCGACGGTCAGGACCGGCGCACCCTCGTACCGCGGCGTCAGCTGCATGGGGCGACCGTAGTGGCGGACCTACCCTGGCGACGTGGCCAGCCTCCCCGAGATCGCGCGGACCCAGACCCAGCTCGACTCGGCCCAGATCGGCCACCTCCAGCGCTTCGTCGCCTCGTGGGGGCTGGTGGCCGACCTCTGCTTCTCGGACCTCCTCCTCTTCGTCCCCACCGACCCCGAGGGCACCCACTTCGTCGTCGCCGGCCAGGTCCGCCCGACCACCAACCAGACCCTCTACGTGCGCGACCTCCTGGGCGAGATCGCCGACGAGGAGGAGCGGCCGCTGATCGCCCGCTCGTGGAAGCGGGGCGAGATCATCGAAGGCGAGGTCACCGACCCGATCATCCGTGAGCGGGTGCGGATGCTGTGCATTCCGGTGCGCCACCAGGGCGAGACGATCGCCGTCCTCAGCCGCGAGTCGACGCCGACGGTCGGCCGCGCCGCCGGCGAGCTCGAGCGCACCTACCAGGAGATCTTCAACCGCTTCGCCCGGATGATCGCCGCCGGCGAGTTCCCCTACGCCCGCGAGGACGGCGACTCCGAGGAGAACCTGCGGGTCGGCGACGGCTGCCTCGTCCTCGACCGCTCGGCCCGCGTCACCTACGCCTCGCCCAACGCCGTGTCGGCGCTCCACCGCATCGGCATCCACGTCAACACCGAGGGGCTGCGCCTCGGCGAGCTCGGCCTCAACGACGAGCCCGTCCGCACCGCCTTCGCCGTCGCCGCCCCCGTCACCGAGGAGATCGACCCCCGCCCCGGGGTCAGCGTCCTGATCCGCTGCATCCCGATGGTCGACGCCGGCCGGGTCACCGGGGCCGTGCTGCTGCTGCGCGACGTGTCCGAGCTGCGCCGCCGGGACCGCCTGCTCCTCAGCAAGGACGCCACCATCCGGGAGATCCACCACCGGGTGAAGAACAACCTCCAGACGATCTCCTCGCTGCTGCGGCTCCAGGGCCGGCGGCTGTCGAACGAGGAGGCCAAGGCGGCGATCGGCGAGTCGGTCCGCCGCATCTCGTCGATCGCCCTCGTCCACGACATCCTCGCCCGCGAGCCGGGGGAGGACCTGCCCTTCATCGACGTCCTCCGCCCGCTGGTGCGGATGGTCGAGGAGAGCCTGAGCACCCCCGAGCGCGAGGTCACCTTCACCGTCCACGGCGACCCAGGGACCCTCCCCGCGGGTGTCGCCACCCCGATGGCGGTGGTCCTCAACGAGCTGCTCCAGAACACGATGGACCACGCCTTCCCCCCGATGGCCGACGGCGAGCGCCGGATCGGCCACGTCCGGGTGGAGATGGAGAACGACGGGCGCGAGCTCGTCACCCGGGTGATCGACGACGGGGTGGGCCTACCCGAGGGGTTCTCGGTCGCCTCCAGCACCGGTCTCGGCCTGTCGATCGTGCGGGCCCTGGTGACCTCCGACCTCACCGGGACGATCGACATGTTCGAGCCCCTCGACGGCAGCCCCGGCACCGAGGTCGAGCTGAGGGTCCCCCTCGACGCCGAACGCCCCGGCTGACCGACGGGTGGGGCGGGACGCGACGACGCCCGGGCGGGGGGCCCGGGCGTTGGCGTGGGGGTGGGGTGGGGCGGCCGGTGCAGGGGCCGCCCCCGACGGTCGGCGTCAGGCCGTCTGGCGGGCCCGCTGCTGGCTCTGGCGGCGGAGCTGACGGCGCTCGTCTTCCGACGTGCCGCCCCAGATGCCCGAGTCCTGGTTGGTCTCGATGGCGTACTCGAGGCACTGGGCCTGGGCGTGGCACTGGCGACAGACGGCCTTGGCCGTCTCGATCTGCTCGATGGCCGGGCCGGTGGTGCCCACCGGGAAGAAGAGGTCCGGATCCGTGTCCCGGCAGGCCGAGTCCTTGCGCCACTCGGCACTGGCGACGGTCAGGGACAGCAGATGGCTGGGGCTCAGAGCCACGGGGACCTCCAAAGGGCCTGTTCGAGAGGTGAAGAGAGGAGTTCGTGACTCCCTTCACATGCGTCGCACCCGCGTAGAAGCACGGTGTGCGCGGCGGACTGGGAGGAGGGTACCCCTACCTGCTAACGACGGCAAGCACTTCTTCCGCGAAGATCCGCGCCCGTGTCGGTCCGCTCACGGACCGTGCATCATCCTGACCGAAGGATCCCCATGGCCCGAAATCGACCGTCGATCATCGCCCACCGCGGCGCCTCGGCCGCCCACCCCGAGAACACCGTCGTCGCCTTCGCCGCCGCCGGCCCGCTCGGCGCCGACGCCGTCGAGCTCGACGCCCGCCGCACCGCCGACGGCGCCGTGGTCGTCCTCCACGACGACGCGCTGGCCGACGGCCGGGTGCTGGTCGAGACGGCCCGGGCCGACCTGCCCCCCGAGGTGCCCACCCTGGCCGAGGCGCTCGACGCCTGCGGCGACCTGGTGGTCAACATCGAGATCAAGAACTGGCCCGACGACCGGGACTTCGACCCGACCGAGATGGTGGCCGACGAGGTCGTGGCCGAGGTCCGGCGGCGGGGCATCCCCGAGCGCTACCTCGTGTCGTCGTTCCACCGCCCGACGATCGACCGGGTGCGGGCGGCGATGCCCGGGCTGGGCACCGCCTTCCTGCACGTGCGGGAGGACGGCCCGACCGCCCTGGCCGTGGCCGTCGCCCACGGCCACGGCGCCCTCCACCCCTGGTACGGGTGGGTGACCGAGGAGGTCGTCGCCGCCGCCCACGAGGCCGGGGTGGTCGTCAACGCCTGGACCGTCGACGACCCCGAGGTGATGGCCCGGCTGGCCGGGTGGGGCATCGACGGCATCGTGACCAACGTCCCCGACGTCGCCCTCGAGGTCCTGGGACCCCGCTGACCGCCTTAAGGTGCCAGGCACCTTGAGGCGGTCGGGCTAGCGGCCGAGGAGGCCGCCGGCGAGGCCGCCGAGGCCACCGCCGCCCGAGCCGCCCGGGGTGGTGTTCTGGCCGCCCTGGTTGGCGGTGGCGAGGTCGAACTCCGAGGGTTGGACGATGACCCAGCCCTGGCCCGAGAAGCCGATCTGGATGGCCTCGCCCGAGCCCCGGCCGATCAGGTTGCCCAGCTTGAACGACGAGGCGATCTGCGTCTGGAGGTTGGCCGACCAGCACACGACGGCGTTCGAGTCGACGAAGGTCGGGGCGTCGGTGGCCAGCACGACGGGGGTGCCCTTGGTGGTGATGGCGACGGTGCCGTGGCCCTGGAGGATGGTGTTGAACAGGCCCCCGGCGGCGATGCCGGCCCCGCCCACGAAGTGCACGTCGGCGGTGAGGCCCGAGCTCCAGGCCAGGACGTTGCGGCCGTTGATCGACACCGCCTCGCCCTCGAGCTCGATCAGGTGGACGTCGGAGGCCTGGTCGGCGAAGAAGACCTCGGCCTGGCCGCTGACCTTCATGGTGGCCACGCCCTCGCCCGACACCTTCTGCTTGATCATCTGCTTGATCCCGCCGGCGCCCTGGTAGTCGAAGCTGGCCTGGCCCTGGTAGGCGACCATGGCCCCCTGACGGGCGAACATCTCCGGCGGGTTGCCGTCGAGGCCGACCCTCACCTTGAGCATCTTGGAGTTCTGGAGGGTGAAGGCCTTGGTGTCGGTGGCCTCGGAGTTGGCAAAGATGTCGCTCTTCATGGCCGGGAACGTACGCCTGACCAGGGCGGACGGATAGAGCGTCGGGTACGCAAAGGGGAGGGGGGCGGTCCCCGCCCGGGGTTTGGCTCAGGCGTCGGCCGGGTCGAGCGGGGCGACCGGCAGCACCAGGTCGAGGACGTCGGGGACGTGGCGGATCGTGATCCGCTCGATGTCGCCGAGGTGGTCACCGTCGACCTGGTACGGGAACGGCCCGTGCCCGGTGACCTCGACGGCGGTGACCCCGGTGCGGTGGTCGACCTTGCCGATGCGGGCCACCCGCCCGTCGCCGGCCAGCGCCGCGGCCGAGACCCGGAGGATCGTGTCGATCCGCATCGAGCGGATGGTGATGGCGACCAGCGGCGAGTCGAGCGACGCCTCGGGGGCGATGTCGAGGGGCCGGTTGCCGAGGTAGGTGTAGGGGTTGGTGTTGAGGATGACGGCGAAGGAGCCGTCGTCGACCACCCTCCCGGCGTCGGGGCCCTCGGGGAACCGCACCGAGAAGCGGGGCTTGGTCCGGTCGAAGTGGCGGAACCACGTGCTGAAGGCGGCGTAGACGAACAGCGGGTGGCCGAGGTAGCGCTTCACCTGCGGGCGGCGCTCGACCTGCTCGATGACGGCGGCGTCGAAGCCGAGCCCGGTGTGGAAGAGGAAGTAGCGGCCGTTGAGCGAGCCCAACCCGACCCGGCGGATGTTGCGGGCGGCGAGGGCGTCGAGGAGGTCGCCGGTGGCCTCGATGGGGTCGTTGGGGAGCCCGATGGTGCGGGCGAAGACGTTGGTCGACCCGCCGGGCAGGGTGGCGAGGGCGGTGTCGGTGCCGGCCAGCCCGTTGGCCGCCTCGTTGAGCGTGCCGTCGCCGCCGAGCACCACGACCACGTCGGCGCCGTCGGCGGCCGCCCCCTTGGCCAGCCGGGTGGCGTGGTCGCGGCGGTTGGTCTCGGCCAGCTCGACGTCGTGGTCGGCCGACAGCGCCTTGCGGATCACGACGCGCGCCCGGGCCGTGACCGACGACGAGAACGGGTTGACGATCAGGACGATGCGCACAGGGAGCCCCAAGGTAGAGCGCCCGAAGGTCTAGGTTGCCCGGCCGTGGCGAGGAGACGTGACGACCGGCGGGCCCGGCGGATCGAGATCGGCGTCTACGTGGCGGCCGGGGTCAGCTACATCGTCACCGGGATCATCGTCCGCAGCGCCGTCCTCAACTGGGTGGTCGGGCCGGCCTGGTTCGTCGCCTGGGTGACCCTGGTGACCCCGCTCGTCCTCCGCCTCGCCGGCATCGAGGACCCCGACGGCCCCGGTGTCCCGCTGCCCACCGCCGACGACTTCCCGACCGAGGCCGAGGAGGGAAGGCCGTGAGCGAGCTCGCGAGCGAGCCAGCCAGCACGGAGACCGGGACGACGGAGTCGGACCGGCTCGCCGGAGCCTCGACCGGCCTACCGGTGCGCCGCACACGACGAGGGCGAGGTGGGCTCCGGTGAGCTGGGCGGCGCACGAGCTCGAGTCGTACGTCATCGGCGACCACGTCAAGGCCAAGATCTCCTACATCGCCGTGCTGATCGGGTGCCTGGCGCCCGACATGCTCACCAAGCTCCCGGTCTACGGCGTCCACCTCGGGCCGATCACCTTCGAGCCGGCGAAGGAGCCGTGGGCCTACCACCGGGGCTGGCCCGGGGTGGGGCCGACCCACGGCCTGCTGTTCGGCGTGCTGGTGGGGCTGCTCGTCCTCTGGCTGACCAAGAACCGGGCCTGGGCGCTCGGGCTGATGATCGGGCAGTGGGCCCACGCCCTCACCGACATCTGCGACAGCGTCGGGACGATGCTCTTCTTCCCGTTCACCACGCAGCACTACACGGTGGGCATGTGGGCCTACGCCGCCCAGGCCGGGAAGTTCGGCGACGCCGACGCCTACTACTCCAGCCTCGGCGGGGTGTGGGACACGTTCTGGCTGATCGTCGTGCTGTTCGGGTGGAAGGCGCTGACCCGCGAGTTCTTCTTCACCAAGATCGTCGCCGACGACCCGGTGTGGGGCTGGCTGCGCCGCCGCTTCCGGCTGTCGAACCGGGCCATGCTCGCCCTGTACCGCGCCTACTTCTGCTACGGCCTGACCCGGATCATCGCCTGGACGGGCATCGCCCGGTTCCGGTCGAAGGCCCCGATCGACTGGACGTGGGGCGGACCCCACTACGTCGACGCGGCCCCGTCGAGCTGGCCCGGCTGGGGCGACTTCCTCCTCAACTCGCTCAAGGGCGCGGCCCTCTTCGCCCTCGCCGGCTACCTGCTCTGGCGGTTCGTCGGGCGCCCGCTGTGGGCCCGGGCCGAGCCCGCCGACCCGGCGCCGGCGCCCTCAGCGGCCTAGGGCGGCGCGGGCCTCGGCGACCCAGTCGGTGACCACGGCGTCGGGTTCGCAGGCCAGGACCTGGCCCTGGATCTCCCGCGTGCGGACCCAGCTGTTGACCCGGAGGCCGAGGTCGTGGCCGACCCGGACGACCTCGGGGGTGAGCGAGACGTCCATGACGCTGACCGCGGTGGCCCCCATCTCGCCGGCCCGGCGCAGGTAGGCGAGGGCGGCCGCCTCGGTCTCGGTGTTGTGGAGCCACGCCCGCTCCCGGGTCGGGGCCCGGCGCAGGGCCACGGCGACGGCCTCGGGGTGGCTGCTCCACAGCCGCATCCGGTCGAGCAGGCCGGCGGCCTCGGCGGTGTCGATGGCGGCGCCCATCGAGCGGCCGTCCTTGACGTCGAGGGCCAGCTCGACCCCCTCGGGGAGCACGGCGAGGACGTCGGTGAACGCCGGCAGGGTCTCGGAGCCGCCCTTGAGCTTCAGCCGGGTGAGCCAGCGGGCCGGGCTCCAGCCGACGACCAGCGGCCACCAGGTGGTGCGGAAGGTCCACGGGTCGTGGCTGAGGACGGGGGTGCCGTCGCGGCTGAGGCGGAGGTCGATCTCGACGACGTCGGCCCCGGCGGTGGCGGCGAAGGCCAGCCCCTCGCGGCTGTTCTCGGGGGCGTCGAGGGGGCAGGTGCGGTGGGCGACGATCTCGGTCACGGGACCCCGGTGTCGACCAGCTCGTCGGCGTCGGCGGGCTCGCCCTCGGCGGGCGCCTCCTCGGCGGGGCCCCGGTTCCGGCGGAACGGCAGCCGGTCCCGGTAGCCGATCCAGGCGAAGCGGGCCGCGACCGCCGCCGTCGGGGCCGCCATCGCCGCGTTCCAGCAGTCACCGCACATGTTCGGACACATTACGTCCGGTGAGGCGGGTGACGAGGGCGATGGCGGTCAGGCCGCAGAGGACGCCGAGGCACCAGCCGCCGACCAGGTCGAGGGGGAGGTGGACGCCGACGTAGAGGCGGGCCACACCGACCAGCACGGCCACGAGCACCACGGGCAGCCGGGCGCGGGGGAGGGCCCAGGCCACCACCACGGCCAGGGCGGCGGCGTTGGCCGCGTGCGACGAGGGGAAGCCGTTGTCGGCCGGGAGGTGCTGGCGCAGGGCGACGTCGGCGAAGAAGGCGGGTGGCCGGTCGCGGCCGACGGTCGCCTTCATGATCGAGCTGGTGATCCGGACCAGCGCCCACCCGCCGCCGGCGGCCAGCGCCACCCGGCTCCGCCCCCGTAAGGCGGCCACGGCGGCGACCGCCAACGAGGCGACGAACCCGCCGAGCTGCATGATCCCCTCGAGCGGGAGGCCGACCCACCGGGGCAGTCCGTTGACCTCGGTGAAGATGACCTCCTCGCCGGTGACGAGCCGGCCAGGGGCGGCCAGCGCGGTGGTGACGATCAGGCCGATCGCCGCCACCGCGACGATCACCCAGATGGGGGATAAGCGGCCTTGACGCGGATTTGGCTCGTCGTCCATCGAGCACCGAGACTGCCCCACATGAACGTGGTCGTCTGTGTCAAGCAGATCCCTGACCCCGCTGATCCCGGTGCTCTCGACCCGGATCACACCCTGAAGCGGGACGGGAAGCTCATCCTCGACGAGTCGGATACCTACGGCGTGGAGATGGCGCTGCAGCTCGTCGACAAGGCCGGCTCGGGCGAGGTCACCCTCGTCTCGATGGCCCCCAACGGTGAGGTGGCCGGGCTCCGCCAGGCCCTCGCCATGGGTGCGGCCAAGGCCGTCCTCGTCAGCGACGACGCCCTCGCCGGCGCCGGCGCCCTCGACACCGCCAAGGTCCTCGCCGCCGCCATCGGCTCGGTCGGCGAGTACGACCTGGTCCTGGCCGGCGTCGAGTCGTCGGACGGCTACACGGGCGTCGTGCCCGAGCAGATCGCCGCCCTCCTCGACCTGCCGTCGATCGGCTTCGCCAAGTCGGTCGACATCGCCGACGGCACCCTCAAGGTCCAGCGCCAGACCGAGGCCGGCTACGACGAGGTCGAGGCCCCGCTGCCCGCCGTGGTCTCGGTCACCGCCGGTGTGGTCGAGCCCCGGTACCCGTCGTTCAAGGGGATCATGGCCGCCAAGTCCAAGCCGGTCGACACCAAGACCGTCGCCGACCTCGGCATCGACGCCTCGGCGGTCGGCTGGGCCGGCGCCGGCCAGGAGATCGTCGACGTCGCCGCCGCCCCCGAGCGCGAGGCCGGCGAGAAGATCGTCGACGAGGGCGACGCCCACGAGAAGATCGTCGCCTACCTCGACGGTCTCAAGGTCCTCTGAGGACGGAAGGAACAGACATGGCTCTCTCCAAGATCTGGGTCCACGTCGAGGTGAACGAGGGCACGGTCGCTCCGATCACCCTCGAGATCCTCGCCAAGGCCCGCACCCTCGCCGACACCGTCGAGGCCTTCGTCGGCGGCAGCGCCGACGGCATCGCCGAGACCCTGGGCGCCCACGGTGCCACCAAGGTCTGGGCCACCGGCCCGATCGACGGCCTCCAGGGCGCCCACGTCGGCGCCGCCCTGGCCGCCGCCGTCCAGGCCGAGGCCCCCGACGCCGTCTTCTTCGGCACCACCTACGACGGTCGTGACATCGCCGCCCGCCTGTCGGTCAAGATCGACAAGCCGGTGATCTCGAACAACACCGAGGTCGAGCTGGACGGCGACGCCCTCGCCGTGTCGACGCCGATCTTCGGTGGCACGCAGATCGTCAAGACCAAGTTCGCCGCCGGCAGCCCGGCCATCGCCCTCTTCCGCCCGAAGTCGTTCGTGGCCGAGGAGACCGGCGGCGGCGCCGCCGAGGTGGCCGAGCTGGCCGCTGGCGACACCGGCAACAGCGGCACCGCCAAGGTGCTCGACCGCCACGTCGAGGAGACCTCGGGTCCCAAGCTCGACGAGGCCGCCATCGTGGTGGCCGGCGGGCGTGGCCTCGGCGAGTCGGACAAGTTCGACATGATCGAGACCCTGGCCAAGCTGCTCAAGGGCGCCCCCGGCGCCTCGCGGGCCATCGTCGACGCCGGCTGGGTGCCCTACGCCTACCAGGTGGGCCAGACGGGCAAGGTCGTGAAGCCGACCGTCTACATCGCCGCCGGCATCTCGGGCGCCACCCAGCACATGGTGGGCATGAAGGGCTCGAAGAACATCATCGCCATCAACAAGGACGAGGAGGCCCCGATCTTCGGGGTGGCCGACCTCGGCATCGTGGGCGACGTGCACAAAGTGCTGCCCAAGCTCATCGAGGCCCTCCAGGCCAGGTGAGCCCCCGGCTCGTCCACTGACTCGCGACGCGGCCCCGGGCATGATGCCCGGGGCCGCTCCGCGCCCCGCCCGATCCTCACCCGAACGGTCGACCTCTTCCCCCGTGACCTACAAGAGCCCCCGCATCCGCGGCCGCCGGGCCAAGCGCGAGCTGGCCGTCCGCCGCACGCGCCTCGCCGCCGGCGAGCCCGTCGCCCTGCCCTGCAAGGCCCGGCGCACGACTCCGCGCGGGTGGGCGGCGTGGGTCGACGGTCGGCTGCGGCTGCCCAGCGCGGCGGGCGGTGAGGCCAGCTTCGTGGTCGACGACCCGAGCGAGGTGGCGCTGGTGACCCGACAGGGCCAGGCGCCGGTGACCTTCGAGCCGCCCCACGAGGTGACGGTGCGGCCCGTCCGCTACAAGACCGAGGCCTTCCACGGCTCCGACGCCGAGATCATCGTCGTGACGACCGAGCGCCGGGTGGTCGAGATCGCCCTCCCGCCCGCCGAGGTCGAGGACGTCGCCCGCCGCCTCGCCCAGCTCACCGCCCCGCCCGAGCGCCCCGAGGGCCAGGTCACGCCCTAGCCGGGTGACCGCCGGACCGCCTCACGGTGCCTGGCACCTTGAGGCGATCGCAGGACAGCCCTAGCCGGTGGTGGGGGGCGAGGCCTCGGTGGTGGCGTGGGCGAAGCGGGAGCCGGGGGCGGTGGCGGCGGCCCGCTCGGCGTCCCAGGTGGCCTCGTCGACCACCCGGGTGGCGGCGACGACCTCGGCCAGCCCGCCCTCGGGGGCGGTGGCGGTGACCATCCCGCCGCCCTCGACCCACATGGCCACGTCCCGGCCCTCCCGGGTCCAGGTGAGGACGGTGCGACCGGCGACCTCGGCGGCCCGGCCGCCGGGCACGAACCAGGCGTAGTCGGTGGGATCGGCGGTGACACCGACCTCGAAGCTCACGGTGGCGCCCCAGGTGCCGTCCTCGTAGGCGAGGTTCCGCTCGTCGCCGACCTGACGGCCCAGCGGGTTGGCGTCGGGGCCGACGTAGGTGGCGGCGAAGCGCTCGGCCGGCCACCACCCCCGCTCGCGGTCGGGGGCGTGGAAGGCGGCCGTCCCCAGCGCGGTCAGGGTGGCGTCGTCGAGGCCGATCCCGCCGACGAACAGGCGGGGGCCGTCGACCTCGCCGACCACCAGGACCCGGAGGTCGGGTTGGGGCCAGGTCGGCGGGTACAGCGTGGCCGGGGTGCCGGCGACGGTGGTCGTGACGCCGTCCTCGTACGGGAGGTGGTCGAACGAGGACGTCCCGTCGTCGGGGGCGAAGGCGACGACCGCGGTGCCGGCGCCGGCCCGCTCGTCGAGGACGACGAGGAGGTCGGGCGCCTCGGCCGCCGGCGGCCCGAAGGGGATCTCGTCGCCGTCGACCGGGGGGCCGTGGCCGACGAGGATCGCCCCGTGGGTGCCGGCGACCGGCTCGGCCACCGTCGTCGCCGGCGGCGTGGGATCGGAGCCCCCGTCGCGGGTGAGGACGAGGGCGGTGGTGCCGAGGACGGCGGCGAGGGCGGCGGCGGCCACGCCGGCCACCACCCGGCGGCGGTCCGGCTGGCCGCGGCCGGCGTCGTAGGGGGCCCGCAGCAGGTCCTCGACCGGGGTCACCTCGACCTCGTGGGTCTCGGCCCGCAGCCGCAGGGCGGCGCGGATGTCGTCCTCGAGCGTGGTCATCTGTCGATCTCCTTCCGGAGGCGGGCCAGGGCCCGGGTCACGGTGGGGCCGACGGATCCGGGGCGGAGCCCGGTGGCGTCGGCGATCTCGGCCTCGGTGAGGTCCCCGTAGAACTTGAGGACGATCACCGCCCGCTGCCGGTACGGGAGCGCCCCGATGGCGTCGGCCAGGTACTCCAGGCCGCGCGAGCCGTCGTCGCGGAGGGCCGCGGCGGCCCGCCAGTCGCGCTCCTCCCGGCGGCTGCGGGCGTGGCGGGTGGCGACGGCGTGGGCGATCGAGCGGCGGAGGTAGGCCTTGGGCGCCTCGACCGAGCCCCACCGGCGGTACAGCTCGACGTAGCAGTCGTGGCTGACGTCGGCGGCGAAGGCGGACGAGCCCGAGAGCAGGAACGCCAGCCGCTCCATCGGGACCCGGGTCTCCCGGTAGAACCGGGCGAACTCGGCGTCCACCCCTTCGATCACCGTCATGTCACCTGAGAGGCCCGCCGGGCCCGGATCCATGCACCCGGTCGCGGGCTACCCCTCCTCGGGGCGGAGCAGGCCGCGGAGGATGCCGGCGAGGAGGTCGTCCTCCAGGGCGGCGGGGTCGGGCCAGGGGAGGCCGGGCTTGGCCACGAGCAGCGAGGCCAGCCCGTGGACGGCCGACCAGAACAGGATGCCGACGTGGAGGGGGCCCTGCGCCGCCACCTCGGGCCGCAGCCGCCCGCTGTCGATCAGGTCCTGGGCGATCCGCATCAGCAGGTTGAAGCTGGATCCGGCCGACACCATCTCCTCGGCGTAGGCCTGGGCCGACAGCTCGAACCGGGCCATGAACATGATCCGGTAGTGCTCGGGGAACTCGCGGGCGTAGCGGATGTAGGCGTGGCCCAGCTCGACCATCTGCTCGGCCGGCGAGGCCCCCTCCTCCAGCACGTTCTCCAGGGCGGCGGAGAAGTGGGTGAAGCTGTGCCGGCAGACCTCCAGCAGCAGCATGTCCTTGTCGGCGAAGTGGCGGTAGATCGACGGCGGCGTGACCCCGACGGCCTGGGCCACGGCGCGGATGGAGACCGCGTCCTCCGACGCGGTCTCCACCAGCAGCGCCTCGGCGGCGGCCAGGATCTCCTCCCGCAACCGCTCGCCCTCGCCCCGGCGGGACCGGGGGCGGGCGGTCGGTGCTGCGCCTCGTCTCATCGAGCTCCCACGGGTACCCGCTCCTCGTCGTCGGTGCGGTCGGTCACGTCGAGGGTAGGACGTGGGTCGTCGTCGAGGTCCACCGACTCCGAGATGCCGACCCGGTCGTGGATCCAGCGCATCCAGCGGGGCGCCCACCAGTTGGCGTCGCCGGCCAGCCGCATGAAGGCGGGGACGAGGGTGCCCCGGATGACGAAGGCGTCCATCAGCACGGCCAGCGTGAGCCCGATGCCGAACAGCTTGATGAAGCTGACCTGGCTGGTGGCGAAGGCGAGGAAGACGACGCTGATCAGCAGGGCGGCGGCGGTGACGATCCGCCCGGTGCGCTCCAGCCCGACGGCCACCGAGGTGACGTTGTCGTGGCCGGCGTCGTGCTCCTCCTTGATCCGGGAGAGGAGGAAGACCTCGTAGTCCATCGACAGGCCGAAGGCGATGCAGAACATGAGGATCGGCATCGTCGAGTCGATCGAGCCGGTGCTGGTGAAGTCGAGGAGGCCCGAGAGGTTGCCGTCCTGGAAGATCCAGACCATGGCCCCGAAGGTGGCGGTCAGGCTGAGGAGGTTGAGCACCAGGGCCTTGAGCGGCACCAGGACGCTCCCGAACATCAGGAACAGCAGCACGAAGGTGATGACGGCGATGATCCCGAGGGCCAGCGGCAGGCGGGAGAACATCGAGTCCTTGCCGTCGACCAGCTGGGCCGCCTCGCCGGCGACGAGCGTCTCGAACGGGGCCGGTGCCTCGCGCAGGTCGGCGACGAGGGCCTCGCCCTCGGGCGACACGGGCTCGACCGACGGCACGACCGAGAGCCAGGTGGCGCCGTCGCCGGCGAAGCGCTCGGTCAGCTCGGGGCCGACGGGCACGGCGGCGCCGTCGAGGTAGACCCCGGTGACGGCGTCGACCCGGGCCACGCCGTCGAGCCGCGACAGCTCGGTGGCGTAGGCGGCGATGGCGGCCTCGTCGGCGTCGGCGATGTCGGGGACGACGACCGACAGGGCGCCGGCCTCGTTCGAGTCGAACTCCTCGCGCAGGGTGTCGTTGACCTGGCGGCTCTCGGCCGAGGCGGGCAGGACCCGGTCGTCGGGCCGGCCCAGGTCGATGTGGCGGAAGGGGCTGCCCAGGAGGAGCAGGACCAGGACGACGACGGTGATCACCGGCAGCGGCCGGCGCATCACCACGGTGGCGACCCGGTGCCACACGCCCTCGCCCACCGGCTTGGGGGCCTTGCGGCGCAGCGAGAGGGCGTCGACCCGGTGGCCGAGGGCGGCGAGGAGGGCGGGCAGGACGACCACGGCGCAGAAGCCGGCCAGGGCGGCGACGGCCACGCCGGCGTAGGCGAAGGAGCGGAGGAAGGCCTGCGGGAAGACGAGCAGGGCGCACAGCGAGGCGGCGACGGTGAGGGCGCTGAAGGCGACGGTGCGGCCGGCGGTGCGCACGGTGCGGACCACGGCGACGGCGGGTTCGAAGCCGGCCGCCAGCTCCTCCCGGTAGCGGGAGACCATGAACAGGCTGTAGTCGATCGCCAGCCCGAGCCCCATCGCCGTCGTCAGGTTGAGGGCGAAGATCGACACCTCGGTGACGCCGGCCAGGCCCCGCAGGACGAGGAAGGTGCCGACGATCGACAGGGCGCCCATCGCCAGCGGGAGCAGCGAGGCGACGACGCCTCGGAAGATCAGGAGCAGCAGGAGGATCGTGATCGGGAGGGCGATCATCTCGGCCCGGAGCAGGTCGCGCTCGATCGTGTGGTTGACGTCGGCGAAGGTGCCGGCGTAGCCGCCGAGGGCGACCGTGCCCCCGTCGATCGGGCCGCTCAGCTCCTCGCGCAGCTCGGTGCCCCGCTCGACGACGTGGGACTGGTCGCCCTCGATGCGGGCCACGATGATCGCCTCGTCGCCGTCGGCCGAGCGGAGGGGCGGCGGCCGGCCCAGCGTCCAGTACGACGCCACCTCGCCGATGTCGGGCTGGGCCTCGAGGTCGGCGACCAGCTCCTCGGCCGAGGCGGCCAGCCGGGGGTCGTCGACGTCGGTGCCGTCGGCGGCGGTGACGAGCAGGAGGACGTTGGGGGCGCCGGTGCCGAAGGTGTCCTCCAGGGCCTCCTCGGCCCGCGACGACTCCGAGGCGGGGTCGTCGAAGCCGCCCGAGGAGAGGTGCTCGGCGACCCCGCCGCCGACGGCGCCGGCGAGCATGAAGCCGACGGTGGCCAGGACGAGGACGAGCACCCGGCGGCGCACGGTCAGGTGGGCGAGGCGGCTGAGCATGGGGACCCCTTCCGGGCCGAACGACGTTACGGTAACGCCGTAAAGGTAACGGCGATAACTCTGCGCCTCGGCACCGCCGTCGTCCAGATGACGTGGGTCACGCCCGAGACCGGGGCGGCGGGAACGAGCCGGTGGGGCCGTGCGTCTGGAACGGTGTGGACGCCATGACGGTCGAGAGGGACGACGCCTGGCCCGACGGGTTGGTGGCGCTCTACCAGGAGCGCCACCTCGCCCTCGTCCGGCTCGCCTACCTGCTGACCTCGGACCGCGAGGTGGCCGAGGAGGTCGTCCACGACGCCGTCCTCGCCCTCCGGCCCCGCTGGGACGGCATCGCCGACCCGCCCGCCTACCTCCGCACCGCGGTGGTGAACCGCTGCCGCTCGTGGCTGCGCCGCCAGCGCACGGCCCGGGCCTACACCCCGCCCCGGGCCGAAGACGTCGGGCTCGGCGCCGACGAGCTGTGGGACGCCCTGGCCACCCTCGACGAACGCCGCCGCACGGCGATCGTCCTCCGCTTCTACGAGGACCTCCCCGACGACGTGATCGCCGGGGTCCTCGGGTGCCGGCCGGCGACGGTCCGCACCCTCGTCCACCGGGGCCTCCAGGCCCTCCGGAAGGAGATCGCGCCATGACCACGACGTTCGAGGACGAGGTCCGCACCATGCTCGCCCGCCGGGCCGCCGACATCGCCGACCCCGGCGCCGTCCCCCCGCCGCTGCCGGCCGGCCTCCGCTTCGCCCTGGACGAGGGCCCGCCCGGCCGGCGGCCCCGCACCCTGCTGGTGGCGGCCGCCGTGGTCCTGCTGCTCGGCGCCGCCGGGCTGGTGCTCCGCGGCGGCGACGGGGGCACCGAGCGGACGGGCAGCACCGACGCCCCGGCCGCGCCGGCCCCCGAGCGGTCGCCCCATCTCGCCACCCTCCCGGAGGGGATCGACCCCACGGTCGGCCCGGTGCGGGGCGTCGGCCCGTCGGCGCCCACCCCCGAGGCGGCTGCCGACGCCCTGATGGCCGCCACCTTCGGCGCCGACGTCACGACCGACGCCCCGTTCGGCTGGTCCGACCCGGCGCCCGAGGGCCTGTGGGCCGCCCACCGCACCCCTCTGGTCGAACGGGACCCGGCGGCCTGGCCCCCGGGCGCCGACGCCGAGCCGGTCGCATCGGTCGTGGCCCGATCCAGCGCCGTCGGCTGGCAGGTCGTCGCCGTGGTCGACCCGGCCCTCGACCTGCGCTCGGTGGCCTACGACGGGACGCGGCTGACCGGCGAGGTGCGGTCGCCCTCGTCGGCGCCGCTGCGGGTCGTCGTCAGCACGCTCGCCGGCGACGTGCTGGCCACGGGCTCGCTCACCACCTCGCCCGACGACGCCGGCCGGCCCAGCGTCGTCCTGCTCCGGGACCTCGAGGTCGACGCCGGCGGGGCCGACGTCGTCCTGCGGGTCGAGGCCGGCGACCGCCCCGGCCAGGTCGGCCTCGACGGTGTCCGGGTGGCCGCCGTGAGCACGGTCGTCCTCCCCGGCCCCGACGGCGGGGTGTCGCCCACCGGCGACGCCCTCTGGCGGGTCCCGGTCCCCGACGTGGGCGAGGACGCGGCCGCGGCGGCCCGCACCTACGTCGAGGACGTCCTCGACGTGCCCGTCGCCGGCACCCGGGGGCCCGAGCCGGCCGAGCGGGGGACCGTCAGCGTGACCGTCGACCTGGTGGACGGGGTGGCCGTCGCGGTCGGGCTGGAGCGCGAGGCGGCCGCCTGGGCGATCGTCGAGGTCGGCGGGGGCCGGGTCGAGCGGGCCGACGACGGCACCGTCATCAGCTCGAGCTGGCGGGGCCTGGACATCGCCGGGCGCGACGAGGACGTCGACGGGCCGCTGTTCGACACCCGCAACCTGCTCACGCTGCCCACCGGGGAGATCGCCGAGGTGGGCGATCGGCCCGACCCGAGCCTGCTCCGCGCCGCGGTGGCCGCCCTCGTCATCGCCCTCGACCCCGACGACGGCCGGGTGATCGGCATGACCGGCAACCCCCTCTGACCTCCCACCGAGTTCGGGAGGGGTGGGTTACACGAGGGGCCAGGGGATGGCGCGGCCGGTGGGGTCGTGGGGCATCTGCCGGGCCGAGAGGACGACACGGCAGCGGCGGAGGAGCTGCTCGACCTCCTCGTCGAGGAGGAGGTCGGTGAGCGCCGCCGGGGGGCCGCAGGCGACCAGCTCGGCGATCGGGTCGAGCAGGTCGGTCGGGATGGGCTCGCCGGCGAAGTCCCAGATCACGGTGCGGAGCCGGGCCTCGGTCGAGAAGCAGAGGCCGTTGTCGATGCCCCACACGTGCTCGTCGCCGTCGACCAGGACGTGGCCGCCCTTGCGGTCGGTGTTGTTGGCCAGGAGGTCGAACACCCCCATGCGGAGCAGCTGGTCGTCGTGGCGGCCCTCGTCGCGCAGCACGAAGTAGTGGCGGGAGAAGTCGGCCTCGACGAAGCGCTGGAGCGACCCGACGCCGAGCACGTCGTCGCGGGCGACGGTGGCGGGGACCATGTCCCAGCCGAGGGCGACGCTCAGCTCGTAGGCGGCGATCTCCCGGCGGTACAGCCCCTCGGGGAAGTCCCACAGCGGGCGCTCGCCGGCCAGCGGCTTGTAGACGCCCTTGAGCCCGGGCGGGAGCGAGCCGGTGTCGGTGTCGGAGTCCGGATCGGCGTCCTCCCACCCGTCGTCGTCGGAGGCGTCGGGGGCCTCCGGGGCCGCAGCGCCGACCTCGCCGACCGAGACGAGGAAGGTGCCGTTGCTGCTGTCGACGATCCGGCCGAGCAGCTCGATCGGGCCGTGCCGCAACCGGTCGAGGGGCTCGGGCGCGCGCTCGCTCAAGGGGTCAGCGGGGCGGGCCGTGCCCGTTGGTGCGGGGGCAGGCGTGGTCGGGGCCCTTGGGGTGGCCGCAGATCGGGCACGGCGGGCGCCCGCCCTCGACCAGCTCGACGGCGTGGTCGACCAGCGCCGTCACCTGCGCCCGGGTCAGGCGGACCCGGAGGCTGGAGCGCTCGTCGACCAGGGCCTCGTCGTCGTCGGGCTCGCCGACCTCCTCGATCAGGATGACGATCCGGTCGGCGACGTCGTCGTAGGCGACCGACAGGGTGCCGGCCACCCAGTCGGGGTCGTAGGGCGGGGCCAGCGCCAGGTCGACGGCGGCGTCGCTCCCGCCCTCGACGGCGGGGAGGTCGGCCAGCACGCCCTGGAGGTACTCGGCCAGCGCCGCCACCTGCTGCTTCTCGCACTTGACGGTGACCTGCTGGGCGCCGGCGCGGGCCTGGAACAGGAAGGTGCGGGCCCCGGGCTCGCCGAGCGTGCCGGCGGTGAAGCGGTCGACGGCCTCGAAGTCGTGGCTCTCAGCCATGGGTGCGCCCTCCGGGCGGTGTCGGGTGGTTCACGAGGGCACCAGCGCGGCGAGGTCGCCGGCGGTGGTGTTGACGGCCAGCACGACGGTGGCGAGGTCGCCGTAGGCCACCGCCGAGATCGAGCAGGGGGAGACGACGATCCGCTGGAACTGGTCGAGGTGGGCCCCGAGGGCCTCGTTGAGGGCGGCCTTGATCGGGTCGGCGTGGCTGACCAGGACGATGGTGCCGCCGGGGTGGGCGGCGGCGAGGCGCCGGGTGGCGCCGACGATGCGGGCCTGCATCTCGGAGAAGGACTCACCCCCCGGGAAGCGGAAGCTGCTCGGGTGGTTCTGCACCGCCTTCCACTCCCGCAGCTTGCGCAGCTGCGCCAGCTCGGCCCCGGTCCAGTCGCCGAAGTCGGCTTCCAGCAGCCCCTTGTCGACCTTGACCCGCAGCCCGAGGGCCTTGCCGATCGGCGCCGCCGTCTCGCGGGTGCGCTCCAACGGGGAGGCGTAGACGGCGTCCACCTCCTTCAGCCCGGCGATGCGGGCGGCGGCCGCCTCGGCCTGGGCCCGGCCCTCGTCGGCGAGGTGGAGCCCCGGGGCCCGTCCCGGCAGCACCGCACCCGTGGTGGGCGTCTTGCCGTGACGCACGAAGAGCACCCTGGTGGGCGGGGGATCGCTGCGCCGGGCCATGGCTGCGCAACCTAGCGGCGCGGTCCCCGGTTGCCGCCCGGCCGCCGCCGCCCGCATCGCTGGGGCTCCGACAGGGGCCGACAGGTACGATCCGTCCCCGATGTCGAGGGAGGACGGGGTGCAGGGGGAGGGCCGGGTCCGGTTGGACCACATCCCGGCCCTCGACGGGCTGCGGGGCGTCGCCGTCGCCGTCGTGCTCTGGTTCCACGCCGGCCACCTGACCGGCGGCTACCTCGGCGTCGACCTCTTCTTCACGCTCTCCGGCTACCTGATCACGTCGCTGCTGGTGGCCGAGTGGCGGCGCACCGGGACGATCGCCCTCGGCCCCTTCTGGGGGCGGCGGGTGCGCCGCCTGCTCCCCGCCCTGGTCGTGATGCTCGTGGCCGTGGGCGTGGCCGCCCGTTGGAAGGTGCTGCCGGCGGCCCGGGGCGACCTGCGCGACGCCGGGCTGGCGACCCTCGGCTACGTCGCCAACTGGCAGACGATCCTCGGGGGCGACGGCTACTGGGACCAGACGCTCACGCCGTCGTGGCTGGAGCACACCTGGAGCCTGGCCATCGAGGAGCAGTTCTACCTGCTGTGGCCGCTGGTGGCGGTGGCCGTGCTGGCCGGCTGGCGGCGGGCCGGTGCCGGTAGCGACGCCGCCCCGGTCCGGTCGCGGGAGCGTCGGGTCCGACGGCTCGGCACCGTGGCCCTCGCCGGGGCCGTGCTCTCCGGGGGCGGGATGATCGTGGCCTCGCTGGCCGGCGCCTCGGTCGAGCGGCTCTACCTCGGCACCGACACCCGGGTGGCGGCGATCCTCCTCGGCGCGGCCGCCGCCTGCTTCCAGCGGGCGCCCGGCGCCATCCGGGCGATGGGGGAGCGGACCCGGCTCGGGCTGGCCGCCGGGGCGGTGGTCGCCGCGGCCTTCCTGGCCGTGACGTGGACCGTCCTCGACGGCACCTCGGCCCTGCTGTACCGGGGCGGGCTGCTCGTGTGCGGGCTGGCCGCCGTGGTCGTCATCCTCGACATCAGCACGCCGGGGCGGAGCCTGGTCGGCCCGGTCCTGGCCCTGCCCCCGCTGCGGGCCCTGGGCGCCATCAGCTACGGGCTGTACCTGTACCACTGGCCGATCTACCGGTTCCTGGCCGAGACCGACCTGGGCTTGGTCGGGTGGAACCTGACCGCCGCCCAGGTGCTGGCCTCGCTGGCCGTCGCCGTCGCCAGCCACCGCTTCCTCGAGCGCCCGATCCTGGAGCGGCGGTGGAGCTGGCCGTCGATCCGGCTGGCGCCGATCGGGGTGGCGGCCGCGGTCGTGGCCCTGCTGGTGGGCTCGATCGGGGCCGTCGACATCGCCCCCGCCTCGCAGGAGGCCACCCGCCCCGACCTCGGCCCCCGTGAGGCGGCGGCCCGCGTGGTCGTGTCGACCACCGTCCCGCCCGCCGGGGAGACGACGCCGTCGACCACGGCGCCGGTGGCCCGGGTCGAGGAGCTGATCGACCCCGTCGTGCTGGTCGTCGGCGACTCGGTCGCCTTCTCGCTGGCCGAGGACGGCTTCGTCTACCAGGAGTCGATCCTCGGGCTGACGACGGTCAACGGCGCCCAGATCGGCTGCACCCTGCTGCGCGACGTGGGGGCCGAGCCGCCGCCCGACGCCCCCTTCGTCGAGAACTGCTCCGACGACTGGCCCGGGTTCGTCGCCGAGTACGAACCTGACGTGGTGATGGTCCTCTTCGGCGCCTACGGCGGGATGAACCCGACGGTGATCGACGGCGAGGACCGCTGGCCGTGCAGCCCGCAGTACGACCGCTTCTGGCGCCAGCGGCTGGACGAGGCGGTCGAGGTCCTCTCGGCCCGGGGGGCGGTGGTCGACCTGGTCACGGCGCCCACCGGCAACCTGCTGGTCGGCGGTGACCGCGACCTGTTCGACACCCGTCAGGGCTGCATCAACGCCGTGATCGAGGACGTGGCCGAGCGCAGCCCGAAGGCGCAGGCGATCGACATGGCCGAGTGGATCTGCCCCGAGGACGAGTGCCGGGAGAAGATCGACGGCGTCCACCTCCGCAACGACGGCCTCCACTTCCGCGACGCCGGGGCCCTGGTGGTGTCGCGCTGGCTGGCGCCGCAGCTGCGCCGGGTCGAGATCGAGCCCGGCGCCGACACCGGGGCCGGGGTCACGGGGTGAGCGACCCGCCAGCCGGGCTGGCCGCCCTCGAGGCCGAGATCGTCGACTGCCGGGCCTGCCCCCGCCTGGTCGCCTGGCGCGAGCAGGTCGGCCGGGAGAAGCGGGCCGCCTTCCGCGACGAGACGTACTGGGCCCGGCCCGTGCCCGGCTTCGGCGACCCCGCCGCCCACCTGGCGATCGTCGGGCTGGCCCCGGCGGCCCACGGCGCCAACCGCACCGGCCGCATCTTCACCGGCGACCGCTCGGGCGACTTCCTGTTCGCTTCCCTGCACCGGACCGGGTTCGCCAACCGGCCGTTCTCGGTCGCACGCGACGACGGCCTCGAGCTGACGGACTGCTGGATCACCGCCGCGGTGCGCTGCGCGCCGCCGGCCAACCGGCCGACGCCGGCCGAGCGCGACACCTGCATCGCGACCTGGGCCGTCCCCGAGCTGGCGGCGCTCGAAAGGGTGCGCGTCGTCGTGTGCCTCGGCGCCTTCGCGTGGGACGCCGCGCTGCGGGTCCGGGCGGCGATGCCCGGCGGCGACCCGTACCCGCGCCCCCGGCCGCGGTTCGGCCACGGCGCCGAGCTTCCCGGCGCGCCCTGGACGCTGCTCGGCTGCTTCCACCCGAGCCAGCAGAACACGTTCACGGGCCGGTTCACGCCGCCGATGCTCGACGCCGCGCTCGCGCGGGCGAAGGAGCTAGCGGAAGAAGCGGCCTAGGAAGGGGAGCGCGACCTCGCG
>DASTYI010000190.1:0-9067 GCA_035765045.1 Iamia sp. | reverse complement strand
GCCCTCGGCCAGGACGATGATCGAGTGCCCGTCGGGGAACGTGAACTCGTGGACCTGGGGCTTGATCTCGGTCTTCTGGACGTCGCTCATGCGGGCCAGGCCGGCCATGTCGATCTCGTTGTCGAAGTGGCCGATGTTGGCGACGATCGCCTGGTGCTTCATCCGGGCCATGTGCTCGGCGCTGATGATGCCCTTGTTGCCGGTGGTGGTGATGTAGATGTCGGCGTAGTCGAGGACGTCCTCGAGCCGGGCCACCTGGAAGCCCTCCATGGCGGCCTGGAGGGCGCAGATCGGGTCGACCTCGGCCACGATCACCCGGGCGCCCTGGCCCCGGAGGCTCTGGGCGCAGCCCTTGCCGACGTCGCCGTAGCCGGCCACGAAGGCGACCTTGCCGCCGATCATCACGTCGGTGGCCCGGTTGAGGCCGTCGATGAGGCTGTGGCGGCAGCCGTAGAGGTTGTCGAACTTCGACTTGGTGACCGAGTCGTTGACGTTGATGGCCGGGAAGGCCAGCTCGCCCCGCTCGAACATCTGGTAGAGGCGGTGGACGCCCGTGGTGGTCTCCTCGGTGACGCCCTTGATGCCGGCGGCGACCTCGGTCCAGCGGGTCGGCTCCTTGGCCACGCTCTCCTTCAGGAGGTTCAGGACGACCGTCCACTCCTCGGAGTCGTCCTCGGTGGGCTCGGGGACGGCGCCGGCGGCCTCGTACTCCTTGCCCTTGAGCACGAGCATGGTGGCGTCGCCGCCGTCGTCGAGGATCATGTTGGGGCCACCGCCGTCGGGCCAGCGCAGGGCCTGCTCGGTGCACCACCAGTACTCCTCCAGCGTCTCGCCCTTCCAGGCGTAGACGGGCACGCCCCGGGGGGCGTCGGTGGTGCCGTCGGGGCCGACGACCGTCGCCGCCGCGGCGTGGTCCTGGGTCGAGAAGATGTTGCAGCTGACCCAGCGGACGTCGGCGCCCAGGGCGACCAGCGTCTCGATCAGGACGGCGGTCTGGATGGTCATGTGCAGCGAGCCCATGATCCGGGCGCCCTTCAGGGGCTGGGCGTCGGCGAACTCGGCGCGGGTGGCCATCAGGCCGGGCATCTCGTGCTCGGCGAGCTGGATCTCCTTGCGGCCGAAGCCGGCGAGCGAGAGGTCGGCGACCTTGAAGTCGTCAGGGGCGAGGGGCATGTGCGTCCTCCAGGGATGCGGGTGAGCGCCCGCGGCGGAGCCGGGACGTCTGGTTCGGTCGGTCTGCGACGCCGGGCCGGAACCAGCTGGCTCACCCTTGACGGCCCTGCACGACGTCCACCTGCGGGTGGGCGCCGGGGTCGAGGCTAGCGCCACCGCTCACATCGGCCCCGACCCGTCCGATGGCCCCCCGTGCGGACACCTGTCGTCGCCCTGCTCGTCGCGGCCATCGCCGGCGTGATCGGCTTCGGCGCCTGGGCCGGCCGCGAGACCGAGCCTCGCTTCTGCAAGGGCGGGGGTTACGTCCTCGACCTCCAGCCCGGCCTCCGGGGCTACGAGGTCTCGCTCCAGGACGGCGGCGACCCCGGTCCCGGCGACTGCGACAACCCCGATCGTCCCGCCACCGTCGATCCGGCCTCGGTCGACCCGCTCTCCGTCGAGCCCCCGGCGTCGTCGACCTCGCTCCCGCCCGGCATGCGGCCCGACCGGCCCCCGGCGACGAAGGGGCTCCTGGTCCTCGGGCTCGACTGCGCCTACCGGGACGTCGAGGGGGAGGTCGTCGCCCGGGCGGTCCCCAACCGCGCCGCCGACGGGACCTGCGGCATCCCCGACCCCGGTGACCCCGAGCCCGGCCGTCTGGCCGAGTAGTGGGTCAGCCCATCGCCACGGCGTTCACCCGGGTGGGGTGCAGGGTGACGACGACGCGGGTCTCGCCCTCACCGTCCATTTGGCGGAGGTCGACGCCGCCGTACTTCTGGCCGACCTGGTCGGCGAAGGCGTAGTCGGGGTCGAGGGCCTGGGTGGCGTCGCCCCGGACCTCCAGGTAGCGCATCGGGTTCGCCGGGTCGAGGACGAAGAGGGTGGCCGCCGGGTTGGCGCTCAGGTTCTTCGTCTTCTGCCGGGTGCTGTTGAGCGAGATGCGGATGCCGTCGGCGTCGGCGAGGAACCAGACGGCGGACAGCTGGGGCCGCCCGTCGGGGCCGATCGTGGCCAGCGTGGCCACCGGGGCGTCGAGGAGGTCGCGGTGGCTCTCGGGGATCTCGGTGCTCATCGGGTCACGCTACGAGCCGAAAACGAGAACGTGTTCTAGTGTTCGGGCATGGCCGAGCTGCAACCCCCGATCACCCCCCTCCCCGGTCCCCGCCTGACGGGGAGGAGCGCCCTCGTCACCGGGGCGGCGTCGGGCATCGGCGCCGCCACCGCCCTCCGCCTGGCGGCCGAGGGGGCGACCGTGCTGGCCGTCGACCTGGACGCCGAGGGGCTGGAGACGACGGTCGACGCCCTGCCCGCCGGGGCGACCGGGTCGATCACCGCCCACGTCGCCGACGTCTCGTCCGAGTCGGCCGTCGCCGCCGCCGTCGCCCTCGCCGTCGAGACCGGGGGCGGGCTCGACGTGGTGGCCAACATCGCCGGCATCCTCCGGGCCGCCCACTCGACCGAGCACAGCCTGGAGCTCTGGGACCAGGTGATCCGGGTCAACCTCACGTCCACCTTCCTCGTGTGCCGGGCCGCCCTCCCCCACCTGCTCGACGGGGGCGGCGTCATCGTCAACTCGGCCTCGACCTCGGCCGAGTTCGGGCACCCGTGGATGGCGGCCTACGCGGCGTCGAAGGGCGGGGTGGCGGCCCTGACCCACACCCTGGCCGTCGAGTACTCGAAGCGGGGCGTGCGCGTGAACGCCATCGCCCCGGGGAGCGTCCGCACCGGGATGACCAAGGGGCTCGACCTCCCCGCCGACGCCGACTTCGACCTCATCCCCCGGATCATGTCGCCCATCGGCCCCGGCGACCCGGCCTCGGTCGCCTCGGTGGTGGCCATGCTCGCCTCCGACGACGGCGCCCACATCAGCGGCGAGATCATCCGCATCGACGGCGGCACCCATGCCTGACGGGCCGGCCGTGCGGTTCTCGATCGCCACCGCCTACATCGACCCGTCGGAGCTGACCGCCATCGCCCGGGCCGCCGACGAGCGCGGCTACCACGCCATGACCGTCGCCGACCACGTCGTCAACCTGGCCGAGCTGGAGACCGAGTACCCCTACACCGAGGACGGCTCCCGCCGCTGGGAGCCCTTCACCCCGTGGGTCGACCCGTGGGTGACGATCGGGGCGATGGGGGCGGTGACCGAACGGCTCCGCTTCTTCACCAACGTCTACGTGCTCCCGATGCGGGACCCGTTCACCGTGGCCAAGATGGTCGCCACCGCCTCGGCGCTGACCGGGGGGCGGGTCGGCCTCGGCGTCGGGATGGGCTGGTGCGAGGAGGAGTTCGACCTGCTCGGCGAGCCCTTCCGCCGGCGGGGCAAGCGGGCCGACGAGATGCTGTCGCTCCTCGCCTCGCTCTGGAGCGAGGGTTGGACCGAGCACCACGGCGAGTTCTACGACGTCCCCCGCCTGGAGATGACGCCCACCCCGCCGGCGCCGGTGCCGATCTACGTCGGGGGCATGTCCGAGCCGGCGCTGCGCCGGGCCGCCCGCCACGACGGCTGGATCAGCGACCTGATCTCCACCCCCGAGGCGGCCGAGTACCGCCAGCGGATCGAGGACGAGCGCGAGCGGCTGGGCCGCACCGACGTCCCCTTCTCGATGATCGCCTCGCTCGACGACGCCGTCGGCCTCGACGACTACCGCCGGGCCGCCGACGTCGGCGTCACCGACGTCCTGACCATGCCGTGGGCGTTCTACGGCGGCTTCGGGCTCGACCTCCAGGGCAAGCTCGACGGCCTCCACCGCTTCGCCGACGACGTGCTGGCCAAGCTCTGAGCGATCGCCTCAAGGTGCCTGGCACCTCGAGGCGATCAGGCGTAGACGATCCGGGTGATCCAGTCGGCGACGAGGGCCGGCTTCTCCTCGCCCTCGATCTCGACGGTGAAGCTGCGGGTCACGTCGATGGCGCTGCCCTTGAGGACGACGTCGGCGGTGACGGCCCGGGCCCGGATGCGCGACCCGACCTTGACCGGGCTGACGAACCGCACCTTGTCGAAGCCGTAGTTGACGCCCATCAGCACGCCCTCGTAGCGGGCCGGGTCGGGCTCGGCCGACGAGGCTCCCTTCGACAGGTGGGTCAGCATCGACAGCGTCAGGAAGCCGTGGGCGATCGTCGTGCCGAACGGGGTGGCCTTGGCCGCCTCCGGGTCGACGTGGATGAACTGGTGGTCCAGGGTCACGTCGGCGAAGGAGTCGATCTGGTCCTGGGTGACCTCGAACCACTCCCCCGCCCCCTCGTCGTTGCCGACATCGGCCTGGTAGAGGGTGAACGCCTTCTCCGCTGCCTCGCTCATCCCCGCACCCTAGGCCGCACCCCGGCCGGGATGGGCCTGGCCGGCCCCCGAACCGGCGATCAGATCCGACGGGAACCCGGCTGATCCGATCGCCAGCTGCCGGCGGTGCCGAAGCACGGGGTCAGCCGGGCTGGGGCGGGGTGGCGGGTTCGGCGGGGACGACGGTCAGGGTGGGGAAGCCGTGGTTGAGGCCCTCGACGTCGTCGGCGGGGTCGGTCAGGTCCGAGGTGCAGTCGCTCTCGGCGAGGACGTCGCCGCCGGTGCCGACGGGGACCTCGACCAGCTCCTCGGGCTCGCCCTCGGCACAGCTCGGGACGTTGATGCTGGTCACCTCGACCGGCGCCTCGCCGGCGGCCAGGGCAGCGGCGTGCTCCTCGATCCAGGTGAGCATCAGGCCGGCACCGGCCTCGTAGCCGGCGGCGAAGGGCCCGGTCGACGCGCTGAGGGCGAGGGCCGGCACGCCCCGGGCCACGGCGGCCCGGGCGGCGCCGATCGTGCCCGAGATGTCGACGAGGGGGCCGACGTTCTGGCCCTCGTTGATGCCCGAGACGACGAGGTCGGGCGTCATCTCCAGCTCGTCGAGGGCGACGCGCACCGAGTCCGACGGGTAGCCGGCGACCGCCAGGGCCGGGTGGCCGCTGGCCGTCTCCTCCTCCTGGCTCTCGACGGCGCCCTCGGTGAAGGTGCCGCCGGTGCCGCTCTGCTGCTCCAGCGGGGCGACGACCTCGACCTCGTGGCCGGCGCCGACCAGCGCCTCGACCACGGCGTCGATGCCCTCGGCCGAGTAGCCGTCGTCGTTGGTGACGAGGATGCTCAGCGGCTCGGCCGCGGCCGGCTCGGTGGCGCCCGGCTCGCTCGCCGACGGCTCGGTGGTGCTCTCCGGCGTGCCCGACTGGGCGACCGGGTCGTCGCCGTCGTCGTCGCTGCACCCGGCCAGCAGGGCGGCGACCAGCGCCGCCCCGGCCACGACCCCCCGGGCCCTCATCGGGCCCCCCGCACGAGTCGTCCCGGTGTGGTGCCCGTGCGCTCGCCGTGGCGACGGGTGATCGTCCCTGACTTCACGGTGGCAACGTAGCCCTCGACCCCCTGGAGCAGCCGCCGACCACCGGCGGGGAGGTCGTGGACGACCCGGGGCGTCGCCAGCCGCAGCCCGGCGTGGTCGATCACGTTGACGTCGGCCAGCAGCCCGGGCGCCAGCCGGCCCCGGTCGCCGAGGCCGTAGAGGGCGGCGGTGTCGCCGGTCTGGCGCCGGACGACCAGCTCGAGCGGCAGGCGCTCGCCCCGACTCCGGTCGCGGGTCCAGTGGGTGAGCATCCACGTGGGCGTCGAGCCGTCGCAGATGAAGCCGACGTGGGCGCCGCCGTCACCCAGGCCGAGCACGGCGGCCGGGTGGAGCAGCATCTCCCGGGTCGGCTCGCTGGTGCCCTGGGCGTAGTTGAGGATCGGCAGGTAGAGCAGCCCGGCGCCGTCCTCGGCGAGGAAGGCGTCGTAGGCGACCTCGAGCGGGCCCCGACCGGAGGCCGCGGCCACGGCGGCGATGCTCCGCTCGGGCCCGGGCTCGTAGTCGGGCGGGTCGCCGAGCACGAAGAAGCGCTCGAAGCTGGCCTCCAGCTGGGCCCGGGTCTCGGCGTCGACGTCGGGCGGGTCGACGATGCGGGCCCGGACCTCGGGGTCGCGCAGCCGGGCGACCCGCTCGGCGACGGGAAGGTCGGCGATGGCGTCGTAGGCGGGGATGCCGGTGAAGAGGCAGTAGGTCGTGTCGAGCCCGGCGAGCATCCCGGTCGGGCGCCCGGCGACCTGGGGGTGGAGCGAGGCCCCCTCGGCGCAGGCGGCGGCGGACAGGTCGCACATCTCCCGCCACAGCTCGGGGTCGTCGTCGGCCTGGAGGAGGGCGAAGGTGACGGGCCGGCCCGTGGCCGCGGCCAGCCGGCGCATCCAGTCGACCTCCTGCTTGGCGGCGACCAGGTCCTCGCCGGCCGAGCCGACGGGGGCCAGCTCGAACACGCCCGAGCCGGCCCGGGCCAGGGCGGTGCCGAGGCCGAACAGCTCGTCCTCGGCGGCGTAGGTGCCGGGGACGGGCTCGCCGTCGATGGCCCGGTGGGCGATGGTGCGGCTGGTGCTGACGCCGAGGGCGCCGGCCCGCACCGCCTCCTCCACCAGCGCCGACATGGCGGCGACGTCCTCGGGGGTGGCGGGCTCGTTGCGGGCGCCCCGCTCCCCCATCACGTAGGCCCGGACGGCGCCATGGGCGACCTGGGAGCCGACGTCGACGGTCCAGGCCCGCCGGTCGAGGGCGTCGAGGTACTCGGGATAGGTCTCCCACTCCCAGCTGATCCCCTCGTGGAGGGCGGCGCCGGGGATGTCCTCGACCCCCTCCATCAGCCCGACCATCCAGTCCCGGCGGTCGGGCGGGCAGGGGGCGAAGCCGACGCCGCAGTTGCCCATCACCACGGTGGTGACGCCGTGCTCGGCGCTGGGGCCGGGGTCGTCGTCCCAGGTGACCTGGCCGTCGTAGTGGGTGTGGATGTCGACCCAGCCCGGCGTGACCAGGGCGCCGTCGGCGTCGATCTCGGTGGCGCCGCGCCCCTCGACCCGGCCCACCGCGGTGATGCGACCGCCGTCGACGGCGACGTCCGCGGTGACCGCCGGAGACCCCGTCCCGTCGACGACGGTCCCGCCGCGGATCACCAGGTCGTGCTGCATCGTCCACCTCCGAGCCGGTTTCTGGACACCTGTCCAGATGTGGCGGGCGCCACAGTACCCGACGGACGCGACCGGCGCGGCGACGGCGGCGTAGGGTCTCGCCGATGAGGCAGCTGGCCGGCGTGGTGGGATCGCTCGGGCTGATCCTCGCCGCCTACCTGGCGCTCACCCCGGTGGCGGTCGACGTCCCCCACGGCGACGGTCGCTGCGGCCCGTCGGCCGTCCGGCTCGTGGCCCAGGAGCACGACGACGACCCCAACGCCCAGGCGATCATCGTCCGCTGCGAGGACGCGGCCCGGGAGCGGCTGGTGCCCGCCGCCGTCGCCCTCGGGGTCGGGGCGCTCGGCTTCCTCGCCCTGCGGGTGGCGGCCCGCCGCCACGACGCCGTCGAGCGCCGGCGCCGCGCCGCCCGCCGCCCACCCGCCCCCGACCCGCCGAACCTTGGACCGCATCCGCCGCATGCGGCGGGTTCCCGTCCAACGTTGGGCAGAGGGGTGGCGGGTCAGGCCAGCTCGTAGAGGGTGGGGGCGCGGCCGCGGCCGCTGTGGTCGGGCTTGGGGCCGAGGTTGCGGGCCTGGCCGGCCGCGATCATCTCCTCGACGGCCTTGCGCACCGTCTGGGGCGAGCCGCCCCCGGCCTCGCGGGCCACGTCGGCCAGGGTGAACTGCTTGGGCAGGCGCCGGGCGGCGGCCTTGAGCTCCTCGATCGACACCTTGGGGGCCCGCTGGCCGGTGGCCGGCCGCCGGGTGCCCCGGCCCCCGGTCAGCCCCGCCTGGCGCAGCACCTCGACCGGCACGCCCAGCGCCTCGAAGGCGGCCAGCGGGATCGACTGGGCCTCGGCGTAGGCCTTGGCGTGGGCCACGAAGTCGGCGGTGACGCCCTCGGAGTCGGCGGCCCGGGCGTGCTCGAGGTCGGCCAGGGCGTGGAGCCGGGCCAGCGGGTCGGCGGCCGAGGCGACCGCCTCCTCGGCCCGGGCCACGGCGTCGTCGTCGACGAGCGAGGCCGGGTCCTCCAGCCACTGCAGGTAGCGGCGGACGGCGTCTTCGGGCGAGGGCGTGGCCATGGGCGCACGTCCTAGCACGGACGCCCCCGGAGGAGGTGGTAGACCATCCCCCCGAACGGGGCTGTGGGAGCCCTGGCAGGGAATGGGAGAACCACACATGTCCGACCAGGACGACGCGACGACGGGTCCGCCCGCGTCCGGGGACGGGGCGACGGCGCCGGGCCTCGGCAAGGCCACCGCCGCACCCGCCGACCCGCCCGCCGCCGACCCGGCCCCGCCCGTCGAGGTCGACGACGAGGCCCGCCGCGGCAAGGTCGAGCTGCTGGCCGCCATCCTCCTCGGCCTGGCCGGGGCGCTGACCGCCTTCTCGGCCTACAAGGCCGCTCTGACCGACGGCGACGCCCTCGCCGGCTACACCGAGTCGACCAAGGCCACCTCGGACGCCAACAGCTACTACGACGACTACTCGCAGACGTACTTCGCCGACAAGCAGCTGTTCCTCCAGTACAACCTGCTCGCCATCGAGGACCCCGAGCTGGCCAACGAGATGCGCGAGCTCTACTTCGGCCCCGAGCTCGAGGCCGCCACCGCGGTCTGGGCCGACCTGCCCGAGGAGGAGACGCCGCCGACGCCGCTCGACCTCGACGAGTACGTCGTCGAGTCCTTCGACGACTACGAGGCGGCCAGCGCCGAGGCCGACGCCAAGTTCGAGGAGGGGGCGAAGGCCGACAGCGCCGGCGACGAGTTCGAGCTGGCCAACGTCTACTTCGCCGTCTCGCTGTTCATGGCCGGCGTCGCCGCCCTGTTCCGCCGCCACCCGGTGCGCTACTTCGCCCTCGGCCTGAGCGTGCTGGGCATGGTCCCGGGGGTCATCAGCATGCTCAACGGCCAGAGCGCCCTGGGCTGAC
>DASTYI010000189.1:0-18015 GCA_035765045.1 Iamia sp. | reverse complement strand
ATGAGTGGGGGCCTGACCCATTCTGGCCATCGCTCCCCGTCTCGTTCCGCCATCCACTCGCCGACGAGATACACCGTCTCCTGCTGGACGATCCCACCTTGGCTCGCCTCTTCCCCCGCGACGACTCGGGCGTCGGACGGTTGGGAACCGTGCACACCAGCACCGGACGAGGATCGAGCCTGCAAAGCATGTCGTTCGCCGAAGCGCTCTGCCGGCGGAGCTGGGAGCGCGTCTCACTGACCGAGTCCGGGACACCAACCCTTCAGCAGCAGTCAGACGCTCTTCGGACGACCTTGGCGGAGGTCCGAGCGGCGATCCGGGGCGAGAAGCTCTCCGCACCCTGCCGAATGGGCCTGGCTGGCATCCTCCTGCCGGAGCGGGCTGACATCGAGCTCCCCTGGGGACGCCTGCGCCCGGCGACCGACATCGACCTCCGAGCCCTGGCCCACGTCAAGCCCCATCGGGTCGCGACCATGGATGACCAGGTCACCATCGACTACCGCGGAGATGTCGTCTGCGAGACGGCCCTGCCTTACCGGATCGACATCGACCCCGATTTCGACCCGATGCAGCCATGGCCGGACCGCCTCCGGGCCCACTTGCTCCTCGGCGAGCGCCTGCGCGACCTACAGCTCGGTCTTCTCCTCACGGAGCAGGACGATGCCTCGGGGAGTCCGCGCATCGTCCTCTCATGGCAGTCGGTCTTCGACCCGGTCCTCGGCACCAACGGGACCGCCAACCGTGACCCGGCTCAGATGCCGCACCTCGACCCCATCAAGCTGACCGAGGCGGCCTGCGAGCGCTGGGCTCGTTGGGTGCAGCTCCTCGATGAGCACCGGCACACCTCGATCACGGTTGCGCTCTCGCGCATCGTCCGATCCTCGATCGAGCGCGCGGATCCGGCCGACTCGCTGCTGGACGCCGTCATCGCTCTGGACAACCTCTTCGGTTCGAAGGGTTCGGACCTCACGACGCGCATCGCCTATGCGGTCGCCTGGCTCCTGGGCCGCTCGGCCGAGGAACGGCATCGCATCCAGAAGCAAGTCCGGAACGTCTACGCGGTGAGGAGCGAGGTCGCCCACGGTGAGGAGGTCGACGACCGGCGGGCGCGGGAGCACGCCGAGCTGGCCCGGAACTTCGTCCTCGACAGCATCCGCGCTCTCCTCGCGCATCGGTCCGACCTCATCCCTCTGAAGCCGAGCCGCCGGGTCGAGATCCTCCTATCGGGTGGATGAGCGGCGCTCGCGGGGGCCGCCGCTGCCCTCCAGCCAGGTCGAGGAGACGTCGAGGCCGATGTCGAGGACGGGGGCGCTGTTGGTCAGGCTCCCGGAGGAGACGAGGTCGGCGCCGACCTCGGCGTAGGCCCCGACCGTCTCCAGGGTGATGCCGCCGGAGATCTCGACGACGGGGCGACGACGCCCGGTGGCGGCGGCGTGCTCGTCGACCAGGGCGACGCAGGCCCGGGCCTCGTCGGGGGTCATGTTGTCGAACAGCAGGGCGTCGACGTCGGCGGCCAGCGCCTCGCTCACCTTCTCGGCCGTGTCGCACTCGACGTGGACCGTCCGGGCCGGGAACCACGCCCGGGCCTGGGCGACCGCCTCGGCCACGCCCACCAGCTCCAGGTGGTTGTCCTTGAGCATCACCCACTCCGAGAGGTTGCCGCGGTGGTTGGCACCGCCTCCGGCCCGCACGGCCGCCTTCTCGAGGGCCCGCAGCCCGGGGGTGGTCTTGCGGGTGTCCCAGACCCGCAGGTCGGGCCCGGCGGCGTCGACGAAGGCCCGGGTCAGCGTGGCCACCCCGCTCAGGTGGCCGAGGAGGTTGAGGGCGGTGCGCTCGGCGGTGAGGATCGGGGCCAGCGGCCCGGACACCACGCCGAGGACGCCCCCGGGCTCGACCCCGTCGCCGTCGTCGAGCTGCCACTCGACGGCGATCCGCCGGTCGACCTGGTCGAAGACCTCGGCGGCGCAGGCGCACCCGGCGACGACGCCGGTGGCCCGGGACCGGAGCACGGCGGTCGCAGTCGCACCCGGCGGGAGCAGGGCGGCGCTGACGTCGCCGAGCGGCGTGAGGTCCTCGGCGAGGGCCCGGGTCACCACCTCGCGGACGGCGGTGACGGGCGGATCGAAGGCGGCCATGGCCCCCTTGCTAGCGGATCGCTCAGGATGGCGGGGGCGGTGGGGGCAGCAGGAGCTCGGCGGCCAGCAGGGCGCCGAGCAGCAGCGGGGCCCGGCCGGGGTCGAGCGGACCCCCGCCCGGCGGCCGGCGGTCGACCAGCAGCACCCCGGGGGGCAGGTGGCGACGGCGGCCGGGCACGTCCCAGACGGCGGCCAGGCGGGCGAGCGGGGCACCGTCGGGGGCGACCACCCGCAGGGCGGTGGGGCGCGGCCCGACCTGCTCCAGCCGGCCGATCACCTCGTCGCCGGCGCGGACCTCGGCCCGCAGGCCCTGGCGGACCGCCTCGGCCCGGATCGCGCCCCGCAGCCCGTCGGGCCCCTCGAGGTCGACCACCGGGGCGATGCGGCGGGCCGGGCGCGAGAGCCGCAGGGCCACGGCGCCGTCGGCATCGGTGACGACCAGGCGGGTGGCGGCGGCCGTCGGTGCCGGCACGAGCAGCCCGAGGGCCCGGCGGGGCCACGGGGGACGGGGGCGCTCGACCCGGCCGGCGGTGCTGTCGTCGGGCCCGAGCAGCGCCCGGCGGTCGTCGCCCCGCCCGTCGAGCAGGAGCAGCTCGCTGGCCAGCGAGGCCGGCTGGCGGTCGGCGTCGGGGACGACCCGGGGCCCATCGCCCTCGTCCGGCGGCGTCTCCCGGACGGGGCGAGGGTGCGAGCGGGGCAGGTCGGCGACCGGGGTCGAGTCGAGGCTGGCGAAGCCGCCGTCGGCCACGTGCTCGGTCCACTGGTGCCCGTCGTGGAACCGGACCTGGTGCCGCTGCCAGGGATCCGGGTGCCAGCCCATGTCCCGGGTGTCCGGGGCAGCGGGGGCGGGCGACGTCATCCCCGGGAGGCTACCGACCTAGACCTGCGGGAGGACTTCGGCGGCGAGGAGGCGGAGGTGGTCGAGGTCCCCGAGGTCGAGCACCTGGAGGTAGGCCCGGGTGGCACCCTTCTCGCCGTAGGCCCTGAGCCGGGCGACCACCTCGTCGGGGGTGCCGGCGGCGCCGTTCCGGCGGAGCTCGTCGACCTCCCGGCCGATCGCCTGCGCCCGCCGGGCGACCTCGGCCTCGTCGACCCCGCAGCACACCACCTGGGCGGCCGACAGGACCATCGACCCCGGGTCGCGGTCCCGGGCCTCGCAGGCGGCGCGCACACGGTCGAACGCCGCGCTCGTCCCGTCGAGGTCGGTGAAGGGCATGTTGAACTCGTCGGCGTAGGTGGCGGCCAGGCGGGGCGTCCGCGTCGGGCCCCCGCCGCCGATGATGATCGGCGGGCGGGGCGTCTGGACCGGCTTGGGCAGCGCCGGCGAGTCGACCAGCTGGTACTCGGCGCCGTCGAAGGTGAACGTCTCGCCCTCGGGCGTGGCCCACAGCCCGGTGATGATCGCCAGCTGCTCCTCGTAGCGGTCGAACCGCTCCTTCACCGAGCCGAAGGGGATGCCGTAGGACGTGTGCTCCTCCTCGAACCAGCCCGACCCGAGGCCCAGCTCGACCCGGCCCCCGCTCATGGCGTCCACGGTGGCCACGCTGATGGCCAGCGGCCCCGGGAGGCGGAAGGTGCCGGCGGTGACGAGGGTGCCGAGGCGGATCGTCGAGGTGTCGCGGGCCAGCCCGGCGAGCGTGATCCAGGCGTCGGTCGGCCCCGGGAGCGGCGACCCGCCCCCCATCCGCTGGTAGTGGTCGGAGCGGAAGAAGGCGTCGAAGCCGAGCTCCTCGGCGAGGGTGGCCACGGCCAGCAGGTCGTCGTAGCTGGCCCCCTGCTGGGGCTCGGTGAAGATCCGGAGGTCCATGCGCAGGACCGTACCGACGTCTAGAGCAGCTCGGCGCGGAGGTAGTCGGCGAGGACGGCGGGGTCGTTGGCCAGGGGGACGACGTGCTCGTCGCGGTCGAACAGGTCGGCGAGGTGGTCGGGCAGGACCGGGCGGACGCCGGTGGCGGACTCGACGGCGTCGGGGAACTTGGCCGGGTGGGCCGTGGCCAGGACGATCCGGGGGATGTCGGGGTCCATCGGCACGGCCCGGGCGGCGGCGATGCCGACGGCGGTGTGCGGGTCGACGAGCAGGCCGTCGGCCTCGTGGACCCGGCGGATCTCGGCCAGCGTCGCCTCGTCGTCGACTCGCACGCCCGAGAACCCAGAGCGCACCCGCTGGTGGCGGGCCTCGCCGATGTCGAACCGGCCGGTGGCGCGGAAGGTGGCCATCGTCTCGGCCACGGTCGAGCCGTTGCGGCCGTAGAGCTCCCACAGGTAGCGCTCGACGTTGCTCGACACCTGGATGTCCATCGAGGGCGAGAGGCTGGGCTCGACCCCGTCGACCTGCATCACCCCGGTGTCGATCCAGCGGGCCAGGATGTCGTTGCGGTTCGAGCCGACGACGAAGCGGTCGACGTCGAGCCCGCCCTGCTTGGCCACCCACCCGGCGAGGACGTTGCCGAAGTTGCCGGTGGGCACCGAGAACGACACCGGGCCGTCGGGGGCCACGGCGGCGGCCGAGGTCACGTAGTAGACGACCTGAGCCATCACCCGGGCCCAGTTGATCGAGTTCATGGCCGACAGCCGCAGGGCGTCGCGCAGGGGGGCGTCGGCGAAGGTGGCCTTGACCAGGTCCTGGCAGGCGTCGAAGTCGCCGTCGACGGCCACGTTGCGGACGTTGGGCTCGTCGACCGTGGTCATCTGCCGGCGCTGGACGTCGCTGACCCGGCCGGCGGGGTGGAGCACGACGATGTCGAGCCGCTCCCGGCCCCGGCACGCCTCGATGGCGGCCGACCCGGTGTCGCCCGAGGTGGCCACCAGCACCGTGGCCCGCTCGTCGCGGCGGGCCAGCTCGCGGTCCATCAGCCGGCCCAGCAGCTGGAGGGCGACGTCCTTGAAGGCGAGCGTCGGGCCGTGGAACAGCTCGAGGAGGTGGAGCCCGGCGTCGTCGAGCGGCCGCACCGGGCACACGTCGGGGTGGTCGAAGGTGGCGTAGGCCTCCTCGACGATCGCCCGCAGCTCGTCACGGGCGATGCCGGGGCTGACGTAGGGGGCGAAGACGTCGACGGCGACGTCGGTGTAGCGCTCGACCGACGGGTGGACGTCGATCGCCGGCCACTCCTCGGGGACGTACAGGCCGCCGTCGGGGGCCAGCCCGCCGATCAGGGCGCCGTCGAAGCCGACGGGGGGGCAGGAGCCCCGGGTGCTGAGGTAGCGCACGGGCTCAGGCCTCGGCGCTGACGACGCGGATGACGCTGCCGATCTCGTGGACGGTCGGCAGCTCCCCGAGGTCCTGCACCGTGGCCCGGAGGTCGGCCTCGCGGGCGACGTGGGTGATCAGCACGATGCGGGCGTCGGCGCCGATGCGCTCCTGCTCCATCGAGCGGATCGAGACGTCGTGGCGCTCGAACACCTCGGCGATGGCCCGCAGCACGCCGGGCCGATCGGCGACGTCGAGGCTCAGGTAGAAGGGGCTGCGCTGCTCGTCGATGGGGCGGATCCGGGCCCGCCCCCCGAAGCCGACGGCCGCCGCCGTGCCCTTGACCCGGTTGACGGCGGCGTCGACCAGGTCGCCGAGCACGGCCGAGGCGGTGGGATCGCCCCCGGCCCCGCGGCCGTAGAACATCAGGTCGCCGACCGCGGCGCCCTCGACGAAGACGGCGTTGAAGCTGTCGCGGACCCCGGCCAGCGGGTGCTGGAGCGGGACCATGGCCGGGTGGACCCGCACCGCCACCTCGGGCCCGTCGTCGCCCTCCAGCTGCTCGCACACGGCGAGGAGCTTGATGACGTGGTCGAGGCGCGACGCCGAGGCGATGTCGTGGGCCGAGACGCCCGAGATGCCCTCGTGGTACACGTCGCCGGCCACCACCCGGGTGCCGAAGGCCAGCGAGGCGATGATCGCCGCCTTGGCCCCGGCGTCGTAGCCCTCGACGTCCGCGGTGGGGTCGCGCTCGGCGTAGCCCAGGCTCTGGGCCTCGGCCAGGGCCTCGGCGTAGCCGGTGCCGTCCTCGGTCATCCGGGTGAGGATGAAGTTGGTGGTGCCGTTGACGATGCCCATCACCCGGCTGATGTCCTCGCCGGCGAGCGATTCGCGCAGCGGCCGGACGATCGGGATGCCGCCGGCCACCGAGGCCTCGAACAGCAGGTCGACCCCGGCGGCGTCGGCCGCCGCGGCCAGCTCGGCGCCGTGGTTGGCGAGCAGCTCCTTGTTGCCGGTGACGACCGGCTTGCCCTTGCCGAGGGCGGCGAGGATCAGCTCGCGGGCCGGCTCGATCCCGCCGATCAGCTCGACCACCACGTCGATGTCGGGGTCGGTGGCGACGTCCATGGCGTCGACGGTGAGGACCTCGGGGGCGAGGTCGAGGCCCCGGTCCTTGGCCAGGCTGCGGACGGCGATGCGGCTGATCTCCAGCTCCACCCCGGCGGTGGTGGCGACCGCCTCCCGCCGGGCGTTGACCAGCGACACGAGCGGACCGCCCACGTTGCCGCAGCCCAGCAGGCCGATGCGGACAGGGGTCGGCGCGGAGGTCACGGCAGGAGGGTAGCGACCCGACCGGCCCCCCTCCGACGAGATGCCCCCTTCTTCCCCGATCGCGCACCGAGGGCAACGTTCGCCGATTCCCTACGCTCGGCCGATGGCCCCGTCGCCCCTGCTCGTGTCCCGGCCCGACGGGCGGGTGCTCGCCGTCGACGACGTCGGCGACCCGGCCGGGGGGCCGGTGCTGTACCTCCACGGCACGCCCGACTCCCGGCTCTCCCGCCACCCCGACGACGCCGTCACCGCCGCCGCCGGGGTGCGGTTGCTCGCCGTCGACCGGCCCGGGATCGGCCGGAGCACCGCCCACCCGGGGCGGACCCTCGGCTCGGTGGCCGACGACCTGGCCGCCGTGCTGGACGCCGCCGGGGTGGCGCGGGCCGCCGTCCTGGCCTGGTCGGCCGGGGCCCCGTTCGCCGTCGCCCTGGCCGCCCGGCACCCCGGTCGGGTGTCGGCCCTGGGCCTGGTGGCGCCGCTGGTGCCGATCACCGCCTACGCCGACACGGCCGTCTCGGCCGCCGCCGGGCCCGGGCGGCAGCTCTTCGCCGAGATGGCCGCCGAGATGGCGCCCGAGGTGGTGGCCGCCGAGGTCGCGCCCTACCTCCTCGCCGACCCGGCCACCCCCGAGGCGGTCGCCGAGCAGATGGCGGCCGAGGCCGACCCGGCCCGGGCCGGCGAGGTGGCCGGGCTGCCCGGCGGGGGCGCCCACCTGGTCGCCGCCGCCGTCGAGGCCGTGGCCCTGGGGCGCGACGGCCTGGCCGAGGAGGTCGCCACCCAGGCCGCCGTCCCCGACGCCGACCTGGCCGCGGCGGCCGGCGCCGGCCCGGCGTTCGTGTGGTCGGGCGCCGTCGACGAGGTCTCGCCCCCCGCCTTCGGCCGCTGGTGGGCCGACCTCCTCGGCGCCGAGCACGTCGTCCTCCCCGACGCCGGCCACGCCCTCGCCCTCCCCCGCTGGCCCGCCCTCCTCACCCGCCTGGTGGGCTAGGCGTGCGCCGCGATCGTCCCGAGGGCCGCGCCCTCGATCGCGACGACCCCCCACAAGAACCGGTTCTTGTCGGGTGAGGTCGCGTGGGCGCGACCTGACCGCGCCAGATGTCGGGCCAGACCGTTCCGGCGCGGTGAGGTCGCGTGGGCGCGACCTGGTCGCGCCGGAACGGCTGAGCCACCCTCGGCGGCCGGGAGCTGTCCTGCGCTGCATGCGCCGGTTCCCTGGCGGTGGTGACCGGCCGGACCGCAGGACGCCCTAGCCGGCGGGGCGGAGGCCGGTGAGGTCGAGGAGCTGGGCGATGATCCAGTCGGTGACCCGGGCGCCGGCCTCGTTCTGGTCGTAGTGGACGCCGTCGGAGCGGAGGGGCTCGCCGTCGATCTCCTCCCGGCACCCGCTCTCGCCCGGGCACACGAAGGCGCCGGTGTTGATCACGTGGGCGTTGGGCACCGCCGCCGCGACCTCCTCGATCAGCCGGTTGACGCAGGCGATGCGCTCGTCGGCCCCCTCGGCGGGGAGGGCGAACTCGCCGCTGCGGGGGATCTGGGCCACGGCGCTGGGGAGCGTGCCCCCGTCGGTGAGCGTCCGCAGCATCTCGGTGTGGACCTCGACGTAGACCCGGTCGAAGGCGGGGTCGCAGGCCCGCACCTCCTGCCCGTCGACCACGATGAAGTCGTTGGGCCGGGCCCCGACGTAGAGCAGGACGGCCTGGGCGTCGGGGTCGCTCTCGGTCACCGGGTTGGGCACGCAGGCGATCGGTGACCACTCCTGGCCGACGAAGCTCTTGGCCTGCCGCCCCTGGGCCACCTGCGAGCAGCCGGGCACGGCGGCGTTGATCGGGTTGACGCCGTAGCGCTCCGGGTCGCGCACCACCTGGTCGGCGATCGACAGACCGACCGAGTCGCCGGCGATCAGCACCGTCGGCGCCCCGGCGACGACCTCCTGGGCCTGCTCGACCTCGCCACCGGTCTCGGGCCCCTCGGGGGCGTCGACGGCGCCGGCGGTGGCGACGACGATGATCACGGCGGTGACGGCGACCCCGCCGAGGGCGGCGCCGAGCCCGACCCGCCCCGCGAGCGCGCCCCGCCGGATCGGCCGCTCGACCAGGCGGTACGACACGAGGGCGGCCAGCAGCGACAGGCTCAGCTTGGCGGCGAGCAGGCCGGCGCCCTCCAGCCGCAGGTCCCCGAGCCCGGGGTAGGTGCCGTTGCGCTGGTCGAGGGCGACGTAGACGGGCCAGTGCCAGAGGTAGAGGCCGTAGCTGATCAGCCCCAGCCACCGCAGCGGGGCGACGGCGAAGACCCGCCCGAGCACCGGCGAGGCCCCGGCGCTGGCCGCCGCGATCACCACCACCCCGAGCAGGCTGGCCAGCGGCAGCCCGCCCCGGTAGACCCAGCGCGACTGCCCGTCGAGCAGGACCCACATCACCCCGAGGACGACGGCGGCGCCGAGCCCGATCGCCTCCAGCGCCCGGGGGGCGAGCCACGCCACCAGCCGCTCGCGGTGGGCGGCCAGGGCCACGCCGAGGAGCAGGGCGACGGCCCGGGTGTCGGTGCCCTCGTAGATCCGGGTGTCGGACGCCCCGGCGGCGTGGAGCCCGACGAACAGGGCGGCCGACACGGCGGCGAGGACGACGGCGATCCGCCCGACGGCCCGGCGCAGGTCGTCGGCGCGGCGGGCGACGAAGGCCACGGCCAGCGGCCACAGCAGGTAGAACTGCTCCTCGATGGCCAGGCTCCACGTGTGCTGGAGCGGCGAGGGCGCCAGCGACAGGTCCCAGTAGCTGGAACCCCGCCAGATCGTGTGCCAGTTGGCGACGTAGAAGAGCGTGGCCAGACCGTCGGCCCGGATCTGCTCCAGGTCGACGGGGCGGGCCAGGAGCCAGCCGTAGGCGGACACCCCGACGAGCAGCACCAGGGCGGCCGGGAGCAGGCGCCGGGCCCGCCGCACCCAGAACGCGCCCAGCCCGATGCCGCCGGTGCTGCGGTGCTCGGCCAGCAGCAGCGACGTGATCAGGAAGCCGGAGAGGACGAAGAAGAGGTCGACGCCGAGGTAGCCGCCGTCGAGGTGGCCGGCGTGGTACAGCAGCACGGCGGCCACCGCCGCCCCCCGCAACCCGTCGAGGGCGGGGACGTGGGCGAAGCCCCAGCGGCCGGCGTACGAACGGTGCCTGGCACCGTTCGTACTCGTCGTCGCCATCAGTCGGCGGCGACGACGGCGATGGCGACCAGGTCCGAGTGCGAGAGCGAGAGGTGCCACCCGGTCACCCCCGCCTCCTCGGCCAGCGCCGCGGCCCGGCCGGTGACGATCAGGCGGGGTCGTCCGGAGTCCTCCCGCGCCACCTCGACATCGTGCCAGTCGATGGCGCCCAGCCCCACACCGAGGACCTTCATCAGCGCCTCCTTGGCCGCGAACCGGGCGGCCAGGGTCGGCACCGGGTCCCGGCGCCCGTCGGCCAGCGCCCGCTCGGCCTCGGTGAAGAGCCGGGGGACGAGGTTCGGGGTGCGCTCGAGGGCGGTGCGGAACCGATCCAGGTCGACGACGTCGGTGCCGACGCCGATCACGGGCCGGTGCGCCAGCGCTCCGCCAGGACGTAGACCGGCGAGGTCAGCAGCTCGATCATGGGGATCTCGCCCAGCAGGTCGTCGCGGAAGGTGGGCTCGGTCTCGGTGACGGCGTCGGTCAGGGCCGACAGGCGGGTGCGGTACTGCTCCAGCACCGAGCGGGCCCGGGCCGCCGGCAGCCGCTCGGCGAAGCGGCAGTGGAGCAGGGTCAGCCCCGTGCACTCGTTGCCCCGCACCTCGGGGACGATGACGACGGTGCGCCCGTCGCTGCGGCCGACGGCCACGGTGACCTCGCGCTCCATCGCCACCCGGTGCTTGGTGCCCCGGAGGATCGGGTTGCGGGCGGTGCGCAGCGGCAGGTCGCGCGAGATCCCGCCCCGGTCGATCACCCGCACGGTGGCCTCGTGGGTCTCGACCGAGCCCTCGACGGCGTAGCGAGTGTGGCCGACGACCTCGACCACGGCGGGGTCGAGCCCGGCCAGGGTGCGCAGCGCCTTGTAGCTGACCCGGTCGCGGGGGGCGCCGGCCTCCAGCGTGGCCGCCACCAGCGGGAGCTGGAGCAGGCCCTCGTCGCTGCGGGAGATGCCGACGGTGACCGTCTTGGCCTGGTGCTTGATGGCGTCGACGGGCCGGGTCAGCTCCTCGATGGCGTCGGTGAGGGCGCTGGTGAGGTCCTCGACGAGGGCGACGGGCGAGCCGGCTCGGCCGTGCTCGACGTCGTAGCTCTCCAGCGGCACCAGCCCGGTGGCGTAGCGGAACAGCGAGGCCAGCCGCACGGCGGTGGCGGCCTCCAGGGTGCCGTCGTAGCCGCCGCTGCGGAGGACGTCGAAGAAGCGGGCGGCCAGCGGGGTGAAGTCGGTGCGCAGGTCGGCCAGCAGCCGCTCGCCGTCGCCGTCGCCCGGGCCGGTGATGCGGGCCTCGATGGCGGCCCGGGCCTGGCGCAGCGGCACCGCCGAGGCGTCGATGGCGAGGGCCGCCTCGTAGCCGAAGAGGTGGCCGACCACGGTGGCGAGCACGAACGACAGGGCCGGGTCGACCACCGGGACGGTCAGGACCTTGAGGGCGGCCGAGAACCGCTCGTCGCCCTCGGAGGCGATGACGATCGGCGAGGCCTTGTGGGCCCGGTAGATCGCCACCTCCTTGGCCACGTCGTCGGCGTTCGAGCCCTGGAGCCCGGCGGCGCACACGACGATCAGCGGCTCCGACGACAGGTCGATGTGCTTCTTGTCCTCGGTGGCGTCGCAGGCGATCGCCTTGTAGCAGAGCTCGGACAGCTTGATCCGCAGCTCCTGGGCGGCGATGCGGTCGGCGCCGGAGCCGACGATGGCCCAGTAGCGCTTGGACGGCGCCAGCTCCTGGGCCGCCCGGGCGATGGCCGGACGGGTGGCGAGCACCTCCTCCATGGCCTCGGGCAGGGCCCGCAGGCCGGCCAGCAGCCGGGAGCGGGCGGCGCGGCCGGTGCTGCTGTCGTCGACCTCGGCGGCGATGGCCGAGGCGAGGAGGATCCCCGCCGCCACCTGGGCGTAGAAGGCCTTGGTGGAGGCGACGCTCATCTCCACGTCGCGCCCGTCGGAGGTGTAGAGGACCCCGTCGGAGCGGTCGGTGAGGTCGCTCCCCCGCCGGTTGACGATGCTGACGACGGTGGCGCCGCGGGACCGGGCCAGGTCGACGGTGCGGTTGGTGTCGGTGGTGGTGCCCGACTGGCTGACGGCCACGATCAGCGTGTCCGACATGTCGGGCAGCAGGGCGAAGCCGGACAGCTCGGTGGCCAGGCGGGCCTCGACCCGGAGGTCGGAGCCGGCGGTGAGGCCGGCCAGGGTGGCCGCCAGCGCCTGGCCGGCGACCGCGGCGGTGCCCTGGCCGGTGGCGACGACCCGGGTGACCGTGCCGTCGGCCAGGCCCTTGCGGGTGGCGTCGGGCAGCGTCTCGGGGCCGAGGCGGGCGGCCAGCGAGCCGTCGTCGGCGGTGGCGATCTTGCCCCGCAGCGTCTTGCGGAACGACACCGGCGACTCGCTGATCTCCTTGAGGAGGAAGTGCGGGTGGTCGCCCCGGTCGATGTCGCGGGTGGTGACCTCGGCCCGGGCCAGGTCGTCGGCGTCGATGGGCTGCTCGACGCCGTTGTAGGAGAGGCGGCGCAGGCCCTCGGTCGTCCCCGCCCGCCGGGCGTCGAGCACGACGACCTGGCCCCGGCTGCCGGCCGGGTCGGCGGGGTCGGCGGCGATCTCGCCGTCCATGCGCAGGTAGGTGGTGCACTCCTCGACCACGCCGTAGGGCTCGGAGGCGACGAGGTAGAGGTCGTCGGCCAGCCCCACGTAGAGCGCCTGGCCGCTGCCCCGGAGGGCGAGCAGCAGGGTCCGCGGGTCGTCGGCCACCGAGGCGGCGATGGCCACCGAGCCGTCGAAGCGGGTCACCGTGCGGCGGAAGGCCTCGGCGGGGTCGGCGTCCCCGGCGGCCAGCGCCCGGCTGACCAGGGTCGGGATCACCTTGGCGTCGGTGGTGATCTCGGGGGCCAGCCTGAGCCCGGCCTCGGCCTTGAGGTCGGCGAAGTTGTCGATGTCGCCGTTGAGGGCGGCGTTGACGAAGGGGGCGTCGGCGGCCTCGGCCTCCTCGTCGCTGTTGACCGGGTGGGCGTTGGCCTGGCTGATGATGCCGACGCTGGCCCAGCGGGTGTGGCCCAGGACCAGGGCCTCGGCCCCGTCGGCGGCGATGGCCCGGGCCAGCAGCCCGTCGCCGGCGATGGCGCTGCGGAGGGCGGCGGAGTTGTCACCCAGCTCGCCGATCTCGGCCGCTGCCTTGTACACGAACGACAGGCACCCGGCCGCCGAGCGCACCGAGCCCGAGCCGTAGGTCGGGTCGTCGCCCCGGGCGGCCAGGGCGGCGGCCACGTCGGGGGCGGCGAGGTCGAGGCCGTGCCCGCTGACCAGGATGCTGATCCCGGCCGAGTCCCGCCCCCGGACCTCCAGCCGGTCGAGCGCCGAGAGCGCCAGCTGGACCGACGTCATGGCCTCGATGGCCGAGCGGGTGGCCCCCAGCCCGGCCAGGCCGGCGACGGCCCGGGCCGTGCGCAGCCGGTCCCGGCCAATGGCCCAGGCGCCGTCGCGCACGGCGACCAGGGCCGAGGCGATCTCCTCCTGCTCGGCCGTGGGCCGGTCGGCCAGGACCTCGTCGAGGCGGCCGTCGAGGGCGGCGATCGCCCCCGCCAGCTCCGCCAGGGCGGTCTCCAGCCCGACGACGAGGGCCCCGTCGTCGAGCAGGGCCCGCACCCCCGGGGTGCCCCGCAGGAGGGCGTCGGCCTCGGTCAGCCGGCGCGCCACCTCGTCGAGCGGGCCCCGGACGTCACGCCCGACCTTGCAGCTGGTGACCAGGTCGGCGGTGCCCTCGACCAGGCCGAGGACGGCGCCCGACTCGGGCGGCGGGCGCTCGCTGGTGCGGCGGGCGACGGCGATGATGCCGCACATGGTCAGACTCCCGGGGGTGTGGCGGACCGGCTGATGCTACCGAGCGACGTCAGCCGCCCTGGGCGTCGGTGCACTCCTCGAACTGGGCCTGCTGGGCGGCGGTGAAGGTCTCGACGACCGGGGCCACGGCGTCGGACGCCTCGCCCAGCCGCCCGCTGGCCTCCTCGAGGGCCTCCGGGTCCCCGGCCTCCAGGGCGGCGGCGTAGGCCTCCGAGGCGTCGCAGTACTCCTGGATGACGGCGTCGTTGGCCGCCTCGACATCGTCCTCGCCGCCCTCGGGGGCGCTGTCGTCACCCGGCGGCGTCGGCTGCGGCTCGTCGCCGGCGGCCGTGGTGGTCGACTCCTCGGTGCCCTCGCCGGCGGTGTCGCCGTCGTCGTCGCTGCAGGCCGCCGCACCGCCGACCAGGAGGCCGAGCGCGAGGACCAGGGTGGATGCCCGTCGTGTGATGCCCATGGGCGGCACCGTAGACCCGTCGGGTGCCGGGCGGACCCGGGGAGGTCCCTCCGGTTCAGCCCAGGGCGGCGACGAGGGAGGCGGCCACCGAGGCGGCCTCGTCCTCGGTCGGCGCCTCGACCATGACCCGGACGAGCGGCTCGGTGCCGCTGGCCCGGACCAGGACCCGGCCCCGGCCGGCCAGGGCGATCTCGGCCCGGGCGATCTCGGGCGCCAGCGCCTCGACGGCGTCCCGGGCGGCGCCGGTGACCTTGACGTTGCGGAGCACCTGCGGCAGCCGGGTCATCACCGAGGCCAGGTCCTCCAGCGTCCGCCCGGTGCGCTTGACGGCGTCGAGGACGCACAGACCGGCCAGCAGCCCGTCGCCGGTGGTGGCCCGCTCGCGCAGGATGATGTGGCCCGACTGCTCGCCGCCGAGGGCCAGCTGCTGCTCCTCGAGCGCCTCGAGCACGTAGCGGTCGCCCACCGGGGTGTCGACCACCCGGATCCCCTCGGCCGCCATCGCCTGGCGGAACCCGAGGTTGGTCATCACGGTGACGACCACGGCGTCGTCGTGGAGCAGGCCCCGCGACCGCATGTCGAGCGCCAGGAGGGCGATCAGCTGGTCGCCGTCGACCAGCTCGCCCCGGGCGTCGACGGCGAGGACGCGGTCGGCGTCGCCGTCGAAGGCCAGCCCGACGTCGGCCTGGCGGGCGAGCACCGCCGTCTGGAGCACCTCGGGGTGGGTCGAGCCGGCGCCGAGGTTGATGTTGGTGCCGTCGGGGTCGGCGTGGAGGACGGTGACGCTGGCCCCGAGCGAGGCCAGCACCTGGGGGCCGATGTGCGAGGCGGCGCCGTGGGCGCAGTCGACCACGACCTTGAGCCCGCCCAGGTCGCGCCCGTCGAGCACGTCGTGGGTGAGGTGGTGGGCGTAACGCTCCCAGGCGTCGGGGGCCGAGCGGAGCTGACCGACCAGGTCGCCGCCGGGGCGGGTGGGCGAGCCGGGGATGCCCTCGGCCTCGATCGCCTCCAGGTCGGCCTCCAGCCGGTCCTCGGTGGCGTCGTCGAGCTTGAGGCCCCCGGTGCGGAACAGCTTGATCCCGTTGTCGCCGTAGGGGTTGTGGGACGCCGAGATCATGGCCCCGGGGAGCTGGTCGGCGGCGGCCAGGAAGGCGACCGTCGGGGTGGGCACCACGCCGAGGTCGACCGAGGTGGCGCCCTCCGAGGCCAGCCCGGCGGCGAAGGCGGCGTGGAGCAGCGGCCCCGACACCCGCGTGTCGCGCCCGACCACCCACGGCCCCGGCCCCAGCGTCCGCGCCGCCGCCCGCCCGAGGGCGAGCGCCAGCTCCGGCGTCAGCTCCGTGTTCGCCGCACCGCGCACGCCATCCGTCCCGAACCGGAGCGTCATGTCAGGTCTCCGAGGGCAAGGGCGCGCTCACTGCCCGCGCCGCCCCCTGAGAGCCAGGGACGGCTGGGCCCGAGCGGCCCGGCGCCGACGAAGGAGGCGCCAGGAGCGGGAAGGGCGGCATCCGTCATCCGAGGCGCCAGCCGAGGAATGACACCCGCGACCAGGCCGGAGCCTGTGTCAACGCTTGCTGTACTGCGGAGCCTTGCGGGCCTTCTTGAGGCCGTACTTCTTCGACTCCTTCTCCCGGGCGTCACGGGTGAGGAAGCCGGCCGCCTTGAGGGTGGGGCGGGTCTCCTCGTCCACCGCGACCAGGGCCCGGGCGATGCCGAGGCGCATGGCGCCGGCCTGGCCGGTGGGGCCACCGCCGCCCATGGTGCAGTCGATGTCGTAGCGCTCGGTGGCCTCGACGGCGACCAGCGGCTCCGAGAGCACCATCCGGTGGGTCTCGTTCGGGAAGTAGTCCTCGACGGTCCGACCGTTGACGGTGATCTTGCCCTCGCCGTCGCGGAGGCGGACGCGGGCGACGGCGCTCTTGCGGCGGCCGGTGGTCTGGACGAGGGGCTTGGGCACGGCAGGTCTCCTACGCGTCGGCGCGGCGGGCGCCGGGGATCTCGAGGACTTCGGGCTTCTGGGCGGCGTGGGGGTGGGTCGGGCCGGCGTAGACCTGGAGCTTGGTCAGCTGCTGGGCGCCGAGCCGGTTGTGCGGGAGCATCCCCTTGATGCTGCGCCGGACGGTGTCGGCCGGCTTCTTGGCCAGGGCCTCGCCGTAGGTCTGCTCGCGCAGGCCGCCCGGGTAGCCCGAGTGCCGGTAGATCTTCTTCTTCTCGGCCTTGCCGGCGGTGAGGACGATCTTGTCGGCGTTGACGATGATCACGTGGTCGCCGGTGTCCATGTGGGGGGCGAAGGTCGGCTTGTGCTTGCCGCGGAGGATCCGGGCGACCTCGGTGGCGAGGCGGCCGAGCACGAGGCCCTCGGCGTCGACGACGTACCAGCGACGCTGGATCTCACTGGCCTTCGGCGAGTAGGTGGGCACGGCTGTTCTCCTCGTTCCGGCCGGGGCCGGGGCGTACGGTCTGTGGCCGGGGCTCACGGGCAGGCTCGCGCCACGCCGAGAGCCCTCCGGGCCGACTGGCAACTCTACGGTCCGGCCTCCACCCCGGGCAACCTCGGACCTGCTAGGGCAGGAGCGGGAGCCCCGGCGACGAAGGTGCACGGGGTGTGCAGGAACAAGGTGGGACGGATGCTGGCCGCGCTGGCGGTGCTCGGGGCGACCCTGGTCGGGGCGCCGCCCCCGACCCCGGTGGCGGCCCAGGCGTGGGGCCCGCCCGAGGTCGACGCCGACCCCCACACGCTGCGCACCCCGCCCCTCGCCCCCGGCCAGCTCGAGATCCTCACCCTCTCGACCATGCCCGACACCGTCAGCGGGGGCGACGTGCTCGTCGCCGTCCGGGGCCTGGCCCCCGACGCCCCGCTCACCGTCACCCGGGACGGCACCGACGTCACCGGCGTCTTCGCCACGCTCCCCGACGGCGAGCGCCGGGGCCTCGTCACCGGCCTCACCCCGGGCGAGAACACCCTGGCCGCCACGTCGGGCCGCCAGCGGGCGACGCTCGTCGTGCGCGACCACCCGGTGACCGGGCCGATCACCTCGGGTCCCCACCAGGCGCCGTTCCGGTGCCGGACCGAGGACGCCGGCCTCGGCGCCCCGCTCGACGACGACTGCTCGATCGAGCCCGTGTACCAGTGGTTCTACCGGTCGACCACCGACCAGGGCTTCCACGAGCTGACCGACCCGTCGGCGCCGTACCCCTCCGACGTGATGACGACCGAGACGTCGAGCGGCGAGGCCGTCCCCTTCGTCGCCCGGGTCGAGACCCGGACGATCAACCGGGGCATCACCCGCATCGCCGTGCTCGACGACCCGGCCGCCCGCGACGACCCGATGGCCTTCACCGGCGGCTCGTTCGACGGGCGGGTGTACCACGCCTTCGGCGAGTCGTGCGGCGTCGGCCACCAGCAGGGCACCAACGACCCGCTGATGGTGCTGGGCGCCGTCGACCTCGGCTCGATCTCGGCCGACCGCCTGCTGATCAACCTGACCGGCGTCGACCAGATGCTCGCCCGCGGCCACGCCACCGTGCACTCGACGCTCACCAGCTTCGGCGTCCACTGCAACCCCTTCCTCAGCATCGAGACGACGATGATGATCAAGGAGCACATCAGCGAGCAGTACGGGCTGGTCGAGGCGGTGATCGGCACCAACGGCTCGGGCGCCGCCCTCCAGCAGTACAACGCCATCAACAACGCCCCCGGCCTGCTGGCGGCCGGGATGCCGACGGCGACGTTCACCGACATCCCCTCGACGGCGATGACCGTCGCCGACTGCGGCCTGCTGCAGAGCTACTACGCGTCGACCTCCCTCTCCTGGACCGACGCCCAGAAGGCGGCGGTCAACGGCCACAACCTCCTCAGCGGGAACCAGCTCAACGCCATCTGCCAGAGCTGGACCG
>DASTYI010000188.1:0-36283 GCA_035765045.1 Iamia sp. | reverse complement strand
GGGGGGGACTCGGGGTGGGGGGACGGGGGGCGTGGGGTCGGGGTCGGGCTCGGGCCGGGGCGGGGGAGACGGCGGGGAGGGGAGCGAGGCGGTGGGGGTGCCGCGGCATCCGGGGTTGTCGTACGCGGAGTGCGTGGCGCTGCTGGAGTTCAGCGCCGACCGGTCGGCGTGCCGGCTGGCCGAGCCGGGGGCGCCACCGCCGCCACCCGGGGCACCGCCGGCCTTCGTGATCGACCCGGCGGTGCTGGCCCTCCAGGCCCGGGAGGCGGTCGAGGTCCCGCTCCCGCGGCCGCACACGTCGCCGCCCGAGGACGGGTTCCAGCTGGTCGGGCTCCAGACCTGGTTCTGGCTCGACGCCGAGCGCTGGCACCCGGTCACGGCCCGGGCCGAGCTGCCCGGCATCTGGGCCGAGGTGACGGCGACGCCGACGCGCGCCACCTGGTCACCGGGCGACGGCGGCCCGGCGGTCACCTGCGAGGGCCCGGGCGCCCGGCACCCGGGGACGACCGGGGCCCGCACGACCTGCGGCCACACCTACCTCGACCTGGGCACCTTCACGGTGGGCGTCGAGGTCACGTTCGCGGTGACGTGGCGGGCGTCGAACGGCGCCACCGGCACCCAGGCCCCGATCACGGTCGCCGCCGAGCTGCCCGTCACTGTGGAGCAACGACAGGCTGTGATCGACTGACCGGCGCCCGGCGGGCCGACTGGGCCAGCACGATCCCGCCGATCACGGCGGCGCCGCCGGCGAGCTGGACGAGCCCGAGGGTCTCGTCGAACCAGGCCCACCCGAGGGCGGTGACGCCGACGGGCTCGACCATGGCCACGACCACGACGACCGTGGCCGGCAGGTGCCGCAGGGCGAACAGGTTGAGGGCGAAGGGGGCGACGCTCCCGAGCGTCACGACCCACAGCAGCAGCGCCCACCCCGGCACCGACACGTCGTCGAGGGCGCCGCCGAGGCTGACCGAGCCGGTGACGCTGGTGGGGTCGAGCCGGGTCAGCGGCCAGATCACGTTGAGGAAGACGGCGGCGACGAGGAACGCCCACAGGATGACGTGGAGCGGGTCGCGGTCGGCGATGCCGTGGTCGCCGATGAGGAAGTAGGCGGCGAAGCAGACGGCGGCGCCGAGCGCGGCCAGCAGCCCGACGCCGTCGAAGGCCACCCCGTCCCAGACCCGGGCGACGACGGCCAGCCCGGCCAGCGACAGCCCGAGCGCCGGCCAGATCCTCCCGCTGACCGGCTCCCGGGCGACGAAGCGGGCCCACAGGGCGACGAGCACGGGGGCGGTGTACTCGACGAGCAGGGCGATCCCGATCGGCAGCCGGTCGATGGCGACGAAGTACGTCCACTGGAGCAGGGCCACGCCGACGACGCCCATCACGAGCAGCCAGCCGATCATCCGGCCCCGCGGCGGTCGCAGCGCGCCCCGGTCCCACAGCAGCGCCCACAGGGCGAAGATCGGGACCGAGCCGGTGGCCCGGATGGTGGTGAGCGTCTCGGGGTCGACGCCGCCCCGGATCGTCGCCCGCGACACCCCGGCGTTGACGATGAACAGGACGGCGGCGCCGAGCACGAGGGCGTACCCGACCACCGGCCGGGCCGCCGGCGACGCTGCCGACCGGGAGACCACGGGGCGAACCTAGCCAGCGCCCCGGGTGGGACGTCACGTGAGGGCATCGGCGTAGGAGTCGGCGCAGGTGCGGGCCGGGTCGGCCTCGCGCAGCGGGACCGAGCCGGAGCAGCCGGCGGGCACGACGGGGAGGATCAGCGACGAGCCGCCCGGCCCCCGCCACACCCGGATGGTGCCGAGGCCCGGCAGCGGGAGCGAGTCGAGCCCGCCGCTGGCGATGGGCAGGACGTCGAGGCGGAGGCGGTGGCCGGCGGCGAAGATGTTCGACGTCGGGATGACCTCGATCTCGTAGGTGACCTTCTGGCCGGCGGGCACCGGGGTGGCCGTCGAGAGCGGGTGGAAGGGCCGCACCCGCAGGCCCCCGGAGGCCACCAGCGACCGGTCCGGGTCGACCGCCCGCAGCGAGGCGCGCAGGTAGCCGTCGCTGATGATCTCGCTGCGCCCGTCGGGGTGGACGTCGGTCAGCCGCACCGACCAGTCGAGGTCGGCGGCCAGCGTCGAGGCGACGAGGCGGAGGGTGATCGGCCCGGTCACCTCCATGTCCTCGGCGAGGGTCGGCGTCGTGTAGGTGAGGCCGAGGGCCTCGTGGGCCCGGAGGTCGCCGGGCAGCAGGTCGCCCAGCAGCCAGTTGCTCGTCCGGGGGTCGACGCGGAGGTCGGGCGTCGTCAGCAGCGGGGCGACGTCGGACCCGGCCGCCGGCACCCCGGTCACCAGCGCACCGTCGTTGAGCGAGGTGGCGCTGCCGGTCGGGCCGCCGGCCAGGTGGAGCTCGGTCCAGTCGGTCGACGGCAGCGGCCAGGCGTCCTCGCCCCGCACGTAGGCGGCGCCGGCACGCCAGGCGTCGGTGCTGCCGGTGTTGGTGAGGAGGACGACCTCGGGGTCGTCGGGGATCGCCTCGCCGAAGACGGCGCGGCGGAGGAAGCGGTCGATGTGACCCCGGATCAGGGTGGCGTGGCGGGCCGGCTGGGCCTCGATCAGCGACTCGGTGCTGTGGCCGAAGCCGAGGACGAGCCGGGCGTCGGGGGTGCGCAGGTAGGCCTCGTAGGAGCTGACGATGTCGTAGGCGTCGCTGGTGTAGAGGACGGGCGCGGTCACGTCCTCCAGGGCGTCGAGGGCGGAGCGCTGCTGCCACCACGAGGTGTTGCGGGTCTCGGTCTTGGTCCGGAGCAGGGCCTCGGTCAGGGCCAGCTGCTGGCTGACCGGGTCGGGGTTGAGCGCCGTGCCGTGGGCCAGCCGCTGCGGCAGGCCGAAGGCGTAGCCCGCCTCGGTGCGCCCCACGTAGACCTCGGGGAGCGGGTTGAGGACGCCGCCCCGGCGGAAGCAGCGGTACATGTCGGCGCAGCTGCTGTAGATCACGCCGGCGACGACGGCGGGGTGGTCCAGCCCGTGGTGGGCGGCGAAGCCGGTGCCGGACTGGCCGGTGAGGACGACCCGCCCGTCGCTCCAGGGCTGGGCCGCGGCCCAGTCGATCACCTCGTCGACGTCGGCCTGGGTGCGGGGCCCGGTCAGGTCGAAGCGGCCCTCGCTCGACCCGGTGCCGCGGTAGCTGACGTGGACGAGGGTGAACCGCTCGACCAGCGCCGGGTCGACGTAGGCCGGGGTGCCGTCGCTGGGCAGCGTGGTCGGGCAGGTCGTCGAGGGGACGTTGTAGGACTCGATCTCGAGCAGCACCGGCTTGGGCGTGTCGGGCGCCAGCCGGCTGACCCAGGTGTGGAGCCGGACGCCGTCGGACATCGTCACCGTGGTGTCGTCGCAGATGCGGGCACCGGGTGGGTCGTCGGCGGCCGCCGGTCGGGCGACGGCGAGGGTGGCGAGGAGGGCGACGGCGGCGAGGAGGCGCATGGGGGAACACCTTCGGGTTGTGAACGATCCTGTTACAAGGTACACATTCGCACATGACGTGTCGCTGGTCACCAAGTCGTCCCCGCACCGCCCTCGGGATCGCCCTCGTCGTCCTCGTCGTCGCCACCGCGCTGCGACCGGGGGCGGCCGGGGCGGCGACGGCGATCGAGTCCGCCTACGCCGCCCCCGGCCCGTGGGTCGTCACCCACGAGACGATCGCCGGCGGTGCCTACGAGGTCTTCCGCCCGACCGATCTCGGCGCCGGCGGCGAGCGGCACCCGATCGTCACCTGGGGCAACGGCTCCAACGCCACCCCGACCCAGTACGCCGGGCTCCTCACCCACCTGGCGTCGTGGGGCTACGTCGTCATCGCCTCGACCAGCACCGCCACCGGCACGGGGGCCGAGATCCTGGCCGGGGCCGAGCTCCTCGTCGCCGCCGACACCACGCCGGGCAGCCCCTACGAGGGCCGGCTCGACACGGCGCGGGTCGCCGCCGTCGGCCACTCGCAGGGCGCCGGCGGGTCGGTCCGGGCCACCCAGCACTCCGGCGGGCTGATCACGACGACGGTGCCGATCAACCTGCCCGCCCGGATCTGGGTCAGCCCGGGCGACGAGTACGACCCGGCGCAGCTGACCGACCCGGTGCTGTTCCTCACCGGCGAGCTCGACCTCCTGATCGCCGGCCCGCTCACCCAGAACGGCTACTACGCCGAGGTGCCCGGCCCGGCGGCGAAGGGGGCGGTGCGGTTCGCCGGGCACAACGAGGTCCAGGGCGACGGCGGCCGGTTCCGCGGCTACCTCACCGCCTGGCTCCGCTACCAGCTCGACGGCGACACCGTCGCCCGGGGCGCCTTCGTCGGATCACCGGCCGAGATGGCGACCAACGGCGGGTGGACCTGGGTCGGCCAGAAGGGCCTGTCCTAGCGTCACCCCCGTGCCCGAGGGCGACGACATCACGATCGTGCTGGTCCACGGGGGTGGCGCGACCGGCCGCACGTGGGACCGGCTGGTCCCGCTCCTCGCCCGGCCGGCGTGCGCCGTCGACCTCCCCGGGCGCGGCGACCGGCCTGCCGACCTCGGGACGATCACCGTGGCGGACGAGGTGGCCAGCGTGGTGGCCGACGCCGAGGCGGCGACCGACGGCCGCATCGCCCTGGTCGCCCACTCCTCGGGCGGGCTCGTCGTGCCCGGCGTGGCCGCCGCCCTGGGCGACCGCCTCGCCGGGATCGTGCTGATCGCCGCCCTGGTCCCGCCCGAGGGCGGGTGCGGGCTCGACTGCATGAAGCCGGCCCACCGCGAGGGCCTGGTCGCCACCGTCGAGGCGGCCCGGGCCGCGGGGGAGCCGCCGATCACCCTCCCCGGCGCCCCCGCCGACCCCGAGCCGTTCCGCACCGCCTACGGGGGCGACCCGCTGACCGACGACGAGCTGGCCTTCGTCGTCGACCCCACCCGCTGCGTCCCCGACACCGTCCACCACTACTTCCAGCCCGTGCACTGGTCGATGGTCGGTCCCGTCCCCGTCACCTACGTCCACACCACCCGGGACCGCCCGGTCCGCCCCGAGGCCCAGCGGGAGATGACGACCCGGCTGCCGGCGGAGCGGACCACCGTGGTCGAGCTGGCCACCGGCCACCTGCCGATGGTGACGGACCCGGCGGTCGTCGCCGACGTGATCGGGGCCGCCCTCAGGCGAGGAAGTCGAGCAGCAGGGCGTTGACGGCGTCGGGGGCGTCGAGAGGGATCCAGTGCCCCGCCCCCTCGATGCGCTCGTAGCGGAACCCGGCGGCGCAGTGGGCGGCCGACCCCGTCATCTGCTCCTCGAGCAGGGCCATGTCGTCGCTCGACCACACGCCCATGGCCGGCACCGACACCGGGGGGAGGACGAGCGGCGGCTCGACCAGGGCCTCGGGCGGCACGTTGGCGCGGTACCAGGACAGGGCCGGGGTGAGGGCGTCGACGGCCTCGATGTCGGCGATGACGCCGTCGGCGTCGGGGTGGCGCGACCAGTCGCGGAAGCGGGCCCAGCCGTCGTCGGAGACCCAGCGCTCGGCCACGCCCGGGAACTGGAACAGGAGCATGTACCAGGACCGCTCGCGCTGGGCGAGCCCGGCCGTGGCGAACGACGCCGGGTGGCCGACCGACAGGGCGGCGACCCGGTCGACCCGGTCGGGGACGAGCGTCGCCACCGCCCACGCCAGGGCCGCGCCCCAGTCGTGGCCGACCACCCGGGCGGTGGCCACCCCGGCGTCGTCGAGGACGGCGGTCACGTCGCCGGCCACGACGAGGAGGTTGTAGGCGGCGACGTCGGCGGGCTTGCCCGAGCGGCCGTAGCCGCGGAGGTCCGGCGTCAGGACGCGGTACCCGGCGGCGACCAGGGCGGCGACCTGGTGGCGCCACAGCCGGGCCGAGTCGGGGAAGCCGTGGAGGAGGATCACCGGCGGCCCGTCGTCGGGCCCGTGGCTGTCGTAGACGATCTCGACGCCGTCGCGGTCGACCCGGTGCTCGGTGGTCATCGCCCGATGATGGCCGACGCCCTACCGTCGGGCCATGGCTGTCGCGGTGGTGACCGGGGGGAGCCGTGGCATCGGGGCGGCCACGGCCCGGCGACTGGCGGCCGACGGCTGGGACGTCGCCGTCGGGTTCCGCGCCGCCGAGGACGAGGCCGCCGCCGTCGTCGCCGACGTCGAGGCCGGCGGCCGGCGAGCCGTCGCCCGGCGGGCCGACGTGACCGACCCGGCCGGGGTCGCCGCCCTCTTCGACGCCGCCGAGGGCCTCGGCCCCGTCGGGGCGGTGGTGAGCAACGCCGGCGTCGTCTCGCCCCCGGGCCGGGTCGAGGGCTACGACGCCGACCGGGTCCGGGCGGTGCTCGAGGTCAACGTCGTCGGCGCCTTCGTCGTGGCCGGCGAGGCGGTGCGGAGGATGCGGGCCGCGGGCGGCGTCCTCGTCAACGTCTCGTCGCGGGCCGCCGTGCTCGGCGCCGCCGGCGAGTACGTCGACTACGCCGCCAGCAAGGCCGCGGTCGACGCCCTGACGGTGGGGCTGGCCCAGGAGGTGGCGACCCACGGCATCCGGGTGGTCGGGGTGCGACCGGGGCTGATCGCCACCGAGATCCACGCCCCGGGACGGCTGGAGCGGCTCGGCGCCACGCCCCCGCTGGGACGACCGGGCGCGGCCGAGGAGGTGGCCGAGGCCATCGCCTGGCTGGCCTCGGACCGGGCCTCCTACGTCACCGGCGCCACCCTCGACATCGGGGGCGGGCGGTAGGGCCCCGGCGGGTGCCGGCGCGAGGGCGGCCATCGGCCACGATGGGCGGATGACCGGGGAGTCGCAGCAGGGGATCGTCACGCTCGACCTGGAGGGCGTGCTCGTCCCCGAGATCTGGATCGCGGTGGCCGAGCGCACCGGCATCGAGGGCCTGCGCCGGACGACGCGCGACGAGCCCGACTACGACGTCCTGATGCGCTACCGGCTCGACCTGCTGGCCGAGCACGGCCTGACCATGTCGCTGATCAGCGACGTCATCGCCGGCCTGGCGCCGCTCCCGGGCGCCGCCGCCTTCCTCGCCGAGCTGCGCCGCCGCACCCAGGTCGTCATCCTCAGCGACACCTTCGAGCAGTTCGCCGCCCCGCTGATGGCGCAGCTCGGGTGGCCGACGATCCTGTGCCACACCCTCGACGTCGTCGACGACCGGATCAGCGGCTACCGGCTCCGCATGCCCGACCCGAAGAAGGCCGCCGTTCACGCTCTCCAAGGGTTGAACTACCGCGTCGTGGCCGCGGGCGACAGCTACAACGACACCTCGATGCTGCTCGCCGCCGACGTCGGCTTCCTCTTCCACGCCCCCGCCAACGTGGTGGCCGAGTTCCCCCAGCTGCCCGCCCTCGACGACTACGACGCCCTCCTCGACGCGGTCACCGCCGCCCTCGACTGAGGCCCGCGAGGGCCTGTCGGCCCTGGTCAGAACGCCCTTCACCCGGACGGGCGATCCCCATCCGGGTCCCGTCGGCCATGGCATCTTGACCGTGTCGGATGCACCGGACACGACCGAGGGTTGACCATGGGACGAACGGAGAGTGCAGGGGGCGTGGTCACGGTAGGTGTCATCGACGATTACGACGTCATCGTCCAGGGCGTCGCCGCCCTCCTCTCCGCACACCCGGATCTCGTGAGGGTGGTCGACTGCTCGACTCGGGGCGGACCCCAGGAACAGGTCGACGTCGCCCTGCTCGACTGCTTCGCCCTCCCCGACCACGGCGCCGAGATGATCAAGCTCGCCACCGTCCACCGCAACGTGGGCAAGGTCGCCGTCTACACCTGGGCCGCCACCCCCGAGCTGATCGACGCCGCCTTCGGCTTCGGCGCCTCCGGCTACCTCAGCAAGGGCCTGTCGGGCCGCGAGCTGGCCGAGTCGCTGGTGGCCGTGCACAAGGGCGAGCTGGTGGTGCGGGCCGCCGACGGTCGCCCCGGCACCAAGACGGCGACGGCGACGACCTCGGCCCGGCGCTGGCCCGGGCAGGAGGCGGGGCTGACCGAGCGCGAGAGCGAGGTCCTCGCCCTGATCACCCAGGGCCAGCGCACCGCCGACATCGCCGCCGCGCTGTTCCTCAGCGTCAACTCGATCAAGACCCACACCCGCAACGTGTTCCGCAAGATCGGGGTCTCGACTCGCACCGAGGCCGCCCTGTGGGGGGTCGACCACGGCTTCCGGCCCGACCGCAGCTCAGCCGGCGAGTGGTCCTCCGAGGGCGGCTAGCGGCCCTCCGCGGCGGTCGGGTGGCGCCGGAAGCGGGATCTCGTCGTCGCGCCGCTGGACACCTGTCTGGCTAGGGTCCCCGCGTGCTCCGCCGCCGCTCGCTCGCCGCCCTCTGCACCCTCGCCCTGCTGGTCGGGGCCTGCTCCTCCGACGACGGGGACGGCGACACGTCCACCGCGACCACCGGGGACGCCACCGAGCCGGCCGCGGCGGAGCCCACCGTCGTCGACCTGGCCGAGCGGGGCGAGCACGGCGTGGGCTCGCTGGCGCTCGACCTCGACGGCCGGCGGGTCGTCGTCTGGTACCCGGCGGCCGACCCCGGCGCCGGGGTCGAGGAGCCGACCGACACCTTCGACATCACCTCGCAGCTGGCGCCCGACCTCCAGGCCCAGGTGCCCGCCGAGGCCCGGGTGCAGTACCCGGTGCCGGCGGCGAGCGGCGCCGAGCCCGACGGCGACGGCGGCCCATACCCCCTCGTCCTGTTCAGCCACGGCTTCGCCGGCTTCCCCGAGCAGTCGGTCGACCTCACCACCCACCTGGCGTCGTGGGGCTACGTCGTCGCCGCCCCCGAGCACGTCGAGCGCTCGCTCGGGGGCCTGCTCGGCACCGCGGCCCAGGGCGTCACCGCCTCGACCGACCCCGAGGTCCTCTCCGCCACCCTCGACCTGGTGACCGAGGCGGCGGCCGACCCGGGATCGCCGCTCGACGGGCTGGTCGACCTCGACCACGTCGCCGTCACCGGCCACTCCGCCGGAGCCGGCGCCACCTACCGGACGGCCGCGACCGACGACCGCATCGACGCCTTCGTCGCCTACTCGCTCGGCGGCGGCAGCGAGGAACGCCCCCTCGGCGACGCCCCGACCGTCCCCGGCATGGTCATGGCCGGCACCGAGGACGCCACCATCCCGGTCGCCGCCACCCGCGACGCCTACGCCACCCTCGGGGAGCCCAAGTACCTGGTCGAGGTGGCGGCGTCGGGGCACCTGGTGTTCAGCGACCTGTGCCTGATCGGCGCCGAGCAGGGCGGGCTGGTCGGCATCGTCGAGGAGATCGGCCTCCCCATCCCCGAGGACCTGCTCCGGCTCGCCTCCGACGGCTGCGGTGAGGAGGCCATCGGGGTCGAGGAGGCGTTCCCCGCCATCGACGGCCTCACCGTCGCCTTCCTCCGCACCTACCTCGACGGCGAGGACGGCTTCGCCGGCGCGCTGGCCGAGGGTGCCGTCGACGCCGGCACCGAGGCCGAGGTGACCCTGACGGTCGGGTAGCGGCCCCGGTCAGCCGCGCTGCCAGGTGCGCGTGGCGCCGCCCTGGCCCAGCAGCACGGTGCCGTCCATGACGTGGACCCGCCACGGGCGCAGGCGCAGGATGCCGAAGCCGGCGGACTCGGGGCCGTCCCACCCGGGGATGATCGCCGGGTCGTAGCCCACCGGCTCGGGGGCGCCGGCCAGCGCGTCCCACCCCGCCCGCCGACCCTCGGGGCTGTCGTCCCAGGCGGCGTCGCACAGCGCCGTGCACGTGTCCTGCGACGGGTGCCAGTAGGTGAACGACACGTGGGGGTGGGCGGCGAGGTGGCCGGCCTTGGGGGAGAGGGGTGACGTGGCCACGATGCCGGTGAGCGCCTCGCCGTCCCACGACCAGAGCGGGTGGAGGACCCGGCTCCAGGGCCGACCCTCGGCGTCGACGGTGGCGGCGCCGGCCCACACGATGCGGTGGGCCATGGCCACGAAGGCCGGGGCGACCTGGTCGAGCGGTGCGGACATCGGGTGCCTCCCTTCCGGCCCCCCGGGGCGCCTGCGGCCGGGGGCCCGTCCTGTCAGGAGCCCTCAGCGGTGCTGTCGGGCCCCTTCAGCGTGGGTCGCGTCCGGCGGCGGCGCCCTGGAGGGGGCGGAAGATCCTGGGGCCGGTCGTCCCGGCCCCACGGGTGTTCTATCGGTTGGCCCGTCCCCGCGCCTCCGATTTCCCCGGGGCCCCGACCCCGGGTCCGAGGTTTGGCCGGCGGCGCCAGCGGGCACAGCGGGCACCCACTTCCCCCTTCGAGTCCTGCACCGTCCTTGAAGGGAGGCTCCCCGTTGAGCCAAACACCCACCCAGCTGGCGGCCGCGGCGGCGGCCGTCCGGGCCCTCGCCACCGCCCTCACCGCCGATGTCGCCGGCCTCGCCGCCCACTCCGGTCCGGCCACCTGGCTCGGCCCGGCGGCCACCGCCCACCGCGCCCGGGCCGGCCGGGTCGCCGGCGATGCCCACGCCGTGGCCGCCGAGCTCGCCCGCGTGGCCGACGGCCTCGACCAGCGCGCCGCCGACGCCCTCGCCCTCGAGGCCGCCGCCGCCCGCCGACGCCGCGAACGCCTCCTCGCCGCGTCCCACCCCACCTCGGAGGCCCCCGACCATGGCTGACCCGCCCACCCCCCCGCCGCCCACCCCCAGCCCGCCCGCCGCCCCCGACGCCCGACCCACCCGTCCCGCTTGGCCCCCCTGCTCTGCCACCGCCGGCCGCCGTTCGTTGGAGGGCCGACCGATGGGTGACCTGACCGCCGTCAGTCCGCCTGTCGCCGGTGCGGTCGCTGCCCGTCGCTGCGCCTCGGAGGAGGCGTCCGATGGGTGAGGCAGGCGTGATCGCCCTGGACCCGGCCCGGATGGGCCAGCTCGAGGTCTACCTCCAGGGCCTGGCCGACGGGTGCCGGCGCCGGGCCGGCCGGGTGGCCGAGGCGGTCGCCGGCTCAGGGGTCAGCGCCGCCCACCCGGTGTCCGAGCTCGAACGGCTGGCCGTCGTCTGCCAGCGCGAGCGGGAGGAGGTCGGGTGGCGGCGGGCCGCCGTCGAGGCGCTGCCCTACGACCTGCCCCGGCCACCCCGCACGTTCACCTCGCCCGCCGCCATCGTCGCCGCCGCCCAGGCCCTGGCCCGCCAGGTCCGGTCCGCCCTCACCGACCACCCGCCGCAGTGGACGCGGCTCGTCGCCCTCCTCGCCGAGCTCGACCGGGGCGGATCACCCACCTTCGACGCGGCCTTCCTCGCCACCCTCGGCCCGGTGCCGGCGCGCAAGCTCCCCCTGGTGTTGGAGCGGGCGTGGTCGGAGCGGGCCTCGCCCGGCCTGTTGCCGACCGAGGGGATGCGCCACCTCGCCGCCCATGCCGCCCTGGCCGACGCCGTCCGGTCCGCCTCCCGGGTGCGGGGCCCGCTGGCGCTGGGGGAGCGGTGGTGCCGTACCTACGCCGACCTCCCACCCGGCGACGCCGAGCTGGACGCCGCCGAGGAGGCCGCCACCCCGGCGCAGCGGAGCGACGCCGACCAGGCCGAGGAGGCGCTGCGCGGGCTCGGGTACGGCCTCGGCCTGGCGGCGACGCTGGCCCGGGCGGTCGGGTGGCGCCGGGTGGCCGGGGTGCTGACCGTGGACCGCGGCGTTGTCGGCCTGGTCACGGCCCCGCTGGCCCTGGCCGACGGCGACGGCATCGCCTGCGACGGCCCCGAAGCCCTGTTCGGCACGGCCGCCGCCGCCCTCACCGTCGTCGGCCCGGTCGCCCCGGCCACCGCCGTGCCCGCCCTCGCCCTCGGCGCCCTGGCGGCCCTCTTCGGTCGGTGCGAGCGCCAGCCAGCCCGCACCGGGGTCACCCGGCCCACCCCCGACCCGGTCACCGGCCAGGGTCGGCTCCCGAGCGGCCACGCCTCCAACCCCCGGGTCGACACCGCCGGTGTCCCCCTGCCCCCGTCCTATGGCTGAGCGCTCGGCGTCCCGCGCCCACCGCCCCCGGGTCGTCGTAGCCTGGGGCGGTGCCCGAGGGCGACACCATCTGGCGCGCCGCGGCCCGTCTCCACCCGGTCCTGGAGGGTGCCGAGCTGCTCCGGTTCGAGGCCCCCCGCCTGGCCGGCGACCGGCCCCGCCCGGGCACCGCCATCGAGGGCGTCGAGGCGGTGGGCAAGCACCTGCTGGTCCACTTCGCCGGCGGGCTCTCGCTCGACACGCACATGCGGATGACCGGGTCGTGGCACCTGTACCGCACGGGCGAGCGGTGGCGGAAGGGCCGGCACCTGATGCGCTGCCTGGTGGCGGTGCCGGGGTGGGAGGCCGTCTGCTTCAGCGCACCGGTGGTCCGCACCTACCACCGGAGCGGGCGCAACGCCCTCGGCCAGGCCGACGACCCCGTGGCCCACCTGGGCCCGGACCTGTGCGCCGTCGCGCCCGACATCGACACCGCCGTGGCCCGGATGGCTGCCATCCCCGATCCGGGCACCAGCGTGGCCGAGGTCCTGCTCGACCAGCGGGTGGCCGCCGGGATCGGCAACGTCTACAAGAGCGAGGTCCTGTTCGCCTGCGGGCTGGACCCCTTCACCCCGGTCGCCGCCGTCGACGAGGCCCTCCGGCGTCGGCTGCTCGAGGTGGCCGCTCGGATGCTGCGTCGCAACCTGGCCACCGCCCGGCGCACGACCGTCGCCGGGCCGCCCGGGAGCGTCGCCGTCTACGGCCGCCAGCGCCAGCCGTGCCGCCGCTGCGGCACCCCGGTGCGGATGGCGCGCCACGGGGCCCAGGCCCGCTCGACCTACTGGTGCCCCCACTGCCAACGCCCCCCGGCCGCCGCCACCCCCGCCCCTCCGGCCTCCCGCCCGACAGCTCCTGGCCCGCCCGCTTCCGGTCCGGCCGCCGGTCCGATGACCCCTGGTCCGACCGAGGGGGATGCCGACGCGCCCGTGTGACCGGACGACCTCCGGGGAGGCGGGGGCGATGGTGGCACCGACGGCGCGCCGACGGATGCGGAAGGTCGAGGCCGCGAGTACGGTTGCACCACTTGTGAACGGACGCACAAACGTCGTGGTGGTCGGAGCCGGCTTCGGCGGGCTGGCCGTGGCCCGGGGTCTCGCCGATGCCCCGGTCGAGGTCACGCTGGTCGACCGGAACAACTTCCACACCTTCCAGCCGCTGCTGTACCAGGTGGCCACGTCGGGCCTGAACCCGGCCGACGTCGCCTACCCGGTGCGTGGCATCTTCCAGCGCCAGCGCAACGTCCGCTTCCGTCGGGCCACCGTGACCGGCGTCGACTGGGACACCCGCCAGGTGCTCGTCGACGCCGGTGGCCCGCTGCCGTTCGACCGCTTGGTCGTGGCCGCCGGGGCCACCGTCAACGACTTCGGGATCCCCGGGGTCGCCGATCACGGCTTCCCGCTCTACGTCCTGCCCGACGCCGTCCGGCTGCGGAACCACATCCTCGGTCGGTTCGAGGCGGCCGACGCCGATCCCGAGGCGGTCGAGGACGGCGCCCTCACCTTCGTGGTCGTCGGTGGCGGTCCGACCGGTGTCGAGGTCGCCGGCGCCCTGGTCGAGCTGATCGACAAGGTGCTCCACCGCGACTTCCGGGGCAGCCGGTTCGACATCCGCCGGGCCCACGTGGTGCTGGTCGAGATGGTCGACGACCTCCTCCCCCCGTTCAAGGAGGGCTCGCGCCGCTACGCCCGCCGCACCCTGGCCCAGCGCGGGGTCGAGGTCCGGACGGGGACCACGGTCGAGGCCGTCACCCCCACCCGGGTCCGCTTGGGCGACGGCACCGAGCTCCCGGCCCACACCCTCGTGTGGGCGGCCGGGGTCAAGGCCGGCGACCTGGCCGGCGCTCTCGCCGTGCCGACCGGGCGGGGCGGGCGGATCGAGGTCGAGCCGGACCTCCGCATCCCGGGCCACCCCGACGCCTTCGCCATCGGCGACATCGCCTTCGTCGACGACGCCGAGCGGGGGATGCTGCCGGGCGTGGCCCAGGTCGCCATGCAGTCCGGGAACCACGTGGCCCGGCTGATCCAGCGTGAGCTGGTCGGGGAGGGCGACGCCCACGAGCCGTTCCGCTACCGCGACAAGGGCTCGATGGCCACGATCGGGCGGCGGTCGGCGGTGACCGAGCTGGGCCACGGGGTCCGGCTGACCGGCACCCCGGCCTGGCTGGCGTGGCTCGGCCTCCACCTCCTGTACCTCATGGGGTTCCGCAACCGGGTGTCGGTCTTCGTCAACTGGGCCTGGAACTACCTGACCTGGGACCGGGGCGCCCGGCTCATCCTCGGCTCCGGCGAGGCCGAGGCGGAGCGGGACGGCGAGGCCGAGGCCGAGGCGGAGCGGGACGGCGAGCCGGCCGGCGGGGGCTCAGCCCCAGAGGCCTGAGGCTCGCGCCGCCGGGGCCATCAGGTCGACCTCGCCGGCCCGGGCCCGGGAGGCCGACACCTCGGCGTGCGCCGGGTCGACGTCGAGCACGACGACGCCGGCGGGGGGCAGCGGCAGGGCGGCGCCGGCGCCCGCGGCGTCGACGCCGGCGGGGAGGTGGGGGAGGGCGGTGCCGGCGCGCTCGGCGAGGAGCACGGTGGGGAGGCGGGCCAGGGCGGCGTCGCGGGCGGCGACCGAGCCGTACCAGGCGGGGTCGACCACCTGGGCCCACTTGTCGGCCCCCATGACCACGGCGTCGGCGCCCGCCTCCTCGACGATGTCGACGACGAGCCGGGCGGTGGTGCCGACGGCGGCGAGGCCGTCGGCCCGGAGCACGGCCAGCCGGTCGGCGACGGCGGTCCGCCCGGCCTGGTCCTCCTTGCCCAGCGCCACCTCCGACAGCACCAGGCGGACCTCGGCGACATGGGCCCGGGCGGCGGCCACGATCCCGAGGTGGGCCACGGTCGGCGGGTCGAACGACCCGGGGTAGACGGCCAGCCTCACCCGTCCATCCTGCCGTCACCCCCCGGCCACCCACCGCACCCCCTCGAACCGGTGTCACCTCGTGGAGCTCCAGCACCACGAGGTGACACCAGTTCGGAGAAGGGGGGCGGGGTCAGGCGCGGCCGAGGATGCGGTCGACCTGGATCTCGATGGCGACCCGGTCGTCGCGCTCGCCGGGCTGGCGGTAGCGCTCGGCGTAGCGGCGGACGGCGTCGGCCACCCGGTCGGGGTCGTCGGTGACGGTGGCGGTGCCCTCGAGGGTCAGCCACCGGCCCCCGTCGACCTGGCAGACGGCGGCCCGGGTGCCGGGCGAGGCGACCAGGTTCCGGGCCTTCTTGCTGGGGGCGAAGGTGATCACGCGCACCAGTCCGGCGGGGGCGTCCCAGGTGAACCCGACGGCGACGACGTGGGGGGTGCCGTCGGGGCGCAGGGTGGTCAGCGTGGCCAGGTGCCGCTCGGTGAGGAACTCGGTGGCCGTGGCCGGGAGGGCGGCGGGGTCGAGGCTCACTCGTGCGTGACCGCCTTGAGCACGTCCATCCGTGCCGCCCGCCAGCCGGGGATCAGCGAGGCGACCAGCCCGATCAGGTTGGCGACGACGAACACGACGATCACGAACCAGATCGGCACGCGGACCGACAGCGACGGGATCAGGTCGGACTGGCTCTGCACCACGGCGGCGGCGCCGGCGATCCCGATGGCCAACCCGAGCACGGTGCCGAGGGCGGCCAGCAGCAGCGACTCGGCGGTGATCGACACGGCCAGCTGGCTCCGGGTGGCGCCCACCGAGCGCAGCAGGCCGATCTCCCGGGTCCGCTCGAACACGCTGAGGGCCAGGGTGATGGCCACGCCGAGGGCGCCGATCACCAGGGCCAGGCCGAGCAGGACGAACAGGAACCCCAGCGTGACCAGCAGCTGGTTGTTGTTGGCCTCCTTGATCTGCTCCTTGTCGCGCACCTCGGCCGAGGGGAAGTCCTCGGCGGCGCCCTCGACGACCGTGCGCAGCTCCTCCGGCGAGACGCCGTCGGCCGCCTTGACGTCGACGCGGTTCAGCGTCTGGGCGCTCTCGGGAAAGTGGTCGCGGAACACCTCCTCGGACACGAGGTAGTGGCCGTCGGAGTTCTGGGCGACGATCCCGCCGTCCTCGTAGATCGCCGCCACCGCCATGGTCTGCTCGGTGCCGTCCGGCAGGGTGACGGCGAGCTCGTCGCCGATGCCCAGGGCGTCGTCGTCGGCCGTCTCCCGGTCGATGGCGATCCCGTCGGAGCCCATCCCGGCCAGGTCGCCCTCGACCCCGTCGAGGTCGAAGATCTGCTCGACGGTCGACGGGCGGACGCCGTAGACGTTGCGGACCGTGCCCTCGATCTCGATCGAGCCCTGCTGGACGCCGGTGACCGCGCCGACCTCGGGCTGCTCGGCCAGCGTGTCCACGAGCGCCGGCCCCAGGGTGGGGACGAAGCCGCTGGTGATCTCGAGATCGGCCAGCAGGAGCTTGTCGGTCGAGGAGTTGAACGCCGAGGTGAACGACAGCGTCGACACGGCGATGAACGTGATGATGGTGACCGCCAGCATCAGGGCGGCGGCGGTGCTGGCCGACCGCTTGGGGTTGCGCCGGCTGTTGTCCCGACCGAGCGCACCGGGGAGACCGAGGACGCGGAGCGGGAAGCCCAGCACGCCGACCAGGACGGGGACGAGGAACGGGCCCAGCACGATGACGCCGGCGAAGAGGCCGATCATCCCGCTGGCCGCCGGGGCCACCTCGCCGCTGGTCGCGCCGGCGACCATCGAGCCCACGCCGATCAGCGTCAGCACGACGCCGACGACCAGCCGCACCGTCGAGCGACCGGGCGACTCGACCGCCTGCTCGCGCAGGGCGGCGATCGGCGGGATCCGGCTGCCCCGGATGGCCGGCGCCAGGCTGGAGAAGACGGTGATGCCGACCCCGACGACCAGCGAGGTGATGATCGTCCGGGGGGTGACGACCGGCAGCGTGTCGGGGAGCTCGAGCCCGAACGCGGACAGCAGGGCGAGCATCCCGTAGGCCAGGGCGATCCCGCCGACCAGCCCCAGGAGCGAGGCGAGCACGCCGGTGATGACCGACTCGCCGAGCACCGAGGTGAGCACCTGCCGACGGCTCGACCCGAGCGCCCGCAGCAGCGCCAGCTCGCGCAGCCGCTGGCCGATGATGATGCCGAAGGTGTTGTAGATCAGGAAGGCGCCGGCGATCAGCGAGATCAGCCCGATGTAGGTGAGGACCTGGCGGAAGATCCCGATGCCCTCCTGGATCGACTCGGTCTGGTCGTCGATCGACTGCTCGCCGGTGATGACCTCGGCGGTGTCGGGGAGGACGTCGGCGATCCGGTCGACCAGCTGCTGCTGGCTGACGCCGTCGTCGCCCACCACCGAGATGTTCTGCACCTTGCCCGACGTGCTGAACAGGTCGAGGGCGGCCGGGGTGTCGAGGGCGACGATCGACGCGCCGGCCAGGCTGCCGGTCTCGCCGAAGGTGACGACGCCCTGGAGCGTCAGGTCGACGACGCCGGACGTGGTCTGCACCTGGAACTGGTCGCCGACGGCGAAGCCGGCCTTGTCGACGGTGGCCTCGTCGAGCACGGCGCCGGTGGCGCCCGTCGGCGGCTCGCCCTCCTCGATGGTGAACACGTCGATCTCGGGGACACCGGTCCAGTTGGTGCCGAAGGAGGGGGCGCCGCCCTGGGCGATGGTGTCGCCGTCGGCGTCGAGCACCCAGGCCAGGGTGAAGACGACCGGCTCGGCCTCGGCCACCCCCTCGACCTGGCGGACGTCGTCGACGAGGGCGGCGTCGATGTCGGGCCGGGCGGTGTCGCCCTGCTGGGTGTCGGCCTCGAACGGGGCCTTCCCCTGGACGACGGCGTCGATGTCGGCCCCGATGTCCGAGAAGAGCTCGTCGAAGGCCTTCTGCATGGTGTCGGTCAGCACGAAGGTGCCGGCCATGAAGCCCACCCCGAGGGCGATGGCGAGAGCGGTGAAGAGGGTGCGGAGCTTGTGCCCCAGGATGTTCTTGAGGGCGACCTTGAACACGGGTGCCGGCCCTCAGTCGCCGAGCGACTTGAGCTTGTCGAGCACGGTCTCGGCGGTGGGCCCGTCGATCTGGTCGACGATGCGGCCGTCGGCGAGGAAGAGCACACGGTCGGCGTAGGCCGCCGCCGTCGGCTCGTGGGTGACCATCACGATCGTCTGGCCGGTGTCCCGCACGGCGGCCTGCATGAAGCCGAGGATCTCGCTGCTGGCCCGCGAGTCGAGGTTGCCGGTCGGCTCGTCGGCGAAGACGATCTCGGGCCGTTGGGCCAGGGCCCGGGCCACGGCGACGCGCTGCTGCTGGCCGCCCGACAGCTCGCTGGGCCGGTGGGTGAGCCGGTCGCCGAGGCCGACGGTGCCGACGACCTGGTCGAGCCACGCCGTGTCGGTGTCCTTGCCGCCGAGGAGGGCCGGGAGGGTGATGTTCTCCTGGGCGGTCAGCGTCGGGATCAGGTTGAAGGCCTGGAAGATGAAGCCCACCCGCTCGCGGCGGAGCAGGGTGAGCTGCTTGTCCGACAGGGTCGAGAGGTCGGTGTCGCCGATCAGGACCCGTCCCGAGGTGAGGGTGTCGAGCCCGGCCAGGCAGTGCATCAGGGTCGACTTGCCCGACCCCGACGGGCCCATGATGGCGGTGAAGCGACCGCCCTCGATGGCCACGTCGACCTCGGCCAGGGCGCACACCGCGGTGTCGCCGAAGCCGTAGTACTTCGTGGCCTTCTCGGCCCGGGCCACGATCGTGGGCGCGGCGGTCACAGCGTCGGTCATGGGCACCTCGTTCGTCGCGGGCGGGGCGGTGATGGGGGGTCGCCGCGCCGCCGACCCTACCCCTGCGGGGTACCCCCTCGACGCGTTGTTCCGCAGCGCAACAAGTGGACGGTTCCGGGCACGGTGCCGGGGTCGCGGCCCGGTAACTTCCCAGGCGTGGAGTGCAGCCAGTGCGGAGGGTCGGTCCCGGCCGGCGCGCGCTTCTGCCCCTCCTGCGGCCACCCGACCGCCGGTCCCGCCGACGAGCGCCGGATCGTCACCGTCCTGTTCGCCGACATCGTCGGGTTCACCACGCTGTCGGAGACGATGGACCCCGAGCGGGTCAAGCGGCTGGTCGACTCCTGGTTCGAGCGGCTGGTCGCCGACATCACCGCCTTCGGGGGGCGGGTCGACAAGATCGTGGGCGACGGCATCCTCGCTCTCTTCGGCGCCCCCGTGGCCCACGAGGACGACGCCGAGCGCGCCGTCCGCGCCGCCCTGCGGATGCAGGAGACCCTCGCCGCCATCTCGGGCCGCCCGGCCCCCGGGGGCGAGCGCACGCCCCGGGTCCAGATGCGGATCGGCGTCAACACCGGCGAGGTGCTGGTCGGCGCCCTCCGGGCCGGCGGGGCCACGACGGCGATGGGCGACGTGGTCAACACCGCCAGCCGGCTCCAGACCGCGGCCCGCCCCGGCGAGGTCCTGGTCGGGCCGACGACGCACTCGGCCACCGCCCACTCGATCGCCTTCGAGCACCGGGGCCTCCTCACCGCCCGCGGGCGCGAGGCCCCGGTCGAGGCCTGGTCGGCCACCAGCGCCCTGCTCCCGCCGGGCCAGCGCCCCACCCGCGACGAGTCGCCGCTGGTCGGCCGCACCCGCGAGCTGGGGCTGATCGACGCCTCGGTCGGCGCCTCGCTCGGGCACCAGCGGGCGCTGGTCGGCGTGGTCGTCGGCGACACCGGGGTGGGGAAGACCCGCCTGGTGCGCGAGGCGGCCGAGCGCATGGCCGCCGGGCGCGACCTCCTCCTGCTCGACGGGCGCTGCGTGCCCTACGGCGAGGCCAACGTGTGGTGGCCGCTGGCCGAGGCCCTCTACGCCCACTGCGAGGTCGACTCGGCCACCGACCCCGACCGGGTGGAGGCCGCGGTGTGGGCCCGGGTCGCCGCCGCCCTCGGCGACGAGAGCCCCGACACCGACGTCGACCGGGTCACCGCCGGGTTGATCACGCTGATGGGCCGCGACCAGCCCGGCGACGGGCGCGACCCGGTGCGGGCCCGCGAGGCGGCGGTCGACGGCTTCGTCTGCTTCCTCGAGGGCCACCTCCGGCGGCGCCCGGTCGTGTTGCTGCTGTCGGACATCCACTGGGCCGACGACGACCTGCTGGCCCTGATCGAGACGCTCCTCGTCCGCCTGGCCCGGTGCCCGCTGGTCGTCCTGGCCACCGCCCGCCAGGCCGTGCGTGACCGCTGGACGCCGCCGCCCGGGCGCCACGACACCTTCGTCCTCAACCTCGACCCGCTCGACCGGCGGGCCGCCGAGGAGCTGCTCGCCTCGCTCCACGGCGACGACGTCCCCGACGCCCTCCGCGCCGACCTGCTGGCCCGCAGCGGGGGCAACCCGTTCTTCCTGGAGGAGCTGGTGGCGCTGGTCGACTGCGACGACGACCACGCCCTGCGCCCGGGGTTGCCCGACACCCTGCGGGGCATCGTGGCGGCCCGGCTCGACGCCCTCTCGCCCACCGAGCGGGCGGTGCTCACCGACGCCGCCGTCATCGGCCGCCGGGGCCCGGTCGGCGCCCTGCGGGAGATGGGCGAGCACCTCCACCGCGAGGCCGACATCGACTCGATCCTCGCCACCCTGGTGGCCAGCGAGCTGCTCGAGGTCGACACCGGATACTGGGGCTTCCGCTCCGAGATCGCCCGCGAGGTCGCCTACGCCACCTTGCCCAAGGCCGAGCGGGCCAAGCGCCACGCCGGCATCGCCGCCTGGATCGAGGACCGCCTCCAGGAGGACGTCGACATCGACCTCGACGCCCCCCGGGCCGAGGAGCGCGTCGCCGCCTCGCCCGAGGTCGACGACGCCACCGTCAACCGCCTGGCCCACCACTGGGCGGCGGCCGCCGAGGTCGAGGTCGAGATGGGCGACCTGGCGTCGGTCCCGGCCCGGGCCCGCGACCGGGCGGTGTGCTGGCTGACCGCCTCCGCCCGCCGGGCCCAGCGCCGCGACGTGCTGGCCTCGGCCGAGCGGGCCTACGACCGGGCCGTCGAGCTGGCCGGGCCGGAGCCGGTCGCCCGCCGGGTGCGGCTGCTCGCCGCCCGGGCCCGGGTCCGCTCGGACCGCTGGGACCTGGCCGGCGCCCGGGCCGACGCCGAGGCCGCCCTGGAGGGGGCAGCGGCCAGCGGCGACCGCAGCGTCGAGGCCGCCGCCGTGCTCCGCCTGGGCGAGATCGAGCAGCGTTCGGGCGACACCGACGCCGCCGCCACCCGGCTCCGCCACGCCGCCGACCGCTTCGCCGCCGAGGGCGACGACCGGGGTCGGGGCGAGGCCCTCCGCCTGCTCGGCCTGACCCACCTGTTCGGCTCCGACCTCGAGGCCGCCCGCGAGGCCCTCGCCGGCGCCCGTGAGGCCTTCGAGCGGGCCGGCGACCGGGGTGGGCTCGGCTGGGTCGCCCAGAACCTGGCCTGGGTCGGGATGATGAGCGGCGACGTGGCTGCCACCGAGGCCGAGGTCGGCCTGGCCCTGGAGCTGTTCGACGACGTCGACGAGGCGGTCGGCCGGGCCTGGGCCCGGGGCCTGCTCGCCTTCGTCCGCTTCGCCCAGGGCCGGCGCGACGAGGCCCAGGAGCTGGCCGAGGAGATCCTCGACGTCACCGCCGGCCACGAGGACCGCTGGGCCACGGCGATGATGCGGGGCCTGGTCGGCTCGCTGCGGCTGTGGGACGGCGACGTGACCGGGGCGCTGGCCCACACCGGCGCCGCCACGCAGTCCTTCCGCGACCTGGGCGATCCGTGGGGCCTGGCCGTCAGCCTGGCCACCCACGGCCGGGCCCTGGCCATGAGCGGGCGGGTCGCCGACGGCTTCGCGGCGGTGGCCGAGTCGGCCGACGTCGGCCGGCGCACCGGCCGGGTCGCCCCCGGCGACATGGCCACCCTCGCCCTCGCCGTCCAGGTCGGCGAGCCCCAGCGGGCCGCCCTCGTGCTGGCCTCGGTCCGGGGCGACGAGGCGGCCGGCACCCTCGGTGCCGTCGAGTCGCTGGCCACCCTGGCCCTGGCCACCCTCCAGGAGGGCGGTCGCCCCGAGGTGCCGGACCCGGGTGGGCGGGCCTTCGGGGAGGCCGCCGCCGCCGTGGTCGCCGCCGGGCGGGGCGAGCTCGACGCCGCCCTGGCCCACGCCGGGGCCGTCCCCGCCTGCGACGAGGCGACCTACCTCGACCGGGCGCTGGCCGACGTGGCCGCCGGGCTGGCCCTGGTCCGCGCCGACCGGGTCGACGAGGGCCTGGGCCGGATCGCCATCGCCCGCGCCACCGTCGAGGCCACCGACGACCGGGTCGGCCAGGCCGTCGTCAGCCTGGCCGCGGCGGTGGCGGCCGAGGCCGGCGGGCGCCCCGAGGCGGTGGCCGAGCGCTCGGCGGCGGCGATCGCCCTGGCCCGCATCGGCCTGGTCGCCGGGGGCTGGGAGACCGCCTTCCGCCAGGCCGCCGGCCTCGTCACCCCCGTCACCGCCTAGACGCGCATCTGGCGATCAGATCCGACGGGAGAGCGTCGGATCCGATCGCCAGTACGGAGGGTGGGGTGGGTTACGAGGGCTGCTTGGTCGTGCGGAGGTAGGGCTTGACCGTCTCGTAGCCGGGGAACGTCTGCTCGGCCTCCTCGTTGCTCACGGCGGCGGTGATGATCACGTCCTCGCCCTGCTTCCAGTCGGCCGGGGTGGCGACCTTGTGCTTGGCGGTGAGCTGGAGCGAGTCGATGACCCGGAGCACCTCGTCGAAGTTGCGGCCGGTCGACGCCGGGTAGGTCAGGTTGAGCTTGACCTTGTTGTCGGGGCCGATGATGAAGACCGAGCGCACGGTGACGACGTCGGCCAGCTCGGTGCCGGCGGTGTTCGGCAGCATGTCGTAGGCCTCGGCGATCGAGTGGTCCTCGTCGGCGATCAGCGGGAAGTTGACCTCGTTGCCGGTGACGTCCTTGATGTCGTTCGACCAGTCGCCGTGCTTGCCGACCGGGTCGACCGACAGGCCGATGACCTTGACGCCCCGCTTGTCGAACTCGGGCTTGAGGCCGGCGACGGCACCCAGCTCGGTGGTGCACACCGGCGTGAAGTCCTTGGGGTGGCTGAACAGGACGGCCCAGCTGTCGCCCTTCCAGTCGTAGAAGTCGATCTGACCCTCGGTGGTCTCGGCGGTGAAGTTCGGGGCGTCGTCGCCCAGGCGAACGGCCATCGGTGTGTCCTCCATTGTGGACTGGCTCTCTGCGGTCTCGTCCTGAAACCCGATCTACCTTGTCGGGTATTCCGGGGCCGGTCAAGACCGGCTAGAGGTCGTCCTCCACGGGGATGCCGGCGCCGAGGGCGCCCCGGTCCTCCTCGAGCTTGCGCTTGGCCCGGATCTCCTCGGGGACCTCGTGGGCGGGCACGTGCTCGCCGATCGTGGGGGCGGCCCGGCGGGCGTCGGTGACGTCGGGCTCGATGTACATCAGCCGGGCCATCGGCACCGCCCGGCGCACGTTGCGCTCGATCCGGTTCACGACCTCGCTCACCTCGGGGAAGGTCAGGGTGTGGTCGAGCTCGACCTTCATGCCGACCAGCAGCTCCTCGGGGCCCTGGTGCTGGGTGCGCATGTGGATCAGCCGCTGGACGGCGGGGTCGATCTCGACCGCGGCCCGGATCGTCTCGACGTCCTTCCGGCTGGCCGACTCGCCGATCAGCAGCGACTTCATCTCGACGACGAGGACGACGGCGATGACGGCGAGGAGGATGCCGATGGCGAGCGTGCCGATGCCGTCCCAGATCGGGTCGCCGGTGACCTCCGAGGTGGTGATGGCGGCCAGGGCGATCACCAGGCCGGCCAGGGCGCCCGAGTCCTCGAGCAGCACCACCGGCAGCTCGGGCGACTTGGCGTTGCGGATGAACTGCCGCCACGTGGCCCGGCGTCGCACCTCGTTGGCCTCGGACACGGCCGTGCGGAAGCTCAACCCCTCGACGACGAGGGCGAAGCCGAGGACGCCGTAGGCCCAGATCGGGTTCTCCAGCGGCTCGGGGTGCTCGATCTTGTGGATGCCCTCGTAGATGGCGAAGACGGCGCCGAGCACGAACAGCACCAGGGCGACGACGAAGCTCCAGAAGTAGCGCTCCCGGCCGTAGCCGAACGGGTGGAGCTCGTCGGCCGTCCGCTTGGCCCGCCGGCCGCCGAGGAGGAGGAGCCCCTGGTTGCCGGTGTCGGCCACCGAGTGGATGCTCTCGGCCAGCAGCGACGACGCCCCCGTGACCAGGAAGGCGACGAGCTTGGCGACGGCGATGGCGGCGTTCGCCAGCATGGCGGCGATGACGGCCTTGGTCCCGTGCTCTCCTCCAGCAGCCATGTTTCGACCCTAGGGGCGTCCTACCGCGATGCGTGGGCGGCCAGGACGGTGGCGACGGCGGCGGTGACGCGCTTGCCGGTGGGGATGTGGAGCGACTCGTTGGGCCCGTGGGCGTTGGAGCCGGGCACGAGGACGCCGGTGATGACGAACTGGGCCTCGGGGAACCGCTCGCCGAGCATGGCCATGAACGGGATCGAGCCGCCCACGCCCACGCCGCCAGGGGGCTGGCCGAAGGTCGCCGCCGACGCCGCGTCGAGGGCGGCGGCCAGCCAGTCGGCCGTCGGCGGGGCGGCCCAGCCGGTCTCGGCCGACGGCACCGTGACGGTGACGAGGGCGCCGGCGGGCACGTCGGTGGTCAGCACCCGCTCCAGGGCGGCGGCCACCGGGGCGGCGTCGACCCCGGGCGGCAGGCGGAGCGACAGGGCGGCCTCGGTGTGTGCCCGCTGGACGTTGCCGGCCTCCTCGGGCGGGGGTGCCCCGCCGAGCCCGGTGACCGACAGCGCCGGCGCCCACGTGCTGGCCAGCAGCAGGTCGACCGGGTCGTCGGCCGGCGGGTCGGCCACCCACGGGGGTTCGGTCCGGGGGTCGACGCCGGCGGCGACGGCGGCCTCGGCCTGGGCCCGGCGCTCGGCCGGGATCTCGGCCTGGGCCTCGGGGAGGAGGATCCGGCCGGTGGCGCTGTCCTCGATCCGGTCGAGCAGGTGGCGCAGCACCCGGAACGACGACGGCACCACGCCGCCGGCGTGGCCCGAGTGGATCCCGTCGCGGAGCACGTCGACCCGCAGGCGGGCCTGGATCAGCCCCCGCAGCGAGGTGGTGAGCCACAGGCGCCGGTCGTCGGGCGACCACGAGTCGAGGCAGACGACGAGGCTGGGCGTGCCGATCCGGTCGGCGAGGTGCTCGACGTAGGCGGGGAGGTCGGGGCTGCCGGACTCCTCGCTGGCCTCGATCAGCACGACGCAGCGGGCGTGGCTGCCGCCGGCGGCGCGCACGGCCTCGACGGCGGTGAGCGAGGCGAAGGCGGCGTAGCCGTCGTCGGCGCCGCCCCGCCCGTAGAGGAGGTCGCCCTCGATCACCGGCTCGAAGGGGGCCAGGCCCTCGCGCCAGCCGTCCATCGGTGGCTGCTTGTCGAGGTGGCCGTAGAGGAGGACGGTGTCGTCGTCACGCCCGGACGTCCCCGGGATCTCGGCCAGGATCACCGGGGTGCGGCCCTCCAGCCGGACGACCTCGACGGTCAGCCCGTCGATCGCCCGGGCCGCCAGCCAGGCCCGCACCAGCTCGACGGCGCGGTCCATGTGCCCGGCGGCGGCCCAGCCCGGGTCGTACTCGGGGCTGATGTTGGGGATGCGGATGTACTCGGCCAGGGCCGGGACGATCTCCTCGTCCCAGGTCACGTCGACCAGGGAGGCGGCGAAGGCCGCGTCGTACGCCATCGCCGCAGGCTACGAACTCGGTGGGATCCGTGACACCGGGGTGTCACCGATCCCGCCGAGTTCGGTCAGGGGGCGGCGGCGTCGAGGGCGGCGCGCTGGTCGTCGGTGAGCGCGATCCCGGCGGCGGCGACGTTCTCCTCCAGGTGGGCGACGCTGCCGGTGCCGGGGATGGGCAGCACGACGGGGGAGCGGGCCAGCAGCCAGGCCAGGGCGATCTGGCTCGGGGCGGCGCCGTGGGCCGCGGCCGCGTCGGACAGGGCGTCGTGGCCCTCGGCCAGGCCGCCCATGGCCAGCGGGAACCAGGGGATGAAGCCGATGCCCTCCGCGGTGCACACGTCGAGCACGTCCTCCCACTCCCGGTCGACCAGGTTGTAGCGGTTCTGGACGGTGACGATCGGGGTGATCGCCTGGCACTGGTGGAGCTCGTCGACGGTCACCTCGGACACGCCGATGTGGCGGATCTTGCCCTCGGCCTGGAGCTCGACCATCGTCCCGAGGCTGTCCTCGACCGGGACCTCGGGGTCGATCCGGTGGAGCTGGTACAGCGGGATGGCGTCGAGCTTCAGCCGCCGGAGGCTGCCCTCGCAGGCCTGGCGGATGTGGGCCGGGTCGCCCTTGGGGTGCCACTCGTTGGGGCCCGAGCGGGTCAGGCCGGCCTTGGTGGCGACGATCACGTCGTCGGGGTACGGGGCCAGGGCCTCGCCGATGATCTCCTCGCTGACCTCGGGGCCGTAGGAGTCGGCGGTGTCGATCAGGGTGGTGCCGAGCTCGACGGCCCGGCGGACGACGGCGACGGCCTCGGCCCGGTCGGCGGGTGGGCCCCAGATGCCGTCGCCGGTGATGCGCATGGCGCCGAAGCCGAGGCGGCGGACGGGCAGGTCGCCGCCGATCAGGAAGGTCCCGGAGCGGGAGGCGTCGGGGGTCGTCTCGTCGGTGGGCATCGGTCCAGTGTGCCCAGCGGAGCCCGGCCCGCCGACGTGCGCGAGGCTCGGGGCGTGGCCGACGACGAGGTGCGCTGGGGGATCGCCGGGCCCGGGCGCATCGCCGGGGCCCTCGCCCTCGACCTGCCGCTGGTGCCGGGGGCCCGGCTGGTGGCGGTCGGGTCCCGCTCGCCGGCGCGGGCCGAGGCCTTCGCCGCCCGGCACGGCGCAGCCCGGCGAGGCGCCAGCCGAGTGGGCCAGGAGGTGCGCGCCCACGGGTCGTACCGGGCGCTGCTCGACGACCCCGAGGTCGACGTCGTCTACATCGCCACGCCCCACCCGCAGCACCACGCCATCGCCCTGGCCGCCATCGCCGCCGGCAAGCACGTGCTGGTCGAGAAGGCCTTCACCGCCACCCTCGCCGGGGCCCAGGAGGTGGTCGACGCCGCCCGCACCACCGGTGTCTTCGCCATGGAGGCGATGTGGACCCGGTTCTTCCCGGCGGTGGTGCGGCTCCGGGAGCTGCTCGCCGCCGGGGTGATCGGTGAGGTGCGGTCGGTCAGCGCCGACCTCGGCATCGCCGCGCCTGTCGATCCGGCCAACCGCTTCTACGACCCGGCCCTCGGCGGCGGCTCGCTGCTCGACCTCGGCGTCTACGTCACCGCCCTGGCCCACATGGTCCTCGGGCCGCCCACCGAGGTCGTCGCCCGGGGCACCCTGACCGCGACCGGGGTCGACGCCGAGGCCGCCCTGCTGCTCGTCCACCCCGGCGGGGCCACGGCCACGCTCACCTGCTCGATCCTCAGCCCGTCGGTCGGGCGGGCCCGGATCGACGGCACCGAGGGGTCGATCGAGCTCCGGCCCCGCTTCCACCACCCCCACGGCCTCATCGTGCGGAGGCTCGGCGCCGAGCCCGAGAAGGTCGACCTGCCCCCGACCGGCATCGGCTACAGCCACCAGCTGGTCGAGGTGACCGAGGCGGTGCGGGCCGGCCGGACCGAGAGCGCGGTGATGCCGCTGTCGGCCACCCTCGAGGTGATGGCGGTGCTGGAGGAGGCCGGCCGCCAGATCGGCGCGGCCTGGACCGAGGACACCACCGTCGCCGTCTAGGCCGGCGGGTCCTGCGATCGTGCCGAGGGGTCGCCTCGGTCGCGACGAGCCAGTACAAGAACCGGTTCTTGTCGGGGTGAGGTCGCGTGGGCGCGACATGGCCGCGCCAGAAGTCGGGCGAGGTCGTTCTGGCGCGGTGAGGTCGCGTAGGCGCGACCTGACCGCGCCGGAACCGCTGAGCGGACTAGGTCCCCTCGGCGACCGCCGCCGCCCGGGCCGCGTCCATCCGCTCGGTGGTGAGGCGGGGGATGGCGTAGGCGCAGGTGACGACGGCCAGGGCGGCGCTGGCGAACCACGGGGCCCGCAGCGCCGCCTCCCGGTCCCACGGCCCCTCGGCCAGGACGACGACCAGGCCGCCGAGGGCGGTGCCGATCGGCATCATCCCCCAGCCGAAGAAGCGGTAGACGCTGTTGACCCGGCCCAGCAGGTGGTCGGGGATGATCGTCTGGCGCAGCGACACGGTGATGACGTTCCAGCTGACCGACGTCAGGCCCATGAAGAGGAAGGCCGACGGCACCACCCACCAGGTCGACGTCGACCCGACGACCACGGGGATCACCACGGTGACCACCAGCGTCAGCCACAGCGTCGGCCCGCTGCCCAGCGCCCGCTTCAGCGGGGCGGCCACGAACCCCCCGAGCACGGCGCCGACGGCACCCCCCATCGTCAGCACCGCGAACTGCACCGGCGAGGTGTCGAGGACCTCCTGGGCGAACAGGACGAGGGTGCCGATCTGCATGGCGCCGATGGCGTTGAGGGCCCCGAGGACGACGGCCAGGGTGCGCAGCAGGTCGTGGTGCCAGAGCCAGCGGACGCCCTCCTTGAGGTCGGTGGTCCACGACGGCGCGGCGTCGGCGCCGGTCGCCCTCGTGCTCCGGAACTCGCCGGCGACGAGGGCCATCAGACCGGCGGCGAGGGCGAAGGTGCCGGCGTCGAGCAGGAACGGCAGGGCGAAGGCACCGGCCAGCAGGGCGCTGCCGAGCGGCGGCCCGACGAACTCGTTGGCCACCATCTCGGCCGACCACATCCGGCCGTTGGCCCGCTCCAGGTGCTCCGGCGGCACCAGGGCGGGGAGGATCGTCTGGGCCGAGTTGTCGCGCAGCACCTCGGCGCACCCGAGCAGCAGGCTGGCGGTCGCCACGACGGCGTAGAGGCCGACCCGGGTGCCCTCGATGGTGTCGACCCGGTCGGGGGTCGGGAGGTCGGTGCCGAGGACGAGGACGGCGGTGGCCACCGACACGGTGAGGCCCGAGCGCAGCACGTCCATGGCGATCATCGCCCGGCGCCGGTCGACCCGGTCGGTGATCACCCCGGCCGGCAGGGTGAACAGGAGCCACGGCAGCCGCTGGGCCACCACCACGCCGGCGACGAGCACCGGGTTGCGGGTGACGGCCGACGCCAGCCACGGGTAGCCGACCTGGGCCACGCCGTCGCCCAGGTTGGACACGACGCTGGAGGCGAAGACCCTCCGGTAGCCGGCCCCGAGGCGGACCCGTTCAGCCATCGTCCCGGGCGCCGCCCCGGTCCCGGAGGACGGGCTCGGCCGTGGGCTGGAGGGCGACGAGCAGGCCGTAGGTGGTGTCGCCGGTGCGGGGCAGCTGGAGGAACTCCTGGACCAGGGCGTCGAGCCTCCGCTCGAAGGCGTCGACCTGGTCGGCGCTGATGCGGGCGTAGCGGAGCGTGGTGTAGCCGTGCTCGCCGGGGACGAAGACGTCGAGCGCCCGGCGGACGAAGAAGGTGTCGTCGTCCTCGTCCCCGGGAGCCTTGGCGATGAAGATCGTGCGCCCGGTGCGGCCCCAGAAGCTCTCGGTGATGCCCCGGACCCGGCGGGTGCGGACCACGCGGGCCAGCCCGGCCTCCTCCAGCACCTTGAGGTGGTGGGCGACGGTGCCGTGGCTCTTGCCGGTGGCCTCGGCCAGCTCGCTGGTGGTGGCCGCCCGCTCCAGCACCAGGTGGAGGATGGCGTCGCGGACCGGGTGGGCCAGGGCCTTGAGCTGCGTCGGCGTGTCCGCCCGGACCTCGGGGGCGAGGTCGTAGTCGGGGAGCCCCGGGCGCCCACTGTCCGACGGATCACTGACGTCCGACATCCATCGGACAATACCTGCCGGCTTGACTGGCGTCCATGGCCGCCCTGCCCCTGCCCCCCTGCCCGGCGTGCGGCTGGGCCGCCCTGCCCGCCGACGAGATCTGCCCGTGCTGCGGGTTCCAGCGGGGGCTCGACGACCACCGGGTGGCCGCGGTGCGGGACCGGTGGATCGCCGGCGGCGCGGTGTGGGCGTCGCTCCCGGCGCCACCGGGGTGGGACGCCCGACCGCAGCTGGTGGCCCTGGGCGTCGAGGGGCGGCTGGTCCGGGCGGCCGAGGTGCGGGTGGTGCGGACCGACGTCGACCTGGTGTCGGGGCTGCTCTGGGGCGCCGGGGTCACGGCGGTCGGGGAGGAGGAGCGGGACGACGGCACGATCGTGCTGCGGACCGACCTGCCCGCGGGCGGGGTCGAGGCGCTCCAGGCCGCCGTCGGGGACCGGTGGCGGGTGGGCGTGGCCACGGTCGACGACGGGCTCGACGGTTGGCGGGAGCACGCCCGGATCGTGCGGGCCGGGCGGGTCGTCGTGCACCCGCCGTGGGTGCCGCTCGGCCCGGTGGCCCCCGGCGAGGTGGTGGTCGAGATCGACCCGGGGCCGACCTTCGGCCACGGGGCCCACCCCACCACCCGCCTCTGCCTGGAGGCCCTCGACGGCCTGGTCGAACCGGGCTCGACCGTGCTCGACGTCGGCTGCGGGAGCGGCGTGCTCGCCATCGCCGCCGTCCGCCTCGGCGCCGCTCGGGCCGTCGGCACCGACACCGACCCCGCCGCCCTCACCGCCACCGACGCCAACGCCGCCCGCAACGCCGTCGCCCACCAGGTCGCCGCCCTCCCCGCCGAGGCCGCCCCCGAGGAGGGCTTCGACGTCGTGGTGGCCAACATCGGGGCGGCCGTGCTCCGGGACCTGGCCCCGATGCTCGTGGCCCGGGTCGCCCCCGGCGGCGCCCTCGTCGTCAGCGGCCTCCTGGACCCGCCCCCCGCCGACCTGGCCCCCGCCTTCGCCCCCCTCGCCGTCGTCGCCACCACCCGCAGCGACGGCTGGACCGCCCTCACCCTCCGCTGATCCCCGCCGGGGCCCCGCCCCCTCCACCGAACCGGCGATCAGATCCGACGGGAACCCGTCGCATCTGATCGCCGGTACGGGGACAAACCACCGGGGTGGGGCGGGGGTGGGCCGGTAGGGTGCCGGCCGTGCTGTGACGCAACGCCGCCCCCCGTCCGTCCCTCGACCGGAGGTCCCGTTGCCGTCCCCGACCCCTGCCCTCACCCTCGCCGCCCGCAGCATCGGGCTCGACCGCGGCGCCACCACCGTCCTCGCCGACGTCGACCTGACCGCCTCCTCGGGCGACCGGCTCGGCCTCGTCGGCCCCAACGGGGTGGGCAAGTCCACCCTGCTGGGCGTGCTGGCCGGCACGGTCGTGCCCGACACCGGGTCGGTCACCGTGACCCCGCCGGCGAGCATCGTCACGCTCCTCGCCCAGGAGCCGGCCCGCAGCGACGAGACCGGCCGGGACCGGATCGCCCGGCGGACCGGCGTCGCCCCCGCCCAGGCCGAGCTCGACGCCGCCACCGCCGACCTGGCCGCCGGGGCGCCCGGCGCCGACGACCGCTACGCCACCGCCCTGGAGCGCTGGCTGGCGGTCGGGGCCGCCGACCTCGACGCCCGGCTCGGCACCGTCGCCGCCGACCTCGGGCTGCCCGACGCCGTCCTCGACCAGCCGACCGCCACCCTCTCGGGGGGCCAGGCCGCCCGGGTCGAGCTGGCCGCCGCCCTGCTGGCCCGGGCCGACGTCCTCCTCCTCGACGAGCCGACCAACGACCTCGACTTCGACGGCCTGGCCCGGCTGGAGGAGCGGGTCCGGTCCCACGCCGGGGCGCTCGTGGTCGTCTCGCACGACCGGGCCTTCCTCGAGCGCACGGTCACCGGCGTGGTCGAGCTCGACGACCACACCCGCACGGCCCGCACCTTCGCCGGCGGCTGGCTGGCCTACCTGGACGAGCGGGCCACGGCCCGGCGCCACGCCGAGGAGGCCTACGCCACCTACGCCGCCACCCGCGACACGCTCAAGGCCCAGAGCCAGCAGATCCGGGAGTGGTCGGCGCAGGGGGTGGCCAAGGCCAAGCGCTCGGGCGAGACCGACAAGTTCATCAAGCACCACAACGCCCAGACCTCGGAGAAGATGGCGGGCAAGGCGGCCCGGGCCGAGAAGGCGCTGGAGCGACTGGACGTCGTCGACAAGCCGTTCGAGGGGTGGGAGCTGAGGCTGGAGCTGGCCACCGCCGAGCGCAGCGGGGCCGTCGCCGCCCGGCTGACCGGCGCGGTGGTCGAGCGGGGGACGTTCCGGCTCGGGCCCGTCGACCTGGAGGTCCGCAGCGGGGACCGGGTCGTCGTGGCCGGGCCCAACGGCGCCGGCAAGTCGACCCTGGTCGAGGCGCTGCTCGGGCGGGTCCCGCTGGCGGCCGGCGAGAGCTGGGTCGGGCCGTCGGTCCGGGTGGGGGAGATGGAGCAGCTGCGCACCCGCTTCCAGCGGGCCGGCACCCTCCTCGACGCCGTGCTGGCCGAGACGGGCTGGACGCTGGCCGACGCCCGCTCGCTGCTGGCCAAGTTCGGCCTCGGCGCCGACCACGTCGCCCGCCCCGCCGGCTCGCTGTCACCGGGGGAGCGGACCCGGGCCTCGCTGGCCCTGCTGATGGCGATCGGCACCAACTGGCTGGTGCTCGACGAGCCGACCAACCACCTCGACCTGCCCGCCATCGAGCAGCTGGAGCAGGCCCTCGCCACCTGGTCGGGCACGCTGCTGGTCGTGTCGCACGACCGTCGCTTCCTCGACGCCGTCACCACCGACGCCACCCGCCACCTCCGGGTCGAGGACGGCCGGGTGACCGAGGCGTGAGCGACCGGTGAGCGGGCCCGGCCCGATCCTCGACGCCGGGGCCTTCGACGCCGTGGTCGCCGAGCTGGTCGCCGCCGACGACGCCCTGGCTCGGGTCGTGGCCGAGCACGGCGTCCCGCCGTTCTGGAGCCGGCCGGCCGGGTTCCGGGCCCTGGTCCTCCTCATCCTCGAGCAGCAGGTCTCGCTGGCGTCGGCGGCGGCCGCCTACCGCCGGCTGCGGGCGCGGGTCCGGACCGTCACGCCCGAGACGGTGCTGGCCTGCTCGCCCGAGGAGCTGCGGGCCGACGGCGTGTCCCGCCAGAAGGACCGCTACCTGCGGGCCCTGGCGGAGGCCGTGGCCGGCGGGGCGCTCGACCTCGACGCCCTCGCCACCCACGACGACGAGACGGCGCGGGCCGAGCTCGTCGCCCTGCCCGGCATCGGGCGCTGGACGGCCGACGTCTACCTCCTCGCCTGCCTGGGCCGGCCCGACCTGTGGCCGGTCGGTGACCGGGCCCTCCAGGTCGCCGTGGCCGAGGCCCTCGAGCTGCCCGAGGTGCCCGACCCCGTCGCCCTCGAACCCCTCGGCGAGCGCTGGCGCCCCCACCGCTCCAGCGCCGCCCGCATCCTCTGGCACGGCTACCTCGGTCGCCGCAACCGCGTCGAGACCCCCGCCGACCTGCTGGACGACCTGGTCTGACCGGCCGGACCTCAGGGCTCGATGCGGACCCGCGGGGTGCCGGCGGTGACGGTGATGGTGGCGGGGAGGCCGAGCAGGTCGATCGGGTCGTGGCTGCCCCGGGGCCCCTTGAGCTCGACGACCCGGCCCTTCTCGGGGCCGGCGAGGACGGTGAGCTCGAGGCCGACCTCGTCGGCGCCGACCTCCTCGGCGTCGACGACGATGGCGTCGTAGGAGCCGTCGGGGAGGGGGACCTGGCTCATGGCGCCGGAAGGCTAGCGACCGCGGCCCCCGCGGCGCGCGGACCCTTGTGGCACAAGGCGTTCCGGCTCGACGGTGCTTGACCTGGGTGGGGCGGATGGGCTCAGATGCGCGTCGAACGGACATCGTTCGACTCCGACACCGATCCCAGGAGGTTGGCCAGTGGCCAACGTGACCAAGGCCGATTTCATCGCTCAGGTGGCCGCCCAGGCTGGCACCGACAAGACGACGGCGGCTGCCGTGATCAAGGCCTTCGAGGAGACGGTGCAGGCCACCGTCAAGAAGGGCGACTCGATCGTCCTGACCGGCTTCCTCAAGTTCGAGCAGGGCCAGCGCAAGGCCGGCACCGCCCGCAACCCGCAGACCGGTGAGACGGTCAAGACGAAGGCCAAGAAGTACCCGAAGGTCTCGGCCGGGACCTCGCTCAAGAAGGTCGTCAACGGCGAGTCCCCGGCTCCGAAGCTGGCCAAGGTCTGATCGACCCCAGCATCTGAACCACGTCGACGAAGGAGGGCCTCCGGGCCCTCCTTCGTCGCGTCAGGGCTGCGCCAGGGCCGGGTCGGGGATCGACGCCGCCGCCCGGGCCGGGTCGTCGCCGGCGCCGACGGCCATCCGGCGGGTCATCGAGGCCAGGGCGGCGGGGGCCTGGTCGGGCGGGTGGAGGCCGGCGCCGAGCTCGATGCAGCAGAGCCCGTGGATGCCGCACCACAGCTCCAGGGCGAGGAGGTCGGCGGCGGTGGGGGCGAAGCGGCCGGCGTCGATGGCCCGCTGCACGGCGTCGACCAGGGTGATGAAGGTGGCGAGGGCCTCGCCCCGCTCGTCGTCGCGGTCGAGGAGCTCGCCCACGTTGCGGCCGAACATGGCGGTGAACAGGTGGGGGTCGTCGAGGGCGGCGCGCCGGTAGGCCCGGCCGAGGGCGGCGATGTCGGCCACGGGGTCGTCGGTCGGCTCGACCTCGGCCAGCCGGGCGGCCAGGTGGCGGAAGCCCTCGACGCTCACCGCTCGGAGCAGCTCGGGCTTGCCGCCGAAGTGGGTGTAGACGGCCATCGTCGAGGTGCCGATCTCGGTGGCGACGCGCCGGACGCTCACCTTGTCGGGCCCGCCCTCGGCCAGCAGCCGGGCGGCGGCGGCCACCAGGCGGGTGCGGACGTCGGGGGTGTCGGTCATCGTTGACATCCAACCACAACACCGTTATGTTGCTGCCAACAACAGTGTTATGGACCCTCGGGAGGCCGGGATGGCCGTGCAGACCACCAACCCCTACCTGGAGGGCCCCTTCGCCCCGGTCGAGCAGGAGGTGACGGCCACCGACCTCGCCGTGGTCGGCACCCTCCCGGCCGACCTCGACGGGCGCTACCTGCGGATCGGCCCCAACCCGATGCGCCAGAACGTCCCCGACCCGGCCACCCACCACTGGTTCGTCGGCGACGGCATGGTCCACGGCCTGCGGCTGCGCGACGGCCGGGCCGAGTGGTACCGCAACCGCTGGGTCCGCTCCACCCGGGTCAGCGAGGCGCTGGGCGAGCCGCCCGCCCCTGGCGAGCGCCACGCCGGGATGGACACGGTCAACACCCACGTCATCGGCCACGCCGGCCGCACCCTCGCCCTGGTCGAGGCGGGCGCCCGCCCCGTCGAGCTGACCCACGAGCTCGAGACCGTCTGCCACACCGACCTCGACGGCACGCTGCCCAACGGCTTCACCGCCCACCCCAAGCGCGACCCGCAGACCGGCGAGCTCCACGCCATGGCCTACTTCTGGGGGCTCGACCACGTGCAGTACCTCGTGGTCGGGGTCGACGGCCGGGTCCGCAAGGTCGAGGCCATCGACGTCAGCGACGGCCCGATGATCCACGACATGTCGCTCAGCGAGCGCTTCGCCGTCGTCTACGACATGCCGGTCACCTTCGACATGGAGATGGCGGCGAGCGGACGGGGCCTGCCCTACTCGTGGAAGGACGATCGGGCGGCGCGCCTCGGCGTGCTGCCCCGCGAGGGCACCGGCGCCGACGTCCGCTGGTTCGACGTCGACCCCTGCTACGTCTTCCACCCGCTCAACGCCTACGACGTCCCGGGCGCCGACGGAGGTGAGGGCACGCTGGTGCTCGACGTCGTCCGCCACGAGCGCACCTTCGCCGTCGACCGCAACGGCCCGGCCGACGCCCCGCCCACGCTCTGGCGCTGGACCCTCGACCTCGACCGGGGCACCGTCGCCGCCGAGCAGCGGGACGACCGGGGCCAGGAGTTCCCGCGGGTCGCCGAGAGCCACGTCGGCCGGCGGGCCCGCTACGGGTGGACGTCGACCTTCGACGTCTCCACCCCCGGGGCGCTCGGCGCCGGCTCGGTGATCATCCGCCACGACCTGGAGACGGGGACCTCGGCCGTCCACGACGCCGGCGCCAGCCGCCAGGTCGGCGAGGCCGTGGCCGCGCCCCGCGACGGCGCCACCGCCGAGGACGACGCCTGGCTGATCGCCCTGGCCCACGACCGTGACACCGACCGGGGCGAGCTGGTGGTCTGGGCCGCCGACGCCCCCGGCGAGGAGCCGGTGGCCCGCGTCCCCCTCCCGGTCCGCGTCCCCTTCGGCTTCCACGGCAGCTGGGTGCCGACGGCGGGGTGAGCGTACGAACGGTGCCAGGCACCGTTCGTA
>DASTYI010000187.1:0-11470 GCA_035765045.1 Iamia sp. | reverse complement strand
ACCTGCGAGGACCTGGCCCGCTTCGGCTACCTCTTCCTGCGCGACGGCGAGTGGGACGGCGAGCAGATCGTCCCCGCGGCGTGGGTCGAGGAGGCCACCGGCGCCCCCTCGCAGGAGCACAACGCCGCCTACGGCTACCTGTGGTGGCTCAACGTCGAGGGCCGGCTGCTCAGCCCGCTCCAGGCCGTCACGCCCACCGCCGCCCCCGAGGAGGTCGTCGGCCAGATCGCCCCCGGCGCCCCCGAGGACCTGTACACCGCCCAGGGCCTGGGCGGGCAGATCGTCCTGGTCGACCCCGGCTCAGAGACGGTCGTCGTCCGCCTCGGCGAGGGCCCGGCCGGTGACCCGAGCGGCGGCTTCCGCGCCCAGGAGGCGGCCCGGGTCGTCACCGAGGCCCTGGTCGAGCGGTGACCGGGCCCGGGCGTCGCGGATGGTCGAGCGGGCGATGTCGAGGCTGGTGAGGATCATGTACTGGGCCCAGGCCAGGATCCCGAGGAGCTTGGCGCTGTCCTCGAGGAAGAGCCCGGTGATCGAGCGCTCGTGGGCCAGGGCGTCGGTCAGCAGCGACACGGCGAAGCCGCCGAGGGCGCCGGCGAGCACCACCCAGCGGGTGCGGGCGATCTCGCCGGCGTAGCGGACCAGCCAGACGACGGCCGGGAGCACGATCAGCAGCTGGCGGAGGCTCTTGGGCAGCCCCGTGAACCGCAGCAGGTCGGCGTGGAGCTGGAGGAGGTCGTCGGCCAGGAGCACGACGCTCACCGCCGCCGCGGCCCGGAGGAAGCGGGCCGCAGTGGGCCGGCCGGTCTGGGCCGCCACCCAGCCCCCGCCGAGGGCGGCCACGGTGGCCGCCGTCCAGCCGAGGACGCCGAGGTCGCTGAGCACGCCGGTGTACCAGGGCTCACCGGTGAGGAAGGCGGCGTCGAGGAAGAGCTGCTCGACGGGGACCGAGCGCTGGTTGGCCACCATGGCCAGGGCCGAGGCGGCCACCACCCAGGCGGCGAGCAGCGGCGTCGCCGAGGGGACCTGCTGGTGCAGGGCGCGACGACGTCGGCGTTCGGCCATCGCCCCCCATCGGCACCGCCCGGGAGCGACTGAGGGCACGGGTGGGAATCGTCGGGCCCGTCCCTAGGTTGTGGCTTGCACTCTGCAAGTCACCCTGCACCGCTCGGAGGCCGCTGTGCCCAGCTCCGTCGAACCCCGCACCCTGCCCGTCCTGCCCCTGCCCGAGGGCGTGATCCTCCCCCAGATGGTCGTGACCATCGCCCTCGAGTCCGAGGAGGCCCAGAAGGCCTTCGCCGCCGCCGAGGAGGGCGAGATCCTCCTCGTCCCCCGCACCGACGGCCGGCTGGCCGAGGTCGGCGCCCTGGCCCGCATCGAGTCGACCGGCGAGCTCCCCGGCGGCACCACCGCCCTGGTCGTCCGGGCCACCGGGCGGGCCCGGGTCAGCGCCGGCGTCGTCGGCCCCACCCCCGGGCTCTGGGTCGAGGCCGCCCCGGTGGCCGAGGCCGCGCCCAGTGAGGAGGCCCGCCGGCTCGGCGCCGAGCTGCGCGCCACCTACCTCGCCCTGTTCGAGCGGCGCACCGGGCGCCGCGGCCGGGGCGGGCTCGACGAGGCCCTCGCCGGCGTCCCCGTCGACGACCCGGGCGCCCTGGCCGACCTGGCCGGCTGGTGGCCCGACCTGGCCGACGAGCGCAAGGTCGAGCTGCTGGAGACCGTCGACGTCGAGGCCCGGGTCCGCCTCGTCCTCGACTGGGCCAAGGAGGCGCTGGCCGAGGTCGAGCTGACCAAGAAGATCAGCGACGACGTCCGCGACGGCATCGACTCCCAGCAGCGGGAGATGCTGCTGCGCCGCCAGATGGAGGCGATCCGCAAGGAGCTGGGCGACGACGCCGACGACGAGGACGCCGTCGAGCGCTACCGCGAGAAGATCGACGCCCTCGAGGCCGCCGGCGTGGCCGAGGACGTGGTCCGGGCCCTGCGCAAGGAGCTGGGCCGCTTCGAGCGGATGCCCGAGCAGAACATGGAGCGGGGCTGGATCCAGGGCTGGCTCGACACCGTCCTGGGCCTGCCGTGGACCGAGCGCAGCACCGACACGCTCGACGTCGACGCCGCCCGGGCCGTCCTCGACGCCGACCACACCGGCCTCGACGAGGTCAAGGAGCGGATCGTCGAGATGCTGGCCGTCCGCAAGCTGCGCGAGGAGCGGGGCATCCACGAGGAGGGGACGGCGCGCCGCAAGCCCGGGGCGATCGTCGCCCTCGTCGGCCCCCCGGGCGTGGGCAAGACATCGCTGGGCGAGAGCGTGGCCCGGGCCCTCGGCCGCAGCTTCGTCCGGGTCGCCCTGGGCGGCGTGCGCGACGAGGCCGAGATCCGGGGCCACCGCCGCACCTACGTCGGCGCCCAGCCCGGCCGGCTGGTCAAGGCGATCACCGAGGCCGGCACCATGAACCCGGTCGTGCTGCTCGACGAGGTCGACAAGGTCGGCTCCGACGACCGGGGCGACCCGAGCGCGGCCCTGCTCGAGGTGCTCGACCCGGCGCAGAACCACACCTTCCGCGACCACTACCTCGAGGTCGACCTCGACCTGAGCGACGTGCTCTTCATCGCCACCGCCAACGTGCTCGACACCGTGCCCGGCCCGCTGCTGGACCGGCTCGAGATCATCTCGATCGACGGCTACACCGAGGACGAGAAGGTCGCCATCGCCCGTGACCACCTGCTGGGCCGGCAGCTGTCGGCCAACGGCCTCCGGGCCGACGAGGTCGAGCTGACCGAGGCGGCCTACCGGGCCATCGTGGCCGGCTACACCCGGGAGGCGGGCGTCCGCGGCCTGGAGCGCCAGCTGGGCAAGGTCCTGCGCAAGGTGGCCGTCCGGGTCGCCGGCGGGGCCGCCACGCCCGTGGTCGTCGACGAGGGCGACGTCCTGGTCGAGCTGCTGGGCCGGGCCCGGTTCCACAGCGAGGAGGTGGCCGAGCGGACGAGCGTCCCCGGCGTGGCCACCGGCCTGGCCGTCACCGGCGCCGGCGGCGACGTGCTCTTCGTCGAGGCCTCGGCCAGCGACGGCGAGCCCTCCCTCCAGGTCACCGGGCAGCTCGGCGACGTGATGAAGGAGTCGGCGCAGATCGCCCTGTCATGGGTGCGTGCGCACGCATCGTCCGACGTCGTCGCCGTCGACCCCGAGGCCCTGGCCCGGCGGTTCCACGTCCACTTCCCCGCCGGTGCCGTGCCCAAGGACGGCCCCAGCGCCGGCATCACCATGACCACGGCCCTGGTCTCGCTGCTCACCGGGCGCACCGTGCGCAACGAGGTGGCGATGACCGGCGAGGTCACGCTGTCGGGCCGGGTGCTGCCCATCGGGGGCGTCAAGCAGAAGGTGCTGGCCGCCCACCGGGCCGGGATCACCGAGGTGATCCTCCCGGCCCGCAACGGCCCGGACCTCGACGACCTCCCCGACGAGGTCCGTGAGGCGATGACCGTCCACCTGGTGGACGACGTCTCCGAGGTCCTGGCGGTGGCGCTGACCGCCTCAAGGTGCCAGGCACCTTGAGGCGGTCAGACGGCGGCGTCGCCGGTGTCGCGGAGGAGGGTGATGACCTCGGCGTGGAGCGTCGAGCGGATGCGGGCCAGCCCCGCCCCCGCCTTGGCCGCCAGCGGGGCGGCGATCGCCACCGCCTCGGCCACCACCCGGTCCTCGTCGGCCAGGCCGGCCACGATCCCGGCGGCCCGGGCCTCGACCCCGGTGTAGCGCCGGCCGGTGACCATCGCCTCGTGGGCGGTGGTCACCGGCAGCCGGGCCGGGATCAGGGCGTTCATGCCCGGGGTGAAGGGCATCCCCAGGTCGACCTCGGGTAGGCACCACCAGCCCCGGTCGGCCCGCATCACCCGGGTGTCGAAGGCGAGCGAGAGCATCGCCCCGGCGGCGAAGGTGTGGCCGTTGAGGGCGGCGACGGTGGGGCACGGCAGCTCGAGCACCCGGGCCATCAGGGCCTGGACCCGCCCGACGTAGGCGACCATCTCGTCGGGGTGCGCGCCGATCCAGTCGAGGTCGAGCCCGTTCGACCAGTACTTCCCGGTGCCGGTGGCGACGAGGGCCCGGGGCCCGTCGGCCCCCTCCACCTCGTCGAGGGCGCCCTCGACGGCGTCGAGGAGGGCGGGGGTGAAGCGGTTCTCCCCGGCGTCGAGGCGGAGGACGAAGACCTCGCCGTCGCGGTCGAGGGTGAGGGGTGCGGCGTCGGACATCTCGGCAGTCTGGCCGCCCGCCCGTCCGCGAGGCTCGGGGGATGGACCCCCTGTCGCGGCTCGACGACGCCGTCGCCCGGCTCGCCGCCCTCACCGCCGGGCGGGCCCGCACGGGCACGAGCCACGAGGACGGCGACGACGTCACCGGCACCGTCGGCACCGACGACGCCATCGGCTTCGACCCCCGCCCCCTGCTGCGGGCCCTCGACGCCGCCGGGGCCGAGGTGGTGGTGATGGGCCAGGTGGCCGGGATCCTCCACGGCAGCCGGGAGCTGACCGGCGACCTCGACCTGCTCTGGGACGGCGACCCCCGCCAGCAGGAGGCGCTGGCCACCGCCTTCACCGCCGTCGGCGCCGCCCTGGTCGACGACGACGACCGCCCGGTGGCCACCGCCCCCGCCGCCTTCGCCCTGGCCAAGGTCCGCTTCGCCACGCCGACGGCCAGCGGCGACTGCTGCACGCCGGCGCTGCCGTGGGGCGCCCTCGACGTCCGGGCGTTCGTGGCCCGGGCCCTGGTGGCCACCGGCCCCGACGGGTTCCGGGTCCGCTTCGTCACCCGGTCCGACCTGGTCACGATGCGCCGCGCCGTCGGCCGGGCCAAGGACCGGCGCCGGGCCGAGGAGCTGGAGGCGCGGGGCCCCTAGGCGCCGAGGACGATCCGGGCGGCGAGGACGTCGACCGTCGGGCGGTGGCGGCGGCCGGTCCGTGCCAACCTGTGCCGGTGGCATCGGCACGCGAGGCGCTGGTGGTGGCGCTCGAGGCCATCACCCGGGGGGCCTGGGACGAGGCCGCCGAGCACGCCGCCCGGGCCCGCGCCCTCGACCCCGCCGACCTGCTGGCCCCGGCCCTGGCCGCCCACCTGGCCCGGGGCGGCGACGACGTCTACACCGACCCCGAGGCCTTCGAGCGCTTCATCGACGGCGGCGGCAACGTCGGCCTCTACGAGCGGGCCGGGCGGGCCCTGGCCGGGGTGCACGCCGAGCGTCGCCCCACCACCGTGCTCGACATCGGGTGCGGCGAGGGCCGGCTGACCGCGGCCAGCCTCCGCACCGGTCTCCGGCGCCTCGACCTGGTCGAGCCGTCGGCCGAGCTGCTGGCCCGGGCCCGGCGCCGGCTCGACGGCTGCGACGTCGAGGTCGTGGGCCACCCGATCGGGGCCGAGGCCCTGGCCGCCGCCGTGCCCGACCGGCGCTGGGACGTGGCCCAGTCGACCTTCGCCCTCCACGCCGTCCCGCCCCCGGCCCGGGCCGCGGCGCTGGCCGACCTGGCCGGCCGGGTCGGCGCCCTGCTCGTCGTCGAGTTCGACTGCCCGGCCCTGACCGATCGCTCCGAGGCCCACCTCCGCCACCTGGTCGACCGGTACGAGCACGGCCTGGCCGAGTACGCCGACGACCCGCTGGTGGCGGCCGGCTTCCTGCTCCCGGTGCTGGTCGGCCAGATCGCCCCCGACGCCGAGCGCCACACCTGGGAGCAGCCGATCGCGGCGTGGGGCGAGGACCTGCGGGCCGCCGGCTTCGCCACCGTCCGCCACCGCCGGGTCAGCGACTACTGGTGGGCCCCCGCCCACCTGATCGAGGCCACCGCGGGACCGGCGCCGGCCGGGATCTGAACTGGCCACATCCTGACCGGTTCACCGGCGTACGCTCCGGCGATCATGACCGTTGCTGCCATCGAAGCCACGGCGCTGGCCAAGCGCTACACCACCAAGGACGGCCCGCTCGACGCCGTCGCCGGGGTCGACCTGCGGGTCGAGCCCGGCGAGATCTTCGGCTTCCTCGGGCCCAACGGCGCCGGCAAGTCCACCACCGTCCGGATGCTGACCACGCTGCTGTCGATCACCTCGGGCCGGGCCACCGTGGCCGGCATCGACGTGGCCTCGGACCCCTCGGGCGTGCGCACCAAGATCGGCGTCGCCCTCCAGGAGGCCGGGCTCGACGAGCGCCAGAGCGGGCGCGAGCTGCTCGTGCTCCAGGGCCGGCTGTTCGGCCTCGGCAAGGAGGCGGCCGCGGCCCGGGCGCAGGAGCTGCTGGAGCTGGTCGAGCTGGTCGAGCCCGCCGACCGGCCGCTCAAGGGCTACTCGGGCGGGATGAAGCGCCGCCTCGACCTGGCCTCGGCCCTGGTCAACCGGCCCGAGGTGCTCTTCCTCGACGAGCCCACCACCGGGCTCGACCCGGCCAGCCGGCTGGCCATCTGGGACGAGGTCCGCAGCATCAACGGGCGGGGCACCACCGTCTTCCTCACCACCCAGTACCTGGAGGAGGCCGACCAGCTGTGCGGGCGGCTGGCCATCATCGACGGCGGTCGCATCGTGCGCGAGGGCACGCCGGCCGAGCTCAAGGCCGAGCTGCGGGCCCGCACCGGGCTCGACCACGATCCCACGCTCGACGACGTCTTCCTCGACGCCACCGGGCGCACCCGGGAGAAGCAGGCCGGCGACGTCCAGGAGGTCCAGGCATGAACAGCCCCACCGTGGTGCTGACGAAGCGGGCGGTCGTCGAGGGGGTGCGCTCGCTCGAGTCGCTGATGCCCATGCTCTTCATCCCGCTGTTCTTCTTCGTGGTCAACATCGGCCAGGCCGGCAAGATCTTCCCCAAGGAGGGCACGCCGTTCCTGGAGGGCCAGGGCTACGCCGCCTTCTCGCTCCCCGCCGCCCTGCTCACCGCCGCTTCCTTCGGCACCGCGGCGCTGTTCCTCGTCGAGGAGATCGAGGGCGGCTACTTCGACAAGCTGCGGGCCACGCCGATCCCCCGCCACGCCATCGTGCTGGGCCGGCTGCTGTCCGAGACGCTCAAGAACGTCCTCATCACCACGGTGATCGTCGTGGTCGGGATGCTCTTCGGGGTCCGCATCGAGAGCGGCGTCGGTGGCTTCCTGCTGCTGCTCGTCATCATGAGCGTCTGGGCCACGGTCTTCGCCGGGTTCATGCAGCTGGTCGCCATGAAGACCCGGAGCGCGGCGGCCACCAACTCGGCCAGCTTCATCTTCTTCCCGCTGCTGTTCCTCACGCCGAACTTCGTGCCCCGCGACCAGCTGACCCGGCCGATGGAGGTCGCCGCCGGGTTCAACCCGGTCACCTACATCATGGAGGCGGCCCGGTCGCTGATCCTGGAGGGGTTCGAGGCCGACGTGCTGGCCAAGGGCGCCGCCGTGCTCGTGGTCGGGATGGTCCTCGCCGTGGCCCTCAACGTCCGGGCCATCAACACCTACGACTGAGCGGGCCCCACCGGGCGGTCGCCGGCGATCGAGATGCGGTCCATCACCCGGCGCTGGGGCCAGTAGTCGCTCGCCGCGTAGTGCTGGGTGGCCCGGTTGTCCCAGAAGGCGACGGCGCCCGGGGTCCACCGGAACCGGCACTGGTGCTCGGGGCGGGTGATCGCCTGCTGGAGCCGGAGGAGCAGGGCGTCGCTCTCGGCCTCGGGGAGCCCGACGATCCGGCGGGTGAAGATGGCGTTGACGAACAGGGTGCGGCGCCCGGTCTCGGGGTGGACCCGGACGACGGGGTGCTCCTGGGCCGGGAACTGCTCGGCCAGCTGCTCGCGGACGTCGTCGGTCATGGCCAGGCCGAAGGTGTGCTGCCAGTCGTGGACGGCGGTGAGCCCGGCGATCCGCGCCCGCAGCTCCTCGGGGAGGGCGTCGTGGGCGGCGGCGGCGTCGGCCCACAGCGTGTCGCCGCCGACCGGGGGGACCTCGACGGCGCGCAGCACCGCCCCCCACGACGGCTCGGCGTGCCAGGTCACGTCGGCGTGCCACTCGTTCTCGGCCCCGCCGCTCATGGCGTCCTTGGCCAGGGTGACGACGTCGGCCTCGTCGTTGCCGGGGTGGACGTACTTGTAGAAGGGATGCCGCTCCAGCCCGCCCCACAGCTCGGCGAAGGCCCGCTGCTGGGGCCGGGTGATGTCCTGGTCGCGGAAGAACAGGACCTTCCACTCGAGCAGGGCCCGGCGCAGCTCGGCGTGGAGCTCGTCGTCGACGGGGTCACCCAGGTGGACCCCGTCGACCTCGGCCCCGATGGTGGGCGAGAGCGGGGTGAGCGTGAAGCGCTCGTAGGGCCGGTCGTCGAAGCCGGGGGCGGTGCGGGCGGCCAGGCGGGGACCGAGGTCGAGGGTCAGCATCGGGGGCTCCTGGGGTCAGGCGCGGCGGCGGGTGGGCCGGGCGGCGAGGGCGGCGGTGGTGGCGGCCGAGACGGGGGCGTCGAGCACGCCGAGGGCCATGTCGACGAGGTCGGCGATCTGCGCCGGGGCCGGCAGGGCGCGGGGCCCGCCGGGGCGGTCGCCGGCCTCCAGGGCGGCCAACGAGGTGACGACGAGCCCGACGGCGTGGTCGAGCCGACGGTCGCGCAGCGGCTCGGGGACGTGGTCGAGCCCGGCCCGCAGGGCGTCGCGCACGGCGCGGAACGAGCTGCCCTCGAAGGCCAGGCGGACGGTGCGGGCGAAGGTCGGGTCGTGGGCGGCCTGGACGAGGAAGCGGGCCCAGTGGCTGGGGCCGGGGCCGGCCAGCACGTGCTCGGCCAGCGGGACGACGAGGGCCTCGACCAGGTCGCGGCGGGCCGGGTCGGCGTCGAGGGCGTCGAGCAGCTCCCGGCGGCGGGCGCCGACCGCCCCCATGCGGGTGGCGACGACCGCCTCGACCAGCCCCTCCTTCGAGCCGAAGTGGTACTGGGCGGCCGACTTGTTGCGCTGCCCGGCGGCGGCCTGGACCTCGCGCAGCGACATGGCGGCCAAGCCCCGCTCGGCGGCCAGCCGCTCGGCGGCGTCGATCATCTGCTCCCGGGCGTCGGCCACGGGCCGCACCCTAAGGCGGATGCCTCAATCGGTCAAGGCACTCGCCTTACACGGTGGTGGGACGTACGAACGGTGCCAGGCACCGTTCGTACGTCAGGCGCGGAGGTCGCCGGTGCGGGCCCGCTCGCCCCGGGCGACGCTGACCCGGCGGCTGGCGCGGGCGGTGACGACCTCCCAGGCCTCCTCGGTGGCCGACAGCGGCGAGGTCGACGGGCCCAGGTGGGCGGTGAAGGTCCCGTCGGCCCGCGACCGGAGGGCGAATCGCACCTCGTCGACCACCGTGCCCGCCGCCGTCGGCACGGTGACCGTCTTGCGGATCACCACCTCCGCCGGCGCGCCCCGCCCGGCGGCGGTGACCGTCCGCCCGGTGATCACGGCGTGGTGGGCCGGGTCGGCCGCCGCCTCGGCCAGGATCAGGAAGGGCTCGCGGTTGCGGGCGTAGGCCTCGGGCACGAAGTCGGCGTACGGCGGGTGGAAGGCGTCGAGGCCGTGCTCGAAGGTGTAGGCGAGGGCGCCGACGGCGGCGTAGGCGTGGTCCTCGGAGGTCCCGGTGGTGGGGTAGAGGGCGATCGACTTCTGCGACGTGTAGCCGTTGATCGCCGCGCAGGCGTCGCCCAGCTGGCGGAGGAGGGGCTCGTCGAGGCTGTCGGCCTCGGTGTCGCCCCACGGCCGCAGCACCAGGTCGCTGTAGGTGTGGTTGGTCAGGTAGCCCGTCGTGCCCCGGCCCAGGACGACCCGGTTGACGTTGCGGCTCTCGGGCTCGGAGAACACCTCGGGGCCGCGGTAGTCCTGCTCGACGGGGATGGCGCTGGCCCCGGGCCCGCCCCAGCGGATGCCGTAGTTGCGGTTGGGGTCGACGCCGTAGGCGGTGAGCCCGCCGAGCGGGCCGAGGCCGAGGTCGCCGGTGAGCGTGCGCCGGTTCTTCCGCCAGTAGCTCCCGGCGCCGACGATGGCGGTGGCCACCTCGAGCGGGCGATCGTCGATCGGGAAGCCGCGCGAGTGGGTGAAGCCGTCGGCGTTGACCACCGGGACGACGAGGACCCGGCAGCGCGCCAGCAGGTTGGTGATGCGGCGGTCGCGGCCCTCGCTCCGCACCAGGTCGGTGGCGAACATCATCGACAGCTCGCCCGAGGGCCACTCCCGGGCGTGGTGGAGGCCGTCGACGTAGAAGGTCGGGCGCCCGTCCCGCTCGGCCACCCGGGCGGCGATCTCGATGCCGACGACCGTCCGGCCCTCGAGCGTCAGCTCGGGCAGCGTCACCAGCCGGCACAGGTCGGGGCGGGCGGCGGCGAGGGCCGACATGTCGGCGTGGTAGTCGGCCAGGGTGCGGTAGTCGGCGACCTGGCCGGGCTGGGCGGCGGCGGTCGTGACCGTCCCGCCGGCGGCCCGGGCCACGGCCTGGTCGTGGGCGACGAGATCGTCGACCAGCACCCGGTGGCGGATCCCGGTGAGGGCGAGCCGGGCCCGGTCGCCCGGCCACAGCAGGACCTCGACCCCGCCCTGGCGGGCGCCGTGGGTCAGGTCGAAGGCGGTGAGGGCGGCCCGCTGGGCCGCGGTGGCGGGCCAGGCGACGGCCAGGCGGAACGGCTCCGAGCCGGTGAGCCCGCCGAGCCCGGACCCGCCGAGGAGGGCCGAGGCGGGCGTCCCGGGGAGCAGGGCGGCCCCGGCCAGGGCGGCGGCGCCGCCGGCCAGGAAGCCCCGGCGGGACAGGGGAGCGTGGTGGGGGCAGGCCATCCGCCATGGTTCGACCCACCGTCCCCCGGGACCTCCCGGGCCGCTCCCAGGGACCTCTCAGGGACCGTTCGTACCGTCCCGGCATGAGCATCCCCCGCACGATCACCGTCGGCCTCGTCCTGGTCGTGGCCCTCCTCGGCGCCGGCGCCTGGTGGTTCCTCCGCGACGACGCCCCGGCCGAGGCCGACCTGGCCACGGCGGTCGAGTCGGTCCAGGACGAGGCCGGGTCGTCCTCGACCACCGCCGGCGACGAGGGCGTGGCCGGCACCTGGACCGTCGACACCGAGACCGGCGACTTCACCTACGAGAGCGCCACCGGCACCTTCGCCGGATTCCGCATCGAGGAGGAGCTGGCGGCGATCGGCTCGACCACCGCCGTCGGGCGCACCGACGCCGTCACCGGCGAGGTCGCCATCGAGGGCTCGACCCTGACCGCCGCCGCCTTCGAGGTCGACCTCACCACGATCACCACCGAGACCTCGATGCGGGACGACCAGGTGCAGCGGGCCCTGGAGACCGACACCCACCCGACGGCCACCTTCTCGCTCACCGAGCCGGTCGAGCTCGGGTCAGGGGCCGCGACCGGCGAGCCGATCGCCGTCACCGCCGAAGGCGAGCTGACCGTCCACGGCGTGACCCGGCCCGTCGAGCTGGCCATCGAGGCGCAGCTGGTGGACGGCACCGTCGTGCTCGTCGCCACCACCGAGGTGACCTTC
>DASTYI010000186.1:0-37370 GCA_035765045.1 Iamia sp. | reverse complement strand
CGCCAGCTCGGGGTCGTGGTGCGGCGGGTGCCGCCGGCGGCGGATCGCTACCCGGTGGTGGTCGAGGCGCTCGCCGGGGCCGACGGCGACACGCTGGTGCTGTGCCCGTCGGTGGCCCAGGCCCGGGCGCTGGGGGAGCGGCTGAAGCGCGACGGGCGACCGGTGGCGGTGGTGGCCCACGACCAGCCCGGCACCGCGGCGGCGGCCGAGTGGGCCCGGGCCGCGGCCGGTGGGTGCACCGTGGTCGGGGCCCGGGCCGGGGCGTGGGCGCCGGTGCCCGACCTCGGCGCCGTGGTGGTGCTCGACGAGCACGACGAGGCCTACGCCGAGGAGTCGTCGCCCACCTGGCACGCCCGCGACGTGGTCGTCGAGCGGGCCCGGCGGGTCGGGGCCCCGGTGCTGCTGGTGTCGTCCAACCCCACGCTGGAGGCCCTCGCCACCGGCACCCTGGTGGCGCCGGAGCGGTCGGTCGAGCGCCGGGGCTGGCCCGCCCTCGAGGTGGTCGACCGGCGGGAGGAGGACCCGGCCGCCGGGCTCCTCACCGAGCCGCTGGCCGCCCTGCTGCGCCGGGCCGACCGGGTGGTGTGCGTCGTCAACCGGACCGGCCGCTCGCGGCTCTCGGCCTGCGCCACGTGCCGCGAGGTCGTGTCCTGCGCGGCCTGCGAGGGCGCCGTCGTCCAGCCCGACGAGGCCACCCTCCGCTGCACCCGGTGCGGCACCGAGCGGCCGGTCGTCTGCCACGTGTGCGGCTCGACCCGGTTCCGGGTCCTGCGCCCCGGGGTGTCGCGGTTGCGCGACGAGCTGGCCGCCCTGGTCGGCGAGCCGGTCGACGAGGTCACCGGGGCGACGGTCGGCGACCCGCCCACGACCCGGGTCGTCGTCGGCACCGAGGCCGCCCTCCACCGGGTCGACCGGGCCGACGCCGTGGCCTTCCTCGACCTCGACCAGGAGCTGCTCGCCCCCCGGGAGCGGGCCCGCGAGCAGGCCTTCGCCCTCCTGGCCCGGGCCGCCCGCCTGGTCCGGGGCCGCCGCGAGCACGGCCGGCTGCTGGTCCAGACCCGGCGGCCCGACGACGTGGTGGTCGAGGCCGCCCTCCACGCCGACCCGGCCCGGGTGGCCGCCGCCGAGGAGGCCGTGCGCCGGGCCTTCCGGCTCTCGCCCTTCGGCGCCGTGGCCGACGTCTCGGGCCCGGCGGCGGCGGAGTACGTCGCCGCCCTCGGCCGCCCCGCCGGGGTCGAGGTGATGGCCGGGCCCGACGCCTGGCGGGTGCGGGCCGCCGACCACGCCACCCTGTGCGACGCCCTCGCCGCCGTGCCCCGCCCGCCCGGCCGGCTGCGGATCGACGTCGACCCGCTGCGGGCCTGACGGCCGATCGAACCCGGGAGGGGTCGTGGTGCGTCTCCACCCCGTGAGCGGGAACCGTGGACGCTGAGGCCTTCGCCGACGAGGTGGCCGACCTGCACCTGCGCCTGGTGCGGGTGACCTACCTCCTCTGCGGCGACGCCGGGCTGGCCGAGGAGTGCGCCCAGGAGGCGCTGCTGCGGGCCTGGGAGCGGTCCCGCCGGGGCGAGGCGGTCGACTCGCTGGCCGGGTGGACGACGACCGTCGCCCTCAACGCCTGCCGCTCGGCCCTCCGCCGCCGGAGCGCCGAGACCCGGGCCCTCGGCCGGTTGCCTCGGGTCCGCGAGGCGGTCGACCCGACCCCGGTCGGCGAGGCCGACGAGGTCCACGCCGCCGTCCTGGCCCTGCCGCCCCGCCAGCGCGAGGTCGTCGTCCTCCACTACTTCTGCGACCTCGACGTCGCCGCCATCGCCGCCCACGCCGGCCTGTCGACCGGCGCGGTGAAGAACGCCCTGTTCCACGCCCGTGCCGCCCTGGCCACCCGCCTGGGCGCCGCCGTCCCCGAGGAGGCCCCGTGAGCCCCACCGACCTCGACACCCGCATCCGCACCGGCCTCGCCGCCACCGCCGAGCGGGTGACCGCCCCCGACCACGCCGCCCTCGTGGCCCGGCTGGAGCACGCCGGCACCCCCGCCCGGCGGGCTCGGCACCGGGCCCCGGGGCTGGCCGCCGCCGCCGTCGTCGCCGTGCTGCTCGCCGCGGCCGCCCTCGCCGTGACCCGGTCGGACGACGGCGGGAGCGAGGTCGCCACCGCACCGCCGTCGACCACGGTGGCGCCGACGCCGACGGGACTGGCGGCCGTCCTCGGCCCGGGATGGCACCCCCTCGACACGGGGCCGGTGGAGCCGGACGAGGGCACGGCCCTGGTGTGGGCGGGCGACGAGCTGGTCGTCATCACCTCGACCGGCGCCGCCTGGGTGCTGTCGGCCGACGAGCTCGCCTGGCGCCCCATCAGCCCGGCCCCCGTCCCCGGGGCCGGCGCCGGCATCACCGGCGTGTGGACCGGGGCCGAGGTCGTCATCGCCATCCAGGACATCGGTGGGACCACCTCGGCGGCGTGGGACCCGACGACCGACACCTGGCGGGACCTGGGCGCCGTCCCCCTCGCCCCGGTGCTGGCGGAGTACGGCTACTCGACGGCCGCAACCTGGCCGACCCGTCTGATCTGGACCGGCGAGCGGGTGGTCGACCCCGCCCGCCTGGCCGTCCTGGACCCGACCGCGGGCGGCTGGGCGACGATGCCCCTCCCGGCCGGCGTCGACGGCTCGCCCCACCTGTTGTCGGGCGAGATGGTGTGGGACGGCGACGAGCTCGTCTGGGTCGCCTGGGTGGGTGAGGGCCTGGCGTGGGACGCACGGGTGACGTCGTCTCGGGCCGTGCCCGAGGCCCCGGTGGAGGTGGCGGGCGACCCCGCGGTGGTGCCCCGCGCCCGGGTGGTCGTCGCCGGGGGGGAGGTCGTGCTCGTCGGCGGGATCGGGCCTCGGGGGTCGGACCCGTCGGGCGGCGCCATGGCCCTCGACGCCCGGGCGGGCGTCTGGCGTCGGCTCCCCGACGTGCCCGGTGTGTCCGACGAGACCGGCTGCCCGATGGCCGTCGCGGCCGTCGCCGGGCGGCCGGTGGTGCAGCGGTGCGACGACCACGCCGTCGTGGCCCTCGACGGCGAGGCCTGGGTCGACACCGGCGCCGAGGAGGCCGGCGCCGGGCAGTGGCTCTCGACGGGAGACGCCCTCGTCGTGTGGGCCAGCGCCACCGACACGTTGAACGACCCCGAGGCGCCCTACGTCCGGGCGTGGGTCTGGGTGCCGCCGACCTGAGGCCCGCCCGGGGTGCCGGGGTCGAGGGTGGCCCGGGCCAGCAGCGCCACGGCCACGACGGGCACCACGCCGGCGAGGACCAGGGCGGTCGACACCGTGGTGAGGTCGGCCAGGGCGCCGTCGACCACGGCGGCGAGGGGCCGGACGCCGAGGAGCGAGACCGACCACAGCGCCATCACCCGGGCCCGCAGCTCGTCGGGCACCCGGCGCTGGATGGCGCCGTTGAGCGACGTGATGCCGATCAGGAAGCCGGCCCCGGCGACGAACAGGGCGGCGAGGGCGGCGACGGGGGCGGAGGCGGCGGCCAGGCCGACCATCCCCGCCGCCACCAGCGCCAGCCCCAGCCGGGTGGCGCCCCGGTGGCCGAGCCGGCGCCGGGTCGCCTCGACGAGCAGGGCGGAGCTGGCGGCCCCGGCGCCGAAGGCCGACACCAGGGCGCCGACGAAGCCGTCGCCCCGGCCCAGCTGCTCGGAGACGGCCGGGGTGAGCGTGTTGACCGGGTCGGAGGCGAAGCCGAGGGCGAGGGTGGCCAGCAGCACCGGCACCGCCACCGGGTCCTCCTTCACCCACCGCAGCCCGGCCCGCAGCGAGCGGTCGGCCGCGGGGTCCCGCGCCGGCTGGGGGCGGGGCCGGATCACCAGCAGGACGGCGACCATCACGGCGAAGCTGAGGGTGTTGACCCCGAAGGCGGCGCCGGCGCCGGCCGCCGCGATCAGGGCGCCGGCCACCGCCGGGCCGATCGCCCGGGCCAGGTTGAAGGTCACCGACGAGAGGGCGATGGCGCCGTCGAGGTCGCGCGGCGCGACCAGCTGGGGCACGATCGCCTGCACCATCGGGACCGACATGGCGTAGCCGACGCCGATCACGATGGTGGCCGCGAAGATCGGCACCGGCCCGCCCAAGCCGTCGACCCCGAGGGTCACCACGGCGACGGCGAGCGCTCCGGCGCCGACGCCCGACAGGCTCTGCGAGGCGATCAGGAGGCGGCGCCGGTCGAAGCGGTCGCCGAGCACCCCGGCCCACGGCGACAGCAGCAGGGTGGCCGTGAACTGGAGGACGCTGACCACGCCGACGAGGGTGTTGGACCCGGTGACCTCGTAGACCACGACGGCGGCGGCCAGGTTCTGGAACCAGTTGCCGGCGTTGGACACCAGGTTGCCGACCCAGAACGGTCCGAACGTGCGGTCCCGCAGCAGCGCCAGCGGCCGGGTGGCGGCCTCGCCGACGGACCCGACGGGCTCGACGGGCTCGGCGGGATCAGCCAACGTCGAGCAGCCGGTAGCCGCGCCGGCTGCCGCGACGGTCGACGGCGTGGCCCTGCTCGACCAGCCAGCGGTGCAGCGAGTCGGCCCCGAGGTTGCGGGCCACCACCAGGTGGGCCCGGCCGCCCGGGGCCAGGCGGGCCAGCCAGGTGGTGAGCAGCTCGTGGAGGACGGCCTTGCCGACCCGGATCGGCGGGTTCGACCAGATGCCGTCGAAGGCGACGTCGGCCGGGACCTCGTCGGGCCCGGCCACGCGGACCCGGTCGCCGACGCCGAGCGCCTCGGCGTTGGCCGCCGTCAGCTCCCGCGCCCGCTCGTTGACGTCGACGGCCCACACGACGGCCCCGGGGGCGCGCAGGGCGAGGGTGACGGCGATCGGCCCGTACCCGCAGCCGAGGTCGAGCAGCGTGCGATCGGTCGGCGCCGGGCGGGCCCCGTCGTCGAGCAGGAAGCGGGTGCCCGGGTCGACGGCGCCGGCCGAGAAGACGCCGGCGTCGGTGCGCAGCACGTGGGCGTGGTCGGCCTCGGGCAGCTCGAGCCGGACCCGCCCCGGCTTCGAGCGGACGGTGGGCTGCTCGCTGAAGTAGTGGTCGCCGGGTCCGGGCGCGGGGGCGGGCATCGGGTGGACGGTACCGGTCCGGTCCGGCCCGGCGGCAGCCCCGAAGGTCGGTCGGTGCGGTCCCGAGGGATAGCCTCGAACGCCATGGCTGCCTACGACATCCGGATCATCGGCGACCCGGTCCTGCGCGAGGTCGCCACCGACGTCACCGACATCGACGGGGCGCTCGTCGCCGTGGCCGAGGGGATGGTCGACGCCATGTACGCCGCCGACGGCCTCGCCGTGGCCGCCCCGCAGGTCGGCGTGCGCAAGCGGATCGTCGTCTACCACCTGCCCGACGAGCCCGATCCCCGCACGATCGTCAACCCCCGCATCGTCGAGCACGGTGACGACGAGTGGCTCTACTCCGAGGGCTGCCTGTCGATCCCGGGCCTCTACTGGGAGATCGTCCGGCCCAAGACCGTCCACGTCGTCGGGCTCGACCTCGACGGCAACGAGGTGTCGATCGAGGCCGACGAGCTGGCGGCGCGGATGTACCAGCACGAGATCGACCACCTCGACGGCGTGCTCATGACCGAGCGCCTCGACGAGGACCAGAAGGCCGAGGCCAAGCGGGCCGTGCGCGAGCTGATGATGGCCCGGGGCGAGACCGCGGCCGACGGCCCCGGGTCCCTGCTGCCCTAGCTCCCCGCCGAGAGGACCCGAGTGAACGCGACGCCCGCCGTCCCCCCGCGCCATCCCCGACGCCTGGTGTTCCTGGGCACCCCGGCCGCCTCCGTGCCCGCCCTGCGAGCCCTCGTGGCCGCCGGCTTCGAGGTCGTCCTCGTCGTCTCGCAGCCCGACCGGCGGCGGGGCCGGGGCGGGGCCACGTCGCAGTCCCCGGTCAAGGCGGCGGCGCTGGAGCTGGGCCTGACCGTCACCGACCGGGTGGAGGACGCCGCCACCGTCGGCGCCGACCTCGGGGTCGTCGTCGCCTACGGCGAGATCCTCCGGGCCGACCTGCTCGCCGCCCTGCCGATGGTGAACATCCACTTCTCGCTGCTGCCCCGCTGGCGGGGGGCGGCGCCGGTCGAGCGGGCCCTGCTGGCCGGTGACGATCGCACCGGCGTCTGCATCATGGAGGTCGTCGAGGCCCTCGACGCCGGCGCCGTCCACGCCGTGGCCGAGCTGCCGATCGGCCCCGACGCCACCGCCGCCGAGCTGCGCGAGGAGCTGGCCGAGCTGGGCGCCCGGCTCCTCGTCTCGACGTTGGAGGCGGGGCTGGGCGAGCCGACGCCGCAGGCCGGCGAGCCCACCTACGCCAAGAAGATCACGCCGCGGGTGCTGCACCTCGACTGGACGAGGCCGGCGGCCGAGCTCCACCGGGTCGTGCGCGTCGGCGGGGCGTGGACGACGTTCCGCGAGCGCCGCCTCCGGGTGTGGGACGCCCACGTCGCCGACGGGCCCGTCGCCGGCGCCCCGGGCACGGTCGCGCTCGCCGGTGGCGTGCCGGTGGTGGCGACGGGGGAGGGGGCGCTCGTGCTCGACGAGGTCCAGCCCGAGGGCAAGGGGCGCGTGCCCGGCCCGGCGTGGGCCAACGGCGCCCGGCTGGCCGACGACGAGGTCCTCGGCCCGTGAGCGACGGGAGCGGGCCGCGGGCGCCGGACGAGATCCACCTGGAGCGGGCGAGCGGTGCCGCCCGGCGCAAGGCCAAGAAGGCGCGCAAGGCGCGCGCCGACGAGGCCGTCGCCCGGGGGGCGCGCCCGGCGGCGGCCGGCCGGTCGACCCGCCCGCGCGGGCCGCAGCCCGGGGAGCGGCGCAGCGCCGAGGCTGCCGACGACCGGCCCCCGGACTCGCGCCGGGTCGCCGTCGACGCCCTGGTCCGCATCGAGGAGGGCGGCGCCTTCGCCAACCTGGCCCTCGGGCCCGTGCTCGAGCGCTCGGGCCTCGACGCCCGCGACCGGGGCCTCGTCACCGAGCTGGTCTACGGCACGACCCGGATGCGCCGGGCCTGCGACTGGCTGGTCGACCGCTACGTCACCGGCACCCGGCCGCTCGACGCCCGCACCCGGTCGGCCCTCCGCCTCGGCGCCTACCAGGTCGTGGTGCTCGGGCTGCCCGCCCACGCCGCCGTCACCACCGCGGTCAGCGCCGCCCCCAAGCGGTCCCGCGGCCTGGTCAACGCCGTGCTCCGCAAGGTCGCCGCCGAGCACGAGGGGGCGGGCGCCACCTTCCCCGACGACGCCACCCGGCTCAGCTACCCGGACTGGATCGTCGACCGCCTCACCGCCGACCTCGGCGCCGAGCGGGCCCTCGCCGCCCTGGAGGCGATGGACGCCGCCGCCTCGGCCACCGTGCGCGACGACGGCTACACCCAGGACGAGGCCTCGCAGTGGGTCGCCGCCCTGGTCGAGGCCGGGCCCGGCGACCGGGTCCTCGACCTCTGCGCCGCCCCCGGGGGCAAGGCCACCGCCCTGGCCGCCGCCGGGGCCACGGTGGTGGCGGCCGACGTCCGGCCCGGCCGGGTCGGGCTGATCGCCGGCAACGCCCGCCGCACCGGCACCGCCGACCGGGTCCACCCGCTCGTCGCCGACGGCCGGGCCGTGCCCTTCGCCGCCGGGTCCTTCGACCGGGTGCTGGTCGACGCCCCCTGCTCGGGGCTGGGCGTGCTCCACCGGCGGGCCGACGCCCGCTGGCGGGTCGTGCCCGAGGCCGTCGACCGGCTGGCCCGGCTCCAGGTCGAGCTGGTGCGGGCCGCCGCCGACCTGGTCCGCCCCGGCGGCCTCCTCGTCGTCTCGGCCTGCACCCTGACCGCCCGGGAGACCACCGGCGTCGACTCCGTCGTCGCCGACGTGCGGCCCGACCTGACCCCCCTCCCGCCGCCGGAGGGCCCCTGGGTCCCGTGGGGGAGGGGCGCCCTGCTGCTGCCCCAGGCCGCCGGCACCGACGGCATGGCCCTCCACCGCTACCGCCTCCCCGCCTGACCGCCGCCCTCCCGGCCGCCCGCCGCCGCCCCCGGCGAACTGGCGATCAGATCCGACGGTTTCGCGTCGGATCTGATCGCCAGTTCGGGGGAGGGGGTCCGGGGTGGCAGGGTGGGGGGCATGCACGCGGCCAAGGTCGTCACGGTGTCCGACGGGGTGGTCGACGGGGTGCGGGAGGACCGCTCCGGCGCCGCCCTCGCCGAGCGGCTGACCGAGGCCGGCTTCGACGTCGTCGACCGGGTGGTGACGCCCGACGGCGTGGCCGAGGTGGCCGACGCCCTGCGCCGGGTCACCGCCGGGTTCACCGGCCTGGTCGTCACCACCGGCGGCACCGGCTTCGGGCCCCGGGACCTGACCCCCGAGGGGACCCGCCGCATCATCGAGCGTGAGGCGCCCGGGCTGGCCGAGGCCATGCGCCTGGTCAACCCGCTCGGCCGTCTCTCCCGCGGCGTCGCCGGCACCGTCGGCCAGGCCCTCGTGCTCAACACCCCCGGCTCGACCAGCGGCTCGGTCGAGTGCCTGGAGGCCGTCCTCGACGTCATCCCCCACGCCCTCGACCTCATGGCCGGCCACCGCCCCCACTGACCGCCCCGGGTGAATCCCGACACATGGAGTAGAATTAGAACACGTTCTAGTTCTATGCTGCGACCCACAACTGCATAACCGCACCTCGCGGGGTTGGGTGGAAGTCCCGACCGGTGGTGAGAGCCCACGACCCCCTCCGACCTCGGTCGGTGGGGCTGACCCGGTGGAATCCCGGGGCCGACGGTCACAGTCCGGATGGAAGCGAGGTCACCCTCTCGCCTGCTCGGCCTGCCCGCGCGGGCGGTGGTTGACGTTCCTCCCGCGAGCCTGACGCGCCCCGGAGGAACCGGTGCCCCTGACGACCGACGAGCAACGCATGGCGATGGCCATCGAGCTCGGCGCGTCCGTCCGCACCTCCACCGCCCCCAACCCGTGGGTCGGCGCCGTGGTCGTCTCGGCCGCCGGCTCGGTCCACACCGGCGCCACCGAGCCCCCCGGGGGCCGCCACGCCGAGATCGTCGCCCTCGACGCCGCCCGGGCCGCTGGCGGCGAGGCCGAGACCCGAGGCGCCGTCGTCTACGTCACCCTGGAGCCGTGCGCCCACGTGGGCCGGACGGGCCCGTGCGCCGACGCCCTCGTCGCCGCCGGCGTGCGGCGCGTCGTCGTGGCCGTGGCCGACCCCGACCCGCTGGTGGCCGGGGCCGGGCTGGCCCGGCTGCGCGACGCCGGGGTCGCCGTCGAGCTGGGCTGCCGGGGCCACGAGGTGGCCGAGCAGCTGGAGCCCTACCTCCACCACCGCCGGACCGGGCGGCCGTGGGTCGTCCTCAAGCTGGCGGCGACGCTCGACGGCCGGACGGCGGCGGCCGACGGCACGTCGCAGTGGATCACCGGGCCCGAGGCCCGGGCCGACGCCCACCGGCTGCGGGCCGAGAGCCAGGCCGTCGTCGTCGGCGCCGGCACCGTCGCCGCCGACGACCCGTCGCTCACCACCCGGCTCGTCGCCGGCCCCGACCCCCGCCGGGTCGTCCTCGGCCGGGCCCCCGAGGGCGCCCGCGTCCACCCCTGCACCGAGTGGACGCCGGCCGACGGCGACCTGGCCGACCTGCTCGACCGCCTGGGCGCCGAGGGCGTCCTCCAGGTGCTGGTCGAGGGGGGCGCCACCGTCGCCGGGGCCTTCCACCGCGAGGGCCTCGTCGACCAGTACGTGACCTACCTGGCCCCCGCCCTGATGGGCGGTGAGGACGGCACGCCGCTCCTCCGAGGGCCGGGCGCCCCCACCATCGCCGCCGCCTGGCGGGGCGAGATCACCGGCGTGCGCCCGGTCGGCGCCGACATCCGGGTCGACCTGCGCCCGTCGCCCGGCGGCACCCCCGCCCCCGGCACCACCACCGACAGCCCCATGGGAGGGAGCTGATGTTCACCGGCATCGTCGAGGAGATGGGCACCGTCGTGTCCCGGGAGGGGCCGCGCCTGCGGATCGGGGCCGAGGTCGTCGTGTCCGACGCCGGCATCGGCGACTCGATCGCCGTCAACGGCACCTGCCTCACCGTCGTCACCCTGGGCGACGGGTGGTGGGAGGCCGACGTGGTCGACGAGACCTACTCGCGCACCTCGCTCGGCGGCCTCGACGCCGGCGACCCGGTCAACCTGGAGCGTCCGGTGCGGGTGAGCGACCGCCTCGGCGGCCATCTCGTCCAGGGCCACGTCGACGGGGTCGGCACCGTCGTCACCCCGGCGCCCGACCTGCGCATCACCGTCCCCCACGACCTCCTCCGCTACGTGGTGGAGAAGGGGTCGATCACCATCGACGGCGTCAGCCTGACCGTCGCCGCCGTCCACGACGACGGGCTCTCCGTCGCCATCATCCCCCACACCGCCGACGTCACGACGCTCGGCCGCCGTGGGCCCGGAGACGCCGTGAACCTCGAGGTCGACGTCACCGCCAAGCACGTCGAGCGCCTGCTCGACTGGTACAGGAGCACCCCATGACAGACAGCCCGTTCGATCCCATCGAGGACGCCATCGCCGCCATCGGGCGGGGGGAGATCGTGGTCGTCGTCGACGACGAGGACCGCGAGAACGAGGGCGACCTGATCATGGCCGCCGAGGCGGTGACGCCCGAGAAGATCGCCTTCTTCCTCAAGCACAGCTCGGGGGTGATCTGCGCCCCGGTGACGGCCGAGAAGGCCCAGGAGCTCGACCTCCGGCCCATGGTCGAGCAGAACACCGAGAGCATGCGCACCGCCTTCACGGTGACGGTCGACTACCGCCACGGCACGACCACCGGCATCTCGGCCCACGACCGGGCGGCCACCATCGCCTCGTTGGTCGACCCGGCCACCCGTCCCGGCGACCTGGCCCGCCCCGGCCACATCTTCCCGCTCGTCGGGCGGGAGGGCGGCGTGCTCAAGCGGGCCGGCCACACCGAGGCCGCCATCGACCTGGCCCGCCTGGCCGGCCTCGCCCCCGCCGGGATCCTCTGCGAGATCGTCGACGAGGACAAGATGGACATGGCCCGGGTGCCCGAGCTGGCCCGCTTCGCCGAGGAGCACGGGCTGCTCTTCATCTCGATCGCCGACCTGATCCGCTACCGGCGGCGCACCGAGAAGCTGGTGCGCCGGGTGGCCGAGGCCCGGATCCCCACCAAGTGGGGCGACTTCACGTCCTACGTGTTCGAGAGCGTGCTCGACGGCGAGCAGCACGTCGCCATGGTCAAGGGCTCGGTCAACGGCGCCGACGACGTCCTCGTCCGGGTCCACAGCGAGTGCCTGACCGGTGACGTCTTCGGCTCGATGCGCTGCGACTGCGGGGTCCAGCTCGACGCCGCCATGCAGATGATCGCCGAGGAGGGCCGCGGTGCCATCGTCTACCTCCGGGGCCACGAGGGCCGCGGCATCGGCATCGGCCACAAGATCCGGGCCTACACGCTCCAGGACGAGGGCCGCGACACCGTCGACGCCAACACCGACCTGGGGCTGCCGGTCGACAGCCGCGAGTACGGCATCGGCGCCCAGATCCTCAACGAGCTGGGCATCACCACCATGCGGGTCATCACCAACAACCCGGCCAAGTACGGCGGGTTGGAGGGCTTCGGGCTCGACATCACCGCCCGGGTGCCCTCGATCGTCGCCCCCAACCCCGAGAACATCTCCTACCTGCGGACCAAGCGGGACCGCATGGGGCACCTGCTGGAGGGGCTCGACGAGGTGGCCGAGGGGGCGGCGCCGACCCCCCCGGCCGACGCCCCGCAGCTCGACGTGACCGGGTTGGACGTCGCCTCGGGGGACGAGGCCTGATGGCCGGCGACGCCGTCTCGGACCGGCGCGTCGAGCCCACGCTCGACGGTGCCGGCGTGCGCGTGGCCGTGGTGGCCGGGCGCTTCAACGACCTGGTGACGTTCCGCCTGCTCGACGGGGTCGAGCGGGGCCTGGCCGCCCTCGGCGCCCCGCCGCCCCGGGTCGAGTGGGTGCCGGGCGCCTTCGAGATCCCGCTGGCGGCCAAGGCCTTCGCCGAGTCGGGGGCGGTCGACGCCGTGATCGGCCTCGGCTGCGTGATCCGCGGCGCCACCACCCACTACGAGGCGGTGGCGGGCGAGTGCGCGGCGGGGATCCTCCGGGCCGGCCTGGCCACCGGCGTGCCGATCATCTTCGGCGTGCTGACCACCGAGGACCTCGACCAGGCGCTGGAGCGCAGCGAGGGCCCCGGCGGCCACAACGTCGGCGAGGAGGGCGCCCACACCGCCGTCGAGATGGTCCGCCTCCTCGAGCGCGTCCGCCCGACCTAGCCCTTCACGGCCCCGGCGGCCAGGGGTGGACCGCCAGCGGCCGGAGCAGGGGCACCGGCGGCGGCTCGAGGGCAGCCACCACCCGGGTGAGGTCGTCGACGTCACCGGTGAGGATGTCGTCGTTCAGCTCGCGGGCCAGCAACCCCAGGTGGGCATCGACGACGTCGGAGGTGCCCGAGGCCCGGAGGAGCCGACCGACGGCCCGGCCGTCGTCGAGCGCATGGATCTCGACGGTCCGGAGGAAGGCGGCCAGCACGGCCTGACGGGCGCCGTCGCGCCACACCTGGGCGACGACGGCCTCCGAGGTGTGGAGGGCGAGGTCGTCCTCGTCGGTCCACCGGGTGACGGCGCCCGCCGCCGGCTCCCGTCGGTCGATCGAGATGAGCACACCGGTGTCGAGGATCATGGCTCGCCGTACGCCTCGCGCATGCGCTGGACCTCGGCGGGGTCGATGGGACCGACCTCGTCCTCCCACAGATCCAGGAACTCGGCCATGGCCTCGCGGCGCTTGCGGTCGTCGTCGAGGAAGCGGAGGGCGGCGCGGATGGCGGCGGAGCGGCTGCCGTAGCGCTCGGCGGCGCGGTCGAGGATGGCGGCGTCGTCGGGGGAGAGGCGGACGGTCATGGTCGCGGCCATGGCGCGGAACGTAGCACAGGTGTCTTACACCCGGGAGGGGTGACGGCAGAGACCGTCGCCCTGCGCGGTCGTCCTGGCCACGGTCCGTGAAATTGTCGGACAGAGCGACAAAAGATCACCCGTTCCCCTCCAAACGGGTGGCGGGCCGACCGACGGGGGGCCGGCCACACCAACGAACCCGGGCTGGGTGGCCCGGGCGAGCCGAACCCCAGGAGCGCAGCCATGACCTCGACCGCGCCGCCGCGCCGCCGGCGGCAGATCGGTGCCGACCGCCGGCGCCAACCCAACCCCGCCGTGCCGACGCCGGCCTCGTCGCGGGCGCTGGCCCTCGGCCGGGTGGCGCTGGTCGTCACCGCCGTCGCCTGGGCCGCCTACGTGGTGACCATCGTCGAGCGCCAGCTGGTGGCGGCCGAGGCGCTGACGCTGCGCCACGCCGTCGAGACCGCGGTCTACATGGGCATCGTCACCGCCCTGACCGCCAGCGCCGCCGCCTACCTCGTCGCCCGCCAGGGCTACCTGCGCCGCACCCGGGCCCACGCCCGCACGTCGCGGGCGGCGATCGAGGCCGACCTCGCCGCCGCCCCGCCGTCGACCACGGTGCTGATCCCGGCCTACCGGGAGGAGCCCGAGGTCATCCGTCAGACGGTCATGTCGGCCGCCCTCCAGGAGCTGCCCGACCTCCGGGTCGTGCTCCTGCTCGACGACCCGCCCGGGGCCGTCCCCGGCACCGAGGAGCACCGCCTCCTCACCGCCGCCCGGGCCGTGCCCGGCGAGATCGCCGACCTGCTGGAGGTGCCGCACCTCCGCTACGCGACCTCGCTGGAGGAGCTGGAGACCCGCCCCGAGGCCACCCGCCACGAGATCCTCACCGACGACCTGATCGCCACGGCCGAGGACTACGAGCACGCCGCCGCCTGGTTCGCCACCCAGGCCGACGGGTGGGTGTGCCACGACCACACCGACGACTTCTTCGTCGAGCACGTCCTCCGGGCCCTGGGTGACGACGTCGCCGCCATGGCCACCGCCCTGCGGGCCGCCGCCGCCAACGGCGCCGACGTCACCTACGAGCGGTTGGTGCAGCTCCGCCGCCGGCTGGTCTCGACCTTCGGCGTGGAGGCCTCGTGCTTCGAGCGCAAGCAGTACCTCTCGCTGTCGCACGAGCCCAGCAAGGCGATGAACCTCAACAGCTACATCGGCCTGCTGGGCCACTCGTACCGCGAGGAGCGGACCTCGGTCGGCACCCTGCTCCAGCCGTGCCCGGCCGACGACGCCGCGGCCACCCTCCACGTGCCCCGGCCCGACCACCTGATCACGCTCGACGCCGACAGCGTCCTGCTCCCCGAGTACGGGCTGCGGTTGATCCACCTGATGGGCCAGCCCGGCAACGAGCGGGTCGCCGTGGCCCAGACGCCGTACTCGGCCTTCCCGGGCGCCCCGACCCGGGTCGAGCGCCTGGCCGGCGCCACCACCGACATCCAGCACATCGTCCACCAGGGCATGGCCGCCCACGGGGCCGCCTTCTGGGTGGGCGCCAACGCCGTGCTCCGCACCGCGGCGATCGAGGAGCTGCGGACCGAGGAGGACGCCGACGGCAGCCCGGTCAGCCGCTTCATCAGCGACCGGACCGTCATCGAGGACACCGAGTCGACCCTCGACCTGACGATCAAGGGCTGGACGATCGCGAACTACCCGGAGCGCCTCGCCTACAGCGCCAGCCCGCCCGACTTCGGCTCGCTGTGCATCCAGCGCCAGCGCTGGGCCAACGGCGGCCTGGTGATCCTGCCCAAGCTGGTGACCCACTGGCGGGCCAAGAAGCGCCGGGGCGAGCGCCGCCGCCCGGCCGAGCTGCTGCTGCGGCTCAACTACCTGGCCTCGATCTCGTGGGCCACCGCCGGCCTGGTCCTGCTGCTGGCGTACCCCTTCAGCACCAACCTGATGAGCTCGCTGGTGCTGGCCATCTCGGCGCCGTACTTCGTCGTCATGGCCAGCGACCTCAAGCGCTGCGGCTACAAGTGCTCCGACGTCCTCCGCATCTACGGGTTCAACCTGGTGATGCTGCCGGTCAACGCCTCGGGCGTGGCCCGCTCGCTGGTGCAGCTGGTCAGCGGGCACAAGGCCGCCTTCGCCCGCACGCCGAAGGTCCGTCGCCGCTCGGTGGCCCCGGCCACCTTCGTGCTCTTCCCCTACGTGATCATGGCGCTGGCCACCGTCGCCCTCCTGGCCGACATCGACCAGCAGCGCTGGGCCCATGCCGTGTTCGCCGGGACCAACCTGGCCCTCGCCCTGCCGGCGACGATCGCCATCATCGGCATCCGCCACTCGATCGTCGACCTGCTGCTCGGGTTCGTCGGCCTGCTCTACGCCCGGGAGCGGGCGGCGACCACGGCGACGACGCTCGATCCCGCCCTCGACTGGGCCGCCGTCATCGGCCACGGCTCGCTCGACCGTCCGCAGGCCCCCCGGGCCACCGCCCCGATCGACGTCGACCTGGCCCAGGTCGACGTCCCGTCGATGGAGCTCGTCCGATGACCGACACCCCCGTCCCCGCCACCCCCGTCCCCGACATGCCCGCCGCTCCGCGCCGGCGACGCCGGTTGAGCGTCGTCCGCTCGGCCTCGGCCCTCGTGGTGATCGCCGCCGCCTCCTTCGGCGCCACCCAGGTCACCCTCCAGGGGGTCGAGCAGCGGGAGCGCCACGCCACGCAGTGGTTCGCCCCGTACGTCGACGTCACCCTGCCCCCGACCCTGGACTTCCAGGACCCGCAGGCCAACCCCAACCCCGACGTCGTGCTGTCGTTCGTGGTGGCCGACCCCGAGGACGGCTGCACGCCGTCGTGGGGCGCGGCCTACGGCCTCGACGCCGCCGGCGCCGAGCTCGACCTCGACCGCCGGATCGTCCGCCACCGCGAGCGCGGCGGCGACGTCATCGTCTCCTTCGGGGGCGTGGCCAACGACGAGCTGGCCGTCGCCTGCACCGACGTCGACGCCCTGACCGAGGCCTACGCCGAGGTCGTCGAGCGCTACGCCCTCCAGGTCGTCGACCTCGACATCGAGGCCGGCGGTCTCGACGGCGAGGCCGTCCGCCGCCGGGCCCAGGCGATCGCCCGGGTCCAGGAGCGGGCCGACCGGCTCGACGTGTGGCTCACCCTCCCCGTCGCCCCGCAGGGGCTCACCGACGAGGGCGTGGCCGTGGTCGACGCCATGCTCGCCGAGGGCGTGGACCTGGCCGGCGTCAACATCATGACGATGGAGTTCGGGGCCTCGCGGGGCGGCGCCAGCTTCGTCGACGCCTCGCTCTCGGCCGTCGACGCCACCACCGCCCAGGTCCGCTCGGCCTACCGCCGGGCCGGCTCGGTCCTCACCCTGGAGCAGGCCGCGGCCAAGGTCGGTGTGACCCCGATGATCGGCCAGAACGACCAGCCCGACGATCGCCTCGACACCGGCGGCGCCCGCCGGCTGGTCGACGAGGCCAGCCGCCGGGGCGTCACCCGCTTCTCGATGTGGTCGCTCAACCGGGACGTCGCCTGCCCGGCCAACGTCGACCCGTCGATCGCCACCACCTCGTGCAGCGGCGTCGACCAGGACCCGCTGGAGTTCTCCGAGATCTTCGGCGTCGTCAGCGGCCGGCCCACCGAGGCGGCCCCGTCCGAGGACGGCAGCACCGCCGCCGGTCGGGCCCCGGCGGCCAGCGCCCCCGGCTCGGGCCCCTACGACGACTGGCGCCCCCGCCGGGAGTACGACACGGCCGAGAAGGTCGTGTGGCGGGGCCAGGTCTACGAGGCCAAGTGGTGGAACGTCGACGCCCAGCCCGACGCCCCCGTCGACCACGAGTGGGACTCGCCGTGGCGGATCCTCGGCCCGGTCCTCGAGACCGACGCCCCGCCGCCCCCGCCGGCGACGATGCCCGAGGGCACCTACCCCGACTGGGAGCCCCGGGCCACCTACGAGCCCGGCGACCGGGTCCAGCACCTCGGGGTCGGCTACCGGGCCAAGTGGTGGACCCGGGGCTTCGACCCGACCACCGACGTCGACAACGAGTGGGAGAACGCCTGGGAGGCCCTGCCCCCCACCGCCGTCCCCGCCCGCCCCACCGTCGCCTCCGACTCCTGACCCCGACCCTCGTCCTGGCGATCAGATCCGACGGCTTCCCGTCGGATCTGATCGCCGGTTGCGGGGCGGGGCGGGCGTCCTCACGACGTACGGTCGGGGCATGACCGCCGCCTTCATCCCCCCGGCCGCCGAGACGTTCACGTCGATCGTCGAGGGGATCGACGACGACCAGCTGGCCGGGCCCACACCGTGCCCCGACTACGACGTGGCCGGTCTGATCGGGCACTTGCTCCACTACGGGCCGTCGCTGGTCGGGGCGGGGACGCGGGAGCCGGCGCCGCCGGGGGAGGCCCGGCCGGCCGACCCGGCGACGTGGCGGGCCGACCTCCTGGCCCAGACCGACCGGCTGGCCACGGCGTGGTCCCGGCCCGAGGCGTGGGAGGGCGAGACCCGGATGGTCGGGCCCGACCCGATGCCGGCGTCGATGATCGGCGGGATCGCCCTGGCCGAGCTGGTCGTCCACGGCTGGGATCTGGCCCGGGCCACCGGGCAGGCGCCGACCTGGCCCGCCGACCTCCTCGACCACGTCCACCAGCAGCTGGTGGGCATGGCCGAGATGGGGCGCCAGATGGGTGCCTTCGGCCCCGAGGTCGCGGTCCCCGCCGACGCCCCGACCCTCGACCGCCTCCTCGGCGTCGCCGGCCGCGACCCCGCCTGGACCCCCTGACCCCGCGGTTCTGTCAATCCCCGTGGACCTGAGCGGTCCACGGGGGTTGCCAGAACGGGTCAGTTGGGGGCGTGGACGCCGTTGCCGGCGCCGAAGTCGGCCTCGAGGTCGAAGCTGCGGCGCTCGAGCTCGGGCCAGTGGGCGTTGCTGGTGGCGCTGAGGTGCTGGCGGACGAGCCCGGGGCCGGGGGTGGTGACCGCCCCGCCGCCGTAGGGGTCCGTGTACCAGGTGGTCGGGCCGCCGGCGTTCGTCACCCGGGTGGTCCGGAGGTAGAAGTCCCGCTGGGCGCCGTCGAAGGGCGAGGCCGGGTCGGCCTTGGCCAGCTGGGTGCCGGTCGAGGCCTCGTACGCCGTGACCTCGTCGAACGGGTAGCCCCGGGCCGTGCCCCCGTCGGCCTCGTCGGTCATGTCGGTGACGTCGACCAGGTCGCAGATCAGGTTGTTGACCCCGCCCGCATGAGCGCGTGCCGGGTTGCGCACGCCGAACCAAGGGTCGAACGACGCCAGGACGGTGCCGTCGGGCGTGGTCAGGTCGTTGGCCGAGCGCCACACCTCGTACAGGGCCCAGATCGAGCTGCTGCGCCCGGGCGGGACGAGCACGTCGCGGTCGATGCAGTCCTGGTCGGGGATGAGGCGGAGGCCGCCGTCGCCGTCGGGCAGGTCCGACCCGGCCGTCTCCACCCGGGCGCCGTCGCACGAGCGGTTGAACTCGTTGGCGTCGCCGAAGCGGGTCATGGTCGAGGAGATGACCTCGGTGCCGTCGGTGCAACGGGCCGCGTAGAGCAGCTCGTGGGCGTTGTTGACGAGGGCGTCGCCCGAGTGGCTGCCCTGGTGGACCTTCATCAGCACGTCGCAGGTGACGATGGCGCCGCTGGCATCGCGGACGTAGCCGCGGGGCGAGGCGGTGACCATCCGGACGTCGTTCGCCACCACGACCTTGTGGCCGACGTTGTCCTCGTGGCGGGTGACCGCCCCGGTCTCGGCCGACCAGGCGTCGAGGGCCTCGCTGACGTAGCCGAAGGGGATGCCCCGGCCCCGGTCGAGCGAGGCGTCGAGGTGGTCGGTGACCCACGTGTAGATGTCCGAGGTGGCGGGGTCGTCGCCGTGCTCGTGGCCGAAGGTGCAGGTCTGTCCGGTTGCCGGGTCGACCACGGTCGGCGGGTGCCACGTCGGGTACAGCTTCCCGTCGGGCCCGATCACCGAGTAGCTGCGGTGGAGCTCGGCCGAGCAGGTGTCGTGGGCGGTCGGCGTCCAGTTGCGCTCGCGGTAGGCCTTCGACGTCGGTGGCTCGGGCCGGGCGGCGGCGGCCAGGGTGACCGCCAGCCCCCGCACGGGCAGGTCGGCCGGCCTCGTCTCCTTGATCCGCACCTCGGCGGGCGTGGGCCCGGTGGGGGAGAGGCGGGCGCGCTGTGCCGTGGTCAGGGTGACGACGACCTGCCGGGAGCCGCCGGCGGGGGCGGAGAAGGCGCGGAACGGGCTGTCGAGCCCGCCGACCCGGACCCGCACGCTGCCCGAGCAGGCCTTGGCCCCGGTGCACCGGACCGTCACCGGCACGGTGCCGTCGGCGGCGACGGTGAGGGCGGTCGCCCCGCCCAGGTCGACCACGTTGCACGCCGCCAGGGCGGCGACGAGGACGACCAGGGCGGCGGCGGTGCGCAACGGCCCCCTCACGGGAACCGGACCTGGGCCCGCCCGAGGTACTCGGGTGAGACCACGAGGTCGACGGCGAGGGTGAGGTCGCCGGTGCGGGCGATGCGGCCGGCCCAGAAGTCGCGGCCGGCGGCCTCGGGGTTGCGCCCGAGGAGGGCCTGGTAGAGCCCGGTGACCCGGTCCCGGCGGGACTCGAGCGAGCCGTAGATCGAGACCGCCACCTTGCCCCGGCCGCGACGCCGCGCCTCGCCGGTCCAGAACTCGATGTCGGCGGGGCGGGCGGTCCGGTGGAGGACCTTCTGGTAGAGGTCGGCGATCCAGTCGCCGTTGGTGCCGCCGCTCAGCCGGAAGTACTCGGGCGACGAGTAGAAGCTCGCCGCCACCGAGGCCAGGCTCCGCCGGCCCGAGCGGACCTCGTCGACCCAGAAGGCGAGGCCGCCGGCGTCGGGGTCGCGGTCGAGGGTGTCGCGGTAGAAGCGGGTGACCGAGACGGTGATCCACTCCGACGAGCCCGACAGCTCGCGGGCGACGGTGGCCCGGGTGGTGCCGGCGCCGAGGCGGCCGACGGCGGTGGCCAGCTCCTGTTCGGTGGGCGCCCGGCCGAGGAGGTCCTCGTAGGCGGCCAGCACCCACGCCTCGTCGGCGGTGTGGGGCGGGGCCACCGTGAAGGCCAGCTCGCCGGTGCTGCCCTGGAGCAGGTCGGTGCCCGAGTAGATCGCCTCGACCGGGCCGGTCACCCCGGTGGTGAAGGCGGTGGTGCAGGTGGCGACCCCGCCGGCCACGGCCACGGCCTCGCAGCCGGTGACGGTGGTGCCGTCGACGGCGAAGGCGACGGTGCCGGCGGCGACGGTCGGGGCGCCGGCGGCCGGCTGGGCCACCGTGGCGGTGAAGGTGACCTCGTCGCCCACGGTGGCGGCGGCCGGGCCGGTGACGGTGGTGGTGCTGGCCAGCAGGCCGAGCAGGGCGACGGTGACCTCGCCGTTCTGGTCGCCGGTGTCGGCCGGGCGCTTGGCGAAGTCGGCGCCGATGGCCAGGTCGGCCACGCCGTTGCCGTCGACGTCGCCCAGCGCCGCCACCTGGCGGCCGAAGCGGTCGCCGTTGAGCGTGCCGTCGATCCGGTAGCCGTCCTCGGGGGCGAGGCCGGCGAGCGGGACGGTCACGGCGTCGGGGTCGCCGTAGAGGACGTAGGTGGCGCCGGCCCCGCTGAAGGTGCCCCCGGCCGGGTTGGCCGGGTCGAAGCCGTAGGCGCCGATGGCCAGGTCGGGGATGGCGTCGCCGTTCACGTCGCCCAGCCCGGCCAGCGAGTAGCCGGTCGAGTCCTGGTTGACGGCGCCGTCGATCCAGTAGCCGCGGCGGACCTTGGTGGCGCAGGCCGAGGGGACGGTGACCGGGGTCGTGTCGGCGCAGGCGAAGACGCTCTGGCCGCCGGTGGCCACGGGGTCGGTGTAGACCCGATCGGTGCTCTCGGAGCCGAACACGACGGCGGCGCCGCCGCTGCGGGGACCGGTGGCCGCGTTGTTGACGCCGTCGGCGCCGATCAGCAGGTCGGCCTTGCCGTCGCCGTCGATGTCGCCGAGGCCGGACACCGAGATGCCGAGCCGGTCGCGGGCCCGGGTCGGGCCGACGATGGTGAAGCCGTCGCCGCCCAGGTCGGCGGTGTCGACCTCGCCGGTGGTGCCGCCGAAGACGACGTAGGCGGCGCCGGGGACGGGCACGCCCGCGCCCCACGGGGTCGAGGTGTAGGAGCCGAGGAGGAAGTCGTCGACCCCGTCCCCGTTCACGTCACCGACCCGGGCGATGGTGCCGAGGCGCTCCTCGCTGATGGCGCCGTCGACGGTCATGACCAGGTCGCCCGCGGCGGGGGCGAGGAGGTCGACGTCGGCGACGTCGTCGCGCCCGGCCACCACCCACACCCGGCCGTTGTTGGTGCGGCCCCGGGTGTCGGCGGCGACCTCGGCGACGGCGAAGTCGTCGAGGCCGTCGTCGTCGAGGTCGCCCACGGCGTTGAGCGAGTAGCCCACGTTGCCGCTCGCCGGGCCGCCGGTGACCGTGAAGCCGCGGTCGCCGATCGAGTCGAGGGTGACCCCGGTGAAGTCCTCGGCACCGAAGACGACGTAGGCCTTCTGCGCCGTGTAGTGGCTGATGGCGATGTCGTCGAGGCCGTCGCCGTTGACGTCGCCCAGGCAGCCGACGGCGAAGCCGGTGAAGGCGTTGGCGGTGGCGGGGCCGTCGATGCGGACGGCGCCGGCCTCGGCCGGGTCGGCCAGCGAGGCGCCGTCGACGTCCGGTCCGCCGAGGATGACGTAGCTGGCGCCGATGTTGCCGGTGGCGCCCTTGTCCCAGAACCAGGCGCCGACGACGACGTCGGCGTAGCCGTCGCCGTCGACGTCGCAGGCCCCGCTGCCGAGGGCGGCGCCGGTGGCGCTGCTGGGGTCGCCGGTGTAGCGGAGGAGGGCGGCCGGGCCGCCGGCGCCGGGGCCGGGTGGGGCCGCCGAGGCCGGGGTCGGGGCGAGGACGCCGCCGATGGCCACCGCGGTGGCCAGCGCCGCCGCCTTGAGTGTCGTTCGCTTCACAGGACCCCCGGTCTCAGTGCCAGACATGCGTTGTTAGGTCTGCCTACTCTCGCGCGTTCTGTGGCGTTGTCGGCAAGCCTGACGGAGGCTGACCGATCCGGTATCGGGTCGTCCCGTAGGTTCGGGGCCATGGCCGCACCCGACCCGTCCGACCCGCCGACCGACACCGCAGGGCTGTCCGGCGTGGTCGCCCACCTGGCCCCCGAGGACACCGGTGGGCCCCGTCTCGGACGGGAGCTCGACGCCGTCCTGTTCGACGCCGGTGGGGTGATCGTCGTCCCCGACCCGCTCTCGACCGGCCCCGCCCTCGCTCCCTTCGGCGCCACCGCCGACCTGGCCACCCTGATCCGGGCCCACTACGTCGGGATGCGGGCCCACGCCGGCTCGACGGCCGAGGGCGACGCCGTCTGGCTCGACTACCTCCGGGCCCACGTCGCCGCCGCCGGGGTGCCGGCCGAGCGGGCCGACGAGGCCCTCGCCGCCTTCGTCCGGGTCTTCGGCCACCGCACCTGGCGGTTCCCGCTGCTCGACACGATCACGGCCATGGAGCGCATGCGCGACGGGGGCACGCCGCTGGGGGTGGTCAGCAACGCCGTCGGCCAGGTCGAGGACGTGCTGCGCCACCAGTCGTGCTGCCAGGTCGGGCCCGGCGGCGGGGTCGAGGTCGACGTGGTCGTCGACAGCGCCGTCGTCGGCATCGAGAAGCCCGACCCGGGCGTCTTCGCCCCGGCGCTGGAGGTGATGGCCGGCTTCGGCGTCGAGCCCGGGCGGGTCGGCTACGTCGGCGACAGCCTCCGCTACGACGTGGCCGGCGCCCGCGCCGCCGGCCTCGTCCCCCTCCTGCTCGACCCCTACGACCTCCACGGCGACCTCGACCTCGGCCCCGGCGCCCACCGGATCGCCAGCGTCCACGAGCTGCTCCCGGCCCCCGCCCGCCCCGAGGCCGCCCCCGCCGAGGCCCCCCAGCCCGAGGCCGACTGACCCCCACCCCCCCGCCAACTTTGGACGGGACCCCGCCGCATGCGGCGGGTGCCGTCCAAGGTTGGGGGTCAGAGGGTGGTGAGGAGGCGTTCGATGTGGCGGCGCTCGGGGGCGGTGGGGCCGAGGGCGAGGGCCTGGGCGTAGGCGGCCCGGGCGTCGGCGGTCCGGTCGAGGCGGCGGAGGGCGTCGGCCCGGGCCACCGCCAGGCGGTGCGAGCGGGCCAGGCGGGGGTCGTCGGCCAGGGCGTCGAGGAGGGGGAGCGCCACCGCCGGGCCGTCGGCGTAGGACACCGCCACCGCCCGGTTGAGGGCCACCGCCGGCGACGGGTTGACCTCGGCCAGCCGGTCGTAGTGGCTGACGATGGCGGCCCAGTCGGTCGCCGCCCACGACGGGGCGGTCGAGTGCTCGGCGGCGATGGCGGCCTGGAACAGGTAGGCGGCCTCGGCGGCGGTGATCTCGGCGTGGGCCGACGCCCGCTCCAGCCACGCCATCCCCTCGGCCACCCGGCCGGCGTCCCAGCGCGACCGGTCCTGGTCGGCGAGCAGGACGATGTCGCCGGCGGCGTCGAGCCGGGCCGAACGGCGGGCGTCGTGGAGCAGGAGCAGCGCCAGCAGCGCCTCGGCGCCGGCCCGGCCGGGCAGCACGGCGACGACCAGGCGGGCCAGCCGGATGCCCTCGTCGCACAGCTCGTGGCGGATGAGGGCGTCACCGGCGGTGGCGGCGTAGCCCTCGGTGAAGGTGAGGTAGGTGCAGTCGAGGACCGACGGGAGGCGCTCGTCGAGCAGCTCGGGCGGCGGCACCCGGAGCGGGATCCCGGCGGTCCGGACCTTGGCCTTGGCCCGCTGGATCCGCTTGCCCACCGCCTCCTCACCCCGGAGCAGGGCCCGGGCGATCTCGGGCACCCGCAGCCCGCACACCAGCTTCAACGTCAGCTCGACGTGCGCCTCGCGGGGCAGCGCCGGGTGGCAGCAGGTGAAGACGAGGCGGAGCTGGTCGTCGACGACGGGGTGGAGGATCGGCGGGCTGGCCTCGAGCGAGGCGACGGCGCTGCGGGTGGCCTCCGCCTCCCGGTCGGCCCGGGTCCCCTCCCGCCGGAGGACGTCGAGGGCCCGGTTGCGGGCGACGGTGGTGATCCAGGCCCCGGGGCGGTCGGGGACGCCCTGGGTCGGCCACCGCCGGAGGGCGAGGGCGAAGGCCTCCTGCACGGCGTCCTCGGCCCGCCCGATGTCGCCGGTGAGCCGGGCCACGGTCGCCACCGCGGCCCCGGCCTCCCGGCGGAACGCCTCCTCGACGGTGGTCGTGGGCCCGCGCCCCGCCAGCGGCCGGCCCGGCGGCGGCACGCCGGCCCGGCGGCGGGGCGCCGGGTTCGGCACTGGCTTCAGAGCCCACCCAGGTCCATCACCGGTCGGATCTCGACGGCACCGCCGGGGTTGACCGGGATCTGCTTGGCCAGCTCCAGCGCCTGCTCGGGCGGGCCGGCGAGGACGTAGTAGCCGCCGACGACCTCGGTGCCCTCGGCGTAGGGCCCGTCGGACACGACGACCTCGCCGTCGCGGACCCGCACGGTGGTGGCGCTGGCGGCCGGGGCGACGGCGCCGCCCTCGCGGATGGCGTCGCCGGCCACCTCGGCGAAGGCGCCGTGGGCGGCGGCCCCGGCGTCCCACTCGGGCGTGCCCGGCTGGTCGGCCGCCGTCTCGCCGCCGTGCATCGTGGCCAGCCAGGTGCCCCTCAGGTCGGCCTCGCTGTCGATCCGCGACTCGACCATCACCAGCGGCCGGATCTCGGACCCACCGTTGGGGGCGGCCGTGGCCGGGATGTGGCGGACCAGCTCGATCACCTCGTCGAGGTCGTCGGCCTCCAGCACGTAGTAGCCGCCGAGCGCCTCGGTGGTCTCGGCGAAGGGCCCGTCGGTGACCGTGACCGTGCCGCCGGTGTGGCGGATCGTGCGGGCCTGGTCGGTGAGGTGGAGGGCGGCGCCACCCCGGATCGCCTTCTCGGCCAGCTCGCCGAAGGCGACGTAGCCGGCCATCTCGGCGTCGAACTCGGGGGTGCCGGGCTGGGCGGCCGCGGTCTCGTCGCCGTAGAGCAGGACCAGGTAGTGCACGGGGATCTCCTCGGTGTCGGGGGAGGCGCCGGTCGCCCCCTCCTACCACGACGACGAACGGCCCGGGGCCGATCGGACATCGCCGCCGAAGAAGCCTCGATCCCGGTGACTTGGCGGGACATGGGGACCTGGGAGCGCGACGACGCCCACAAGCCGGCGCCGCTGCCGTTCCGGCCCGGGACGGTGTCGAACGGCGAGCTCCTCCCGCCGCCACCGTCGGCCCGCGACGTCGAGGTGGCCCGGCGGATCGTGGCCGGGGCCGACGCCGCCGCCCGCCGCACCGGGATCGACCGGCGCCGCTTCCTCCAGGGGGCGTCGGGCATGGCCCTCACCCTCGGCGTCCTCAACACGGCCGCCTGCGGGGGCGACGACGGGCCCGCGCCCCGCAGCCAGGGCACCCGACCCCAGACCACCGCCCCCCGCTCGACCACCACGGCGCCGGCCGGCACCTTCGTCGTGCCCGACCCCGAGGACGCCCCGGCCTGCGAGGCGGCCCTCGGCGGCACCGAGCTGATCGTCGACGTCCACACCCACCACGTGATGCCCGACCGGCCCTGGCGGCAGAACGCCCCCCGCATCCTCGACATGATCGAGGGGCTGGTGCCGGCCGGCTGCGTCGAGGCCGACCCGCTGGCCTGCCTCGACCGCATCGCCTACCTGCACGACATGTTCCTGGCCAGCGACACCACCGTCGCCCTGCTGTCCGACGTCCCCAACAGCGGTCCCGACGACGCCCCGATCCCGTTCGACGACGCCCTCGGCACCCAGGCCCTGGCCGACGCCCTGACCACCGGGGGCGCCAGCCGGGTGCTGGTCCACAACGTGATCGCCCCCAACTTCGGCCCGCTCGACGCCCGCCTCGACGACATGGAGCAACGGGTCGCGACCGGCAAGGTGGCGGCGTTCAAGGTCTACACGGCGTGGGGACCGGACGGGGTCGGCTACGCCCTCGACGACCCCACGATCGGCATCCCCGTGGTCGAGAAGGCCCGATCGCTCGGCGTGCGGGTGATGTGCGGGCACAAGGGCCTGCCGCTGCTCGAGTTCGACCGCAGCCAGAACGGCCCCCGGGACCTCGTCGCCCTGGCCGCCCGCTACCCGGACATGGACTTCGTCGTCTACCACGGCGCCTACGAGATCCAGACCACCGAGGGGCCCTACGACCCGTCCGCCACCACCGGCGTCGACACCCTCGTGCGGGCGCTGGAGGACCACGGCGTCGGCCCCAACGCCAACGTCTGGGCCGAGGTCGGGACCACGTGGCGGGAGACGATGAACGACCCGGGCCAGGCCGCCCACGTGATGGGCAAGCTGCTCAAGCACGTCGGCGAGGACCGGGTGATGTGGGGCACCGACGGCATCTGGTACGGCTCGCCCCAGCCGCAGATCATGGCCTTCCGGGCCTTCCAGATCGACGCCGGGGTCGCCGCCGCCCACGGATACCCGATGCTCACCCCCGCGGTGAAGGCCAAGGTCTTCGGGCTCAACGCCTGCCGGCTGTTCGGGCTCGACCCGGAGGCGACCCGCTGCGCCCTGGCCGCCGACGGCCTGGAGGCGGCCCGGGCCGAGGCCCGCCGGATGGTCGCCACCGGGGCCCTCCCGGCGCCGTGGCGACCCCGGGGCCCGCTGACCCGGCGCGAGGTGGGGCGCTGGCTGGCCGCCTCGACGTCCCCCTGGACCCCCTGGTGATGCCGTAGGTTCCGGTCCGTGCAGAGGGCGCAGGGGATGTTCGGGAACGTGGCCGCCTGCCGGCACGTCCTCGGCCGGCACCACCGGGGGTGGATGGCCGCGCTGTGCGGCTCCTGCCTGGCCGTGCGGGACGGGTCGGGCCAGCTGAGCCGGGCCACGGTCAGCACCGACGCCGTGGCCGCCGCCGTGCTGGCCCACGAGGTCGGCGGGGTCGCCGTCGACGAGCGGCGGGCCGGGCCGTGCGCCCTGCGGGGCCTCCGCACCGCCTCGGTGTGGACCGGCCCGGGGGCCGCCGTCGGCGCCGCCGTCAGCCTCCTCGCCGCCGGCATCGCCCTGGGCGACCACGTGGCCGACGCCGGGTCCCGTCGGGTCCGCATCGCCCGTCGCCCGCTCGGCCGGGCCGCCGAGCGGCTGCTGGCCGATGGCACCGCCCTGGCCGCCGACGCCGGCCTCGACCCCGACGCCATCGTCGGGGCGGTGGCCCGGTCCCGCGCCGCCGAGCAGGCCGGGGCCACCGACCTCGCCGCCTGGTGCGGCCCGGTCGAGGACGCCTACGCCGCCGCCTTCGTCCGCAGCGGGCTCGACGGGGTGGGCGCCGCCGTGGGCCGGGCCACGCTGCTGGCCGACGCCGTGGCCGACCTCGACGACGACGCCCGCACCGGCGCCGCCAACCCGATCCTGGCCGGCGCCTGCACCCGCGACGAGGCCGTCGCCCTGGTCGAGCACGACCTCGTCCTCGTGTCCTCGACGGTGGCCGAGGCCCGACCCGGCTCGCTGTCGGCCGCCCTGTGGGGCCCGGCGTGGCGCAACGGGCTGTCGAAGGCGGTCGGCCGGTCGCTCGCCGCCCCGGTGGCGGTGGGCGCCGTCGGCCTGGCCATGACGCCGATGGCGGGGGGCGGGCGGCGGCGCAACCGGGACCGGGCCGAGGACGCCTGCGACTGCTGTTGCTGCGCCTGCTGCTGCTGCGACCTCTGCGACCTGTTCTAGGAGCCCCGCGCCGTCGGGAACCGGCGTTAGGGTCGGCCTCATGTCGAAGCCCGATGTGACGATCCCCGACGGCCCCCCGCCCACCGAGCTGGTCCTCGAGGACCTCACGGTCGGCGACGGCGACGAGGCCACCGCCGGCCACAACGTCGAGGTCCACTACGTCGGCGTCTCGTGGTCGAACGGCCAGCAGTTCGACGCCTCGTGGGACCGGGGCGACACCTTCGGCTTCCGCCTCGGCCGGGGCCAGGTCATCCAGGGCTGGGACGACGGCGTGGCCGGGATGAGGGTCGGTGGCCGCCGCCGCATCACCATCCCGCCGGAGCAGGGCTACGGCGCCCGGGGCGCCGGTGGCGTCATCGGCCCGAACGAGACCCTCGTCTTCGTGGTCGACCTGCTCGGCGTCGGCTGACCCGGCGGTGCGCCGCGCCGAGAAGGCGGAGCGGATCGGGCAGGTGCTCGACGAGCTCTACCCCGATCCCCCCATCCCGCTCGACCACCGCGACCCGTACACCCTGCTGGTGGCCGTCGCCCTGTCGGCGCAGACGACCGACAAGAAGGTCAACCAGGTCACCCCGGCGCTGTTCGACGTGGCCGGCACGCCCGAGGAGATGGCGGCGCTGCCGCCCGAGCAGATCCTCGCCCTGATCCGCGAGGTCGGCCTGGCCCCGACCAAGGCCCGGAACCTGTCGATCGCCGCCCACCAGATCATGGAGGCCGGCGGCGAGCTGATCCCCGACTTCGCCTTCCTCGAGTCGCTGGCCGGGGTCGGCCACAAGACGGCGAGCGTGGTGATGGCCCAGGCCTTCGGCGTGCCCGCCTTCCCGGTCGACACCCACATCCACCGGCTGGCGTTCCGCTGGGGGCTGTCCAACGGCACCACCGTCGAGCGGACCGAGAGGGACCTCAAGGCCGCCTTCCCCCGCGAGACGTGGAACGACCGCCACCTCCAGATCATCTACTTCGGCCGCGAGCACTGCCCGGCCCAGCGTCACGACATGGCCCAGTGCCCGATCTGCTCATTCGCCGCGTCCAAGACCCGCATCGCCGCCGAGGCCAAAGCCGCCCGCACCGCGGCCGCCGCCGCCAAGGCCCGCCGCGCCGCCAAGGCCACCGGCCTCCCCCCCGCCTGATCCCCCCAACCTTGGACGGCATCCGCCGCATGGGGCGGGTTCCCGTCCAAGGTTCGACGGGGGGCGGCAGGGGGCGGGCGGGTCAGGGGTCGGGGAGGAAGCGGTAGCCCATCCTCGGCTCGGTGAGGAAGTGGGCGGGGTGGGCGGGGTCGGCTTCGAGCTTGCGCCGGACCGAGGCCATGTGGACCCGGAGGTAGCCGCTCTCATCCTCGAAGCCCTCGCCCCAGACCGTGCGGAGGACGACCTCGCGGGTGACCAGCTTGCCCGGGTTGCGGACCAGGACCTCGACCAGCCCCCACTCGGTGGGCGTGAGGTGGACGGGCCGGCCGTCGCGCACGACGGTGTGGGCGGCCAGGTCGATGGTGAAGGCGGCCGTCTCGACCACCGGCTCGGCCGTCTCGTCGGGGGTGGCCCGGCGGAGGGCGGCCCGGAGCCGGGCCAGCAGCTCGTCCATCCCGAACGGCTTGGTGACGTAGTCGTCGGCGCCGGCGTCGAGGGCCTCGACCTTGTCCCGCTCGCCGTCGCGCACCGACAGGATGACGATCGGGACCGTCGTCCAGCCCCGCAGGCCGCGCACGACGTCGATCCCGTCGATGTCGGGGAGGCCGAGGTCGAGCACGACGGCGTCGGGGTGGTGGGCGCTGGCCGCCCGCAGCGCGGCCCGGCCGTCGGCGGCCTGGTGGACGGTGTAGCCGCGGGCGGCGAGGTTGACGGCCAGGGCCCGGCGGATCTGGGGCTCGTCGTCGACGACGAGGACGGCCGGGGCGGTCACGACTCACCGCCCGGGCGGCGGGGGAGGGTCAGCGTCACGGTGAGTCCGCCTCCTGGCGTGTCGTCGAGGTCGAGCCGCCCGCCGACGGCCTCGGTGAAGCCCCGGGCCACCGCCAGCCCGAGCCCGACCCCCGGGTCGGCGCGGCCGTCGCCGAGGCGTTGGAAGGGCTGGAGCACCCGCTCGCGCTGGTCGGGCCGGATGCCGGGGCCGGTGTCGACGACGCGCACGACGACATCGTCGCCCAGCCCGGCGGCCTCGACGCGCACGGGCGTGTCGGGCGGGGCGTGGCGGAGGGCGTTGGCCAGCACGTTGGCCAGGGCCCGCTCGACCAGCGGCGGGTCGACCACGACCCCGGGCAGGTCGTCGGGCACCTCCAGCCGGATGCGGTCGGGCGTCGCCCCGGCGCCGTCGAGGGCCCCGGCCAGCAGCTCGTCGACGCTCACCGGCGTCAGCGCCACCTCGACCGCCCCGGCCTCGATCCGCCCCATGTCGAGCAGCTCGCCGACGAGCCGGTCGAGCCGGTCGGCCTCGGTGTCGATCGTCTCCAGGAAGGTCCGGGTGTCCTCGTCCGACCAGGCCACGTCGTCCTGCATCAGGCTGGTGACCGAGGCCTTCATCGACGCCAGCGGCGTCCGCAGGTCGTGCGACACCGCCCGCAGCAGGGCGGTGCGCAGCGCGTTGGCCGTCGCCAGCCGGTCGGCCTCGGCCTCGCCCAGGCGCAGCTCCTGGGCCAGCTCGGCTGCCTCGGCCCGGGCCGCCTCGGCCTCGACCCGGCGGCGCAGCGCCCGTTCGAGCAGGGCGGCGACGGTGATGCCCACGGCGGCCAGGATGCCGAGCGACAGCAGGTTCTCGGGGTCGCTGATCGTGACCGTCCCGTAGGGCGGGGTGAAGAACCAGTTGACCAGCAGGGTGCCGGCGACGGCGGCGACGACGGCGGGCCCGGTGCCCCCGATGCCGGCCACGGCGACCACGAGGCTCAGGAGGAGCAGGAGGACGGTGCTCAGGTTGATCTCGCCCCGGAACGGCAGGAGGACGAGGGTCAGCAGCACCGGGCCGAGCAGCGACAGCCCGTAGGCGACCGTCCGCCGGCGGCGGGGGAAGAGGGCCCCGCCGCGGGCCCGGCCCGCAGCCGGGGTCGGGGGCCGGTCGGCGGCGTCGGCCTCGTCGGTCGAGATCACGTGGACGTCGACCGGGCCCGAGATCCGCAGCACCTTGTTGACCACCGAGCCCTCGGTCAGCTCGGCCCAGCGGCTGCGGCGGCTGGCGCCCAGGACGACCTGGGTGACGTCCTCCTGGCGGGCGGTCCGCACCAGGGCCTCGGCCACGTCGTCGCCGGTGGTCTCGACGAAGCGCCCGCCCAGGTCGGCGAGCAGCTTCTTGTCCTGCTCCAGCTTCACCTCGGAACCGCTGCTCAGGCCGTCGGAGCGCCGCACGTGCACGCCGACCAGCGGGGCCTTGAGCCGGCCGGCGATCCGGGCCGCCCGCCGCACCAGCCGGTCGCCGCCGGGGGCGCCGGTCAGGGCGACCATCACCCGCTCGCGGGCCTCCCAGGCGGCGGCGATGCCGTGGCGCTCGCGGTAGGCGATCAGCGACTCGTCGACCCGGTCGGCCACCCACAGCAGGGCCAGCTCGCGGAGGGCGCCGAGGTTGCCCTCGCGGAAGTAGTTGGCCAGGGCGGCGTCGACCTTGTCGGCGGCGTAGACGTTGCCGTGGGCCATGCGCCGGCGCAGCGCCTCGGGGGTCATGTCGACCAGCTCGACCTGGTCGGCGGCCCGGACCACGGCGTCGGGCACCGTCTCGCGCTGGGCGACCCCGGTGATGGCCTCGACGGTGTCGTTGAGCGACTCCAGGTGCTGGACGTTGACGGTCGAGATCACGTCGATCCCGGCGTCCAGCAGGGCCTCGACGTCCTCCCACCGCTTGGCGTGGGCGCTGCCGGGGACGTTGGTGTGGGCGTACTCGTCGACCAGGGCGACCTCGGGGGCCCGGGCGAGCAGGGCGTCGAGGTCCATCTCGGTGAAGGCGACGCCCCGGTGGGTGATCGTCCGGCGGGGGAGGACCTCGAGGTCGCGCACCCGGGCCCGGGTCTCGGCCCGCCCGTGGTCCTCGATCCACCCGACGACGACGTCGGTGCCCCGCTCCCGGCGCCGCCACCCCTCGTCGAGCATGGCGACCGTCTTGCCCACGCCCGGCGCCGCACCGAGGTAGATCCGCAGCCGGCCGCGCCGGGGTGGGGGTGACATCGGCGGCAGTCTCGCCGCTCGGGGACCCGGGGGGAACGGGCTTCACGGCACCTTCACGCCGTGGGCCACACTGGCCCGGTGAGCGAGACCGGTGTGGTGGAGGAGTGGGACGACCCCCGGGGCGTCGGGCGGATCCGGGCCGACGACGGCCGGCTCCTCGACCTCCAGTGCACCCACCTGGCCGACGGCTCCCGCACGACCGCCGTCGGCACCCGGGTCACCTTCGCCACCGCCCCCGGCCACCACGGCCGCTGGCAAGCCCTCAACGTCATCCCCACCCCCTGACGAACTGGTGTCACCAGCCAGGGCGTCCGCCCCGGCTGGTGACACCAGTTCCCGAGGGGTGGGGGGTCAGCCGCCGGAGCCGCCGGAGCCGCCGGAGCCGGAGTCGGCGCCGGGGGCGTCGTCGGTGGTGTCGCCGTCGTCGCCGGTCTCGGCGCCGTCCTCGTCGGGCTGGCCGTCGGGGGCGTCGGTGTCGCGGTTGGTGCCCTCGTCCTCGCAGTCGAAGTCCTCGCCGTCGCTCTGGCCCGAGCCGCCGTCGTCGGCGCAGTCCTCGCCCTGGAGGTCGTCGGAGCCCTCCTCGCCCTCCTCGCGCTCCTGGTTCGAGTTGGTCTGGCTCCCGGCGTCGACCCCGCCCTCGTCGGTGGGCTGCTCGGTGTCGTCGGTCGACGGGTCGTCCTCGTCGTCCCCGCATCCGGCGCCCAGCAGGGCGAGGACCAGGGCGGGGGCGGCGAGCTTGGTCAACGTGGCACGGCGCATGGCCCCCGGACTCCCCACCCGCCCGGGGCGGAACCGGATCGTCAGCCGGTCGGCAGGCGGAGGGTGAACGCGCAGCCGGCGCCGGCGGGGCCCGGGGAGCGCAGGGCGAGCGTGCCGCCGTGGGCCTCGGCCACCTGCCGGGCGATGGCCAGGCCCAGGCCGCTCCCGCCGGGCGCCCGCTCGCCCCGCCAGAAGCGGTCGAACACCCGCTCCTGCTCGGCCGGGGAGAGGCCGAGGCCGTGGTCGGTGACGGTGACGAGGGCCGCCCCGCCGGCGGCCGTCACGGCGACGGTCACGGTCGTCCCGCCGGGGGCGTGGCGGAGGGCGTTGTCGACCAGGTTGGCGACGGCCCGGTGGACCGATGCGGGGTCGACGGCGGCGACGACGGGCGCCGGGGCGTCGAGCGCCAAGGCGGCGGACCCGACGGGGGCGACGGCGCCGGCCTCGTCGAGGACGCCCCGCACCAGCTCGGCCAGGTCGGTCGGGTGCCGGTCGATCACCCGGGCCCGGCCCCGGGCCTCGACGAGGAGGTCGTCGACCGTGGTCGCCAGCCGGGCGGCGGCGGCCTGCGAGCGGGCGAGGGCGGCGCGGTGGTCGGGCGGGAGGGCGTCGGGGCGGGCGAGGAGCACGTCGGCGGTGGTGGTGAGGACGGCGAGCGGGGTGCGGAGCTCGTGGCTGGTCTCCTCGATCAGCCGGAGCTGGAGCCCGGCGGCGCCCTCGAGCCGGTCGAGCATGGCGTCGAAGGCGGCGGCCAGCCCGACGACCTCGCTCGGCCCGCGGTCGAGCCCGATCCGGCGGGTGAGGTCGTCCTCGCCGATCTCGTCGGCCACCGCCCGGATGGCCTCGACCGGCCGGGTCGCCCGCCCCGCCCACCACCAGGCGAGGGCGACCGCCGCCGGCAGCAGGGCGACGACGGTCAGCGTCGTCCACGGCGACGACGGGCCGGTGCTGGTGACGACGCTGCGCCCGTCGGCGGTGAGGGCGACCTCCTCGTCGGTGGCCAGGTCGACGCCGAGGACGAGCAGCACCGGGGCGTAGATCGCCACCATCCCGACCACCGCGAGTTGGACCCGCAGCGACCGCATCACGAGGTCGCCTCCAGCCGGTAGCCGGCGCCGGTGACGGTCTCGATCACCGGCGGGTCGCCGAGCTTGCGGCGCAGCCTGCTGAGGATGACGCGCACCGACGTTGTGAAGGGGTCGGCGTGGGCGTCCCACACGTGTTCGAGCAGGTGCTCGGCCGACAGCACCTCGCCGGGGTGGTGGAGGAAGTACCGCAGCAGCGAGAGCTCGCGGGCGGTGAGCGGGAGCTCGACGCCGGCCCGCCAGGCCCGGTGGGCGGTGGTGTCGACGACGAGGTCACCGACGCGGAGCCGGGCGTCGCCCCCGCCGTCGCGCCGGCCGAGGGCCCGGACGCGGGCGGCCAGCTCGCGGAAGGCGTACGGCTTGACGAGGTAGTCGTCGGCCCCGGCGTCGAGCCCGGCGACCCGGTGCTCGACAGCGTCGCGGGCGGTGATGACGATCGACCGCCGGGGCCGGCGCAGGTCGCCGTCGGGGCCCATCCGGCGCAGCAGGTCGAGCCCGTCGCCGTCGGGGAGGCCGAGGTCGAGGCAGGCGACGTCGAAGTCGACGGTGCGCAGCAGGTCCTCGGCCTCGGCGCAGGTCCGGGCCACGTCGACGGCGTAGGCCGCGTCCCGGAGCCCGAGGGCGGTCACCGCGGCCAGGTCGGCGTCGTCCTCGACCAGCAGGATGCGCATGGCCCGAGTCTCCCAGCCGGCTACGCCCGCCGGGCCGTGACGGCGCCGTCGGGCCCGGTGAGGGTCATCGTGGCGTCCCCGAAGCCGACGGCGAGCGCTGGCCCCTCGCCCGTCGGGTCGTCGGGCCGGTAGGTGGCGGGGCCGGTGGCGACGAGGACGAGGGTCGGCGGCTCCTCGGTGATCTCGACGGCGGCGATCCCCCCGGCCCGGTCGAGGGCGTACCAGGCGAGGGCCTCCTCGTCGGCGGTGATGGTGACGTAGGTGCGCAGCTCGCCGCCGGCGACGACGGTGCCGACCACGTCGACCCGCTCGATGGGGCCGAGGTCGCCCTCCAGCGCGGCGCGCTCCTCCCGCCCGGCGGCCGTCTCGCCGGCCAGCAGGGCCCGGACCTGGTCCTCGTGGCCGGCCCGGACGGCGGCGTCGTCGGCGTCGGCCGGGGGGAAGAGGGCGGCGACGGCGGCGGGCCCCTCGGCGGCCACGGCCAGGCGGTCGCCGTCCACCGTCACGACGAGGTGGCCGCCGCCGTCGAGGGCGTAGGTGCCGGCCCGGGCGGCGAGGTCCCCGTCGTCGGCCGGCGCGGTCGACGGCGGCACGGGCAGCGGGTCACCGGCGACCAGGGCCGGGAGGATCTCGCCGGCGAGGTCCTCGGCCGTGACGCCGTCGGTGCCGTCGGAGGCGAGGGCGAGGGCCCGGCCGCTCTCGGGGAGCCAGGCGGCCACGGCGACATCGGGAACGTCGCCACCCCCGCCGGCGGCGGCGATCACCGGCTCGCCGAAGCGCTCGGCGTCGAACCGCACCCAGCCGGCCAGCTCGGCGGTGCCGTCGCCCTCGTCGACGGCCAGCTCCTCGATCAGGGCGACGGCCTCGGGGGCGATGACCTCACCGGCGAAGAGGGCCTCGGTCCAGCGGGCCAGCTGGGCCGTCGTCATGGCCACGTCGCCGTTGCCGGTGAGGGCCCAGTGCGGCCCCGGGCCCTCGTCGGCGAAGCCCCCGAGGACCGTCCCGTCGTCGAGCGTGAGCACCTCGGCGAGGAGGTGGTCGCGGTAGGGCTCGCCGGCGGCCTCCTCGACCAGCAGGGCGAGCAGGACGTAGCCGGCGTCGGCGTAGAGGACCTCCTCGCCGGGTGCGGCCACCAGGGCCAGCCGGCCGAGGGCGGCGACGGCCTCGTCGTGGCCGAGCGGCTGGTCGTCGTCGGTGGCCACCGCCCCGCTGAGCCCGCTGGTGTGGACGAGGAGCTGCTCGACGGTGGCCCCGGCGGCCGGGCCGGCCAGGTCGGGGAGGATCGAGCCGGCGGTGGCGTCGAGGGCGAGGTCGCCGGCGGCGACCAGGTCGAGCACGGCGGCGGCGGTGACCGCCTTCGACACCGAGCCGATGGCGAAGACGCTGTCGGCGGTGTGGGGGGCGCCGGTGGCGGGGTCGTCGAGCCCGAAGGCGGCGGCGCAGGTGGTGGCGCCGTCGGCGGTGAGGGTGACCGTCCCGCTGAAGCCGGCGTCGGCCCAGGCCCGCAGGGGCTCCTCGACCGCCGGGTCGCAGGCCGGCTCGGCCCCGGGGGCGGCGCCGTCTTCGCCCCGGGGCGGGTCCTCGACGTCCCGGGTGCAGGCCCCGAGGACGAGGAGGGCGACGGCGGCGACGAGGGTCCGGGCACGCATGGCCCGGACGGTACGGACGTCGCCGTGAACCGGATGTGAACGGACGAACCGCCTCAAGGTGCCAGGCACCTTGAGGCGGTCGCGGACGGGACTCAGCCCTCGGCCACCCGGACCTGGCGGGTGTGCCAGCCCTCGGCCCCGTCGGGGATCGGGGCCACCGGGTCCTCGCCCTGGGTCTCGCCGTCGCCGTCGGTGGCCCGGACCTGGATCTCGTGGTCGCCGGGCTCGGCCTCCCACGCCAGGTGCCACTGCACCCAGGTGTCGTCGGAGGCGACCCGCCCGAGGTCGGCCTCCTGCCAGTCGCCCCCGTCGACCCGCACCTCGACCCGGGCGATGCCCCGGCTCGGGGCCCACGCCACCCCGGCGATCGCCACCGGCCCGGGGACGAGGTTGGCCCGGTTGCGGGGCACGTCGATCCGGCTCTGGGTCTTGACCGGCGCCTCCTTGGCCCAGCCCCGGGAGATCCAGTAGCCGTCCTCGTCCTCCAGCGTGGTCAGCCGGATCTCGGCCAGCCACTTGGTGGCCGAGACGTAGCCGTAGAGCCCCGCCACGACGAGCCGGGCCGGGAAGCCGTGGGCCCGGGGGAGGGGCTCGCCGTTCATGCCCACGGCCACGAGGGCGGTGCGGTCGTCGGCCAGGGCGGCGGTGGGGAAGCCGGCGGTGAAGCCGTCGACCGCCTCGCCGACCAGCTGGGTGGCCTCGGGCCGGACACCGGCCTCGTCGAGCAGGGTCCGCAGCGGGATGCCGGTCCAGCGGGCGTTGCCGACCAGGTCGCCGCCGACCTCGTTCGACACGCACGACAGGGTCACGACCTCCTCGACCAGGTCCCGGGCCAGCAGGTCGGCGTAGGTCAGGGTCAGCTCGCGCTCGACCAGGCCGGTGACCCGCAACGTCCACTCGTCGGTGACGACATAGGGCGGCTGGGGCGAGGTGTCGATCAGGTAGAAGTCCTGGTTGCGGATGATGTAGGGCGACAGCCCCGGTGTCGCGAAGGGCGGGGCGGCGGGCACCGCGGCAGGGGTGACCGGGTCGGGGATGGCGGCGGGGATCGCCGCCCGGGTCCGGCGCACGGCGTCGCCCGCCCCCCGGGCCACGGCGCCGACGGCGACCACGGCGGCCCCGGTGCCCAGCCCCCACAGCAGGACCTCGCGGCGGGTGCCGGCGACCCCGGCGACCGGCGGGACGGCGCCCCCGTGGGGATCGGCGGGCGAGGGGCGGGGCCGGGTCCGCAGCGGGCCCGGCGCCAGGCGCAGGCCGAACCGGTCGAGCAGCAGCCAGAGGGTGGCGACGCCGACGAGGGCCCCGGTCACCCCGGCGGCGACGGTGGGGAGGGCCGAGGCCTGCCGGTGGCCGAGGGTG
>DASTYI010000185.1:0-4663 GCA_035765045.1 Iamia sp. | reverse complement strand
CCGACCCCTCGCGGCGTCGTGCACGCGGTCAACGACGTGTCCTTCTCGCTCGAGCGCGGCAAGACGCTCGGCGTGGTCGGCGAGTCGGGCTCCGGCAAGTCCGTGCTGTCCCGCACGATCATGGGGCTGCTCCCCCGCTCCGCCCGGCGCTCCGGCGAGGTCACCTTCGAGGGGCGGCCGATCCACGACCTGGACGCCGAGGGGTACCGGGGCCTGTGGGGCACCGAGATGGCGATGGTGTTCCAGGACCCGATGACGGCGCTCAACCCGGTCCAGAAGATCGGCGCCCAGATCACCGAGTCGATCCGCGAGCACCTCGACTACTCGAAGACCCAGCGGCGCGAGACCGCCGTCGCCCTGCTCCGCTCGGTCGGCATCCCCGAGCCCGAGCGCCGGCTCAAGCAGTACCCGCACGAGCTCTCGGGCGGCATGCGCCAGCGCGTCGTCATCGCCATCGCCCTGGCCTGCGGGCCGCACCTGCTCTTCGCCGACGAGCCCACCACCGCCCTCGACGTCACCGTCCAGGCCCAGATCCTCGACCTGCTCGAGGCCCAGCAGGCCGAGCGGAACATGGCGGTCATCCTCGTGACCCACGACCTCGGCGTCGTGGCCACCCGGGCCGACGAGATCGCCGTGATGTACGGCGGCCGCATCGTCGAGCAGGCGCCCACGCAGGTGCTGTTCCGCCAGATGCGGCACCCCTACACCGAGGCCCTGCTCCGCTCGATCCCCCGCCTCGACCTGCCCAGCCACACCCGGCTGGAGGCGATCAGCGGCCGGCCGCCGGACCTCCTCCACCCCCCGAAGGGCTGCCGCTTCGCGGCCCGCTGCCCCTACGCCCAGCCCAAGTGCGTGGCCGAGGAGCCCCCGCTGATGGAGGACACCGCCGGGCACCTCCACCGGTGCTGGTTCCCCGTCGGCATCGCCTCGGAGCAGACGACGGTCGACTCGGTCGTGGCCGAGGCCCACGTGCGTGAGGTCGGCGACGAGATCGCCACCGACACCGAGGTCGAGGAGGAGGACGCCTGATGGCCGGTCGTGGCCACGCCCACCTGGGCGACCCGTCCGAGGCGCTGCTGCGCGTCGAGGACCTCAACGTCCGCTTCCGGACCGGGCGCGGCACCGTCTTCGCCGTCACCGACGTCTCGCTCGACATCCGCAAGGGCGAGACCCTCGGGCTCGTCGGCGAGTCGGGCTGCGGCAAGTCGACGACGGGCCGGGCGATCATGCAGCTCCCCCCGCCCACCGAGGGCAAGGTCCTCTACGAGGGCCAGGACCTCACCACCCTGGGCAGCGAGGACCTGCGGCGGAGCCGGACCAAGCTCCAGATGATCTTCCAGGACCCGATCTCGTCGCTCAACCCGCGGCGCAAGGTCGAGGACATCGTGGCCGAGGGGCTCAAGATCTGGCAGCCGGCGGGCTGGACCCCGCTGGCCATCGCCGCCCTCGTCCTCACCGTCGTCGGCGGGCTGGTGACGCTCTCGATGCCGCTCGGCGCCGGGATCGGCACCCTCGGCTTCATCGGCGTCCTCGCCCTGCTCGGCGGCATCGCCCTCGGGTTGATGCACTTCGCCGGCTTCGGCCAGCCCGAGGACCCGACGATGGCCACCAAGGTCGACGAGATCCTCGAGGCCGTCGGCCTCGACCCCGAGACCGCCCGGGGCCGCCGCCCGCACCAGTTCTCGGGGGGCCAGTGCCAGCGCATCTCGATCGCCCGGGCGGTCGTGACCGAGCCCGACCTGATCATCTGCGACGAGCCCGTCTCGGCCCTCGACGTGTCGGTCCAGGCCCAGATCCTCAACCTGCTCGAGGATCTCAAGGCCCGCTACGGGCTGACCCTGGTGTTCATCGCCCACGACCTCGCCGTCGTCAAGAACGTCAGCGACCGGGTGGCGGTGATGTACCTGGGCCGGATGTGCGAGGTCGGCCCGCCCGACGTCATCTACGCCAACCCGGCCCACCCGTACACGCAGCTGCTGCTCGACGCCATCCCCGAGCCCGACCCCGATCAGCGGGGCAAGGAGCGGGCCCCGCTCCAGGGCGAGCTGCCCTCGCCCCTCGCCCCGCCCAGCGGCTGCCACTTCCGCACCCGCTGCCCCCGGGCCGACGACACCTGCGTCGAGGTGGTGCCCGAGATGGCGCCCACGGGCGACGGGAGGTTCGTGGCCTGCCACCACCCCCTGGTGGAGACCGCGGTCGACGTCGGCACGGCGACGAGTCGGGCCTGACGGGGCGCTCCCATGGTGGTGGAGGGCGCGCCGACATGACACAACGCCGGGGGCACCGCGCCACGCGCCTCGACCCCGAGGTGCGCCGCGAGCTGATCCTCGACGCGGCCGAGCGGGTGCTGACCTCGCGCAACCCCGCCGAGGTCACCTTCGAGGAGATCGCCGATGCCGCCGAGGTGTCCCGCGGCCTCGTCTACAACTACTTCAAGGACCGGACCGGCCTGCTGGTGGCGCTGGCCGAGCGCACCCTCGAACGGCTCGACCGTGAGGTCGACGGCGCCCTCGACCCGGGCACCGACCTGGCCGAGCAGGTCGTCGCCCTGGGCCGGGCGTACGCGCGCCACGCCCGCACCAACGCCGACACCTGGACGATGCTGTCCCGCAGCGGGCTGCTCGACCACCCGTCGGTCGTCGGCGCCCGGATGGACCGCGTCGCCCGCATCGCCGCCCGCTGGGGCGGCACCCCCGACGCCCACCTTGCCGCCTGGTCGGTCACCGGGCTCTACGAGCTGACCGGCTTCAACCCGCTCCCGTCGGACACCTCGGGCGAGGACCTGGCCCGCTTCCTCTGCGACCTCCTCGCCCCCGCCCTCGAGGCCCGCGGCGTCGTCCCCACCTAGCCGTCGTCGGCCCCCGGGCCGTGCCCGGTGAGGTGATCCGAGCCGGACGGCCTCGTGAGGCCAGGTGCGCCTCTCAGGACCCGAACGCCCAGGCCACCATCCGTGGGAGCTCCCGGCCCCAGAAGGGTCCCCCGTGCTCACCGTCTCGTTCGACCATGGCGACCTCGGCGCCCGCGGTGCGCAAGGCGTCGGCCCACCGGACGGCGTTGTCGAGGAAGAAGGGCTCCTGCCGCCCCGCGACGAGGTAGACCCGTGGGAGCGGGCTCGGTAGCACCCCGGGCGGCCGGAAGCCTCCGCCGGGCGACGCCGAGAAGACCGCTCCGTAGACGTCCGGATGACGGAGCCCGAGGGCGAGTGCCACCTCCCCTCCCAGGGAGGCACCCCACACGGCAGTCCGCGCCGCGGGGACCGTGACGGAGAAGCGCGACGTGACCCACCGACGCACGTCGTGGACGAAGAGCCGTTCGTGGGCGGCGAAGCACGCCGGGTCGAGCGCCGGCACGTACTCCCTCATCCGCCCCTCGTCATCGGGCCGACCGTGGACGCCGACGATCATCGTCGGTGGTCCCTCCGCGCCACGGGTGGCTGCGCTCAGGGCGGGAACGTGCCACCCCCCGTCGGCGGCGAACACGACCACCTCCGCCGGATCGGGCGGGATCGACACCGTGACCGACCGGCCGGCGCCGTCGAGCGCCTCGGTGACGATCTCGCCGGCCGGGCCCGCCATTAGGTGCCGAGGGGCGAGACGAGGGTGACATCGGGGGCCATGTCGGAAGCGTAGGTCCGGCATGGCAGGATCGACGGATGGCCAAGCAGCCCGACATGCAGATCGACACGAACGTCCGCTACGAGGTGGTGTTCGCGACCGCCAAGGGCGACATCACGGCGGTGCTCGACCCCGCCCTCGCCCCCCAGACGGTCAACAACTTCGTGGTCCAGGCCCGCGCCGGGTTCTACGACGGCCTCACCTTCCACCGGGTCGTGCCCGGCTTCGTGATCCAGGGCGGCGACCCCGAGGGCACCGGCCGCGGCGGTCCCGGCTACAAGTTCGCCGACGAGCCGGTCCGGGCCGAGTACATCCTCGGCGCCCTGGCCATGGCCAACGCCGGCCCCAACACCAACGGCAGCCAGTTCTTCATCTGCATCGACGACTGCACCCGCAAGCTCGACAAGCTCTACAACCTGTTCGGCTTCGTCACCTCCGGCATCGAGGTCGCCCAGTCGATCGAGGTCGGCGACGTCATGACCACCGTGACCGTCACCGAGAAGGCGGACTAGGGGTCCCTTGAGCGGTCTCAACCTGGCCGCCGCCCACCAGGCCATCGCCGCCGCCGTGCCCGACCGGCCGGCGCTGGTCTGGCGGGGCACGACGTGGACCTGGGCCGACGTGGCCGACCGGACGGCGCGCCTGGCGTCGGTCCTGCGGGCCCACGACGTCGGCCCCTCGGGCGCCGCCGCCACCGGCTGGCAGTCGCCCAACGACCACGTCGCCCTCGTCCTGCTCAACGGGAACGAGTACCTCGAGGGGATGATCGGGTCGTGGCGGGCCCGGGCCGCCTCGGTCAACATCAACTGGCGCTACACCGCGCCCGAGATGGCCGAGGTCCTGGCCGACGCCGCGGCCGCCGCCGTCGTGTACCACGGGCGCTACGCCGCGGTCGTCGGGGAGGCGCTGGCGCTCCTCCCGGCCCGGCCCCGGCTGCTGCTCCACGTCGACGACGGCACCCCCGACGCCCTGCTGCCCGGCGCCGTCGCCTACGAGGACGCCCTCGCCGCCGCCACCCCCCTGTCGCCCGACCCCGACTGGTCGGGCGA
>DASTYI010000184.1:0-59966 GCA_035765045.1 Iamia sp. | reverse complement strand
CAGCACCGCCTCCTTGGTCGGGAAGTGGCGGTACATCCCGGGGACGGTGATGCCGGCGGCGGTGGCGATGGCCTCGACGCTGGTGCCGTCGTAGCCCTGGCGGGCGAAGAGGGAGGCGGCGGCCGCCATCAGGCGCGCCCGGGTGGCCGCTCCCTTCCCCATCGTCCTCGGAGGCCCCTCCCGGGCCGACGCCACCTCGGGCACGCCCCGACCCTAGCGACGGTCCGGGCCGGGCCTCACCGGCGCCGCCGGAGGGCGGACCGCACCACGTCGCGGCTCGTGACGGCCCGGACGTCGGCCAGCGTCCCGTCGTCGGCCACCAGCACGAGCGCCGCCACCTGGAGCTCGGCCGGGCGACCCCGGGCGTCGTCGTCGAGCCCGGGCACGCCGCCGCGGTAGGCCCCCCGGCAGGTGGCGTGGATCGCCACCCGGCGCCCGGCCGAGAAGATGTCGTTGACGACGACCTCCTCGGGGGCGACGGCGAGCGGGCCGGCGCCGTCGTCGACCCGCACCGCCGCCGCGTCGAGGAGCCGGTCGTCGACCAGGGCCTGGCGGGCGACGGCCTCGGCCTCGGGGACGGGGGCGACCGGGACGGTGGTCATCCACGGGTCGAGATGCGGGGGCTCGAGCGGCTGGGGGACGCCGGAGGCCAGCTGGGCCCGCCGGCTGGCGAAGTCCTGCTCGACGTGGTTCCCGGTGAGCCGCTCGCCGTCCCACTGGTAGAGGCCGATCCCGGACCACGCCGCCAGCCGGCGGCCGTCGGGGGCCGGGAAGGCGGCGTGCTCGCTGAAGCGCATGCAGAGGCGGTCGCCGTTCAGCACCAGCTCGTGGACGGTGAGGCCCAGGCCGGGCGCCTCGGCGAAGAGGTCGGCCACGGCCTGGGCGTAGGCGGTGGCCTGGGGCAGGCCCACGCCGTTGATGCGCACGACGTAGTCGTCGGTGAACAGCTCGGGGTACAGCGACTGGTCGTGGCTGTTCGTGTAGTCGATGCAGTAGCGGCGCATGAGGGCGACGAAGGGGTGCATCCGGTCAGAGGCGGGCACGGGGCTCCTTGCCGGGGGTGGGGGGGCGGAGGTCGGCGGTGGCGTCGGCCACGGTCGCCAGGGCGTCGAGGTGGGCGTCGAGGCCGCCACCGGGGCGCAGGTGGATCGAGAGGTGGTCGACGCCGGCGGCGTGCCAGGCGTCGAGGGTCCGCCGGTACCGATCGAGGTCGGGCCGGCCGTGGAGGTCGATGCGGCCCTGGAGGCCGATGCCGGCGGGATCCCGCCCGGCCCGCTCGGCGGCGACCCGGATGCGGGTGACGGCGGCGGCGAACCCGGCGCCCGGGCGGGGGTCGTGGGCGATCCAGCCGTCGCCGATCCGGCCCACCCGGTCGAGCACGGGGGGCGCCGTGCCCCCGCCCAGCCAGATGGGGATCGGTCGCTGGACGGGGTGGGGGCGGAGGCCGGCCCCGTCGATGCGGTGGTGGGCGCCGGCGTGGCGCACGACCGGCTCGGTCCAGAGCCGGCGGAGGAGCTCGACCTGCTCCTCGTAGCGATCGGCCCGGGTGGCGAAGTCGTACCCCAGGGCCTCGTGCTCGACCGGGTTCCAGCCGATGCCGACGCCCAGGCGGAACCGCCCGCCGGTCAGGAGGTCGACCTCGGCGGCCTGCTTGGCCACCAGCGCCGTCTGGCGCTGGGGCAGCACGAGCACCCCGGTGGCCAGCTCGATGGCGGTGTGGGCGGCGAGGAAGCCGTAGAGGACGAGGGGCTCGTGGAAGGCGTCGTCGACCGTGTAGGGCCCGGGCCAGCCGGGGCGGTCGGCGACGTCGGCCCCCAGGACGTGGTCGAACACGTCGAGGTAGGCGAAGCCGAGGCCCTCGACGGCCCGGGCCCAGGCGGCGATGGCGCCCGGGTCGGTGCCGAGCGCCTGCTGGGGGAGGACGCAGCCGTACCTCACGGGGCCCCGCCGGTGGCGGCCTGGGCGGCGGCCTCGGTGGCGTCGTCGCCGAGGTACGACTCGGCGAGGAGGGCGGCCGACCGTCGCAGCTCGGCGGCCGCCCCCTCGAGCGCGACCCGGCCCCGGCGCAGCACGTAGCCGCGGTCGGCGATGGCGAGGGCCTGCTGCACGTGCTGCTCGACCAGGACGATGCCGCAGCCGGTCGTCGCCGCCACCTCCCGCAGCACCGCCAGCAGGCGGGTCACGACGAGGGGGGCCAGGCCCAGGCTCATCTCGTCGACGAGCAGGACCCGGGGCCCGCCGACGACGGCGCGGGCGACGGCCAGCATCTGCTGCTCGCCGCCCGAGAGCAGGCCGGCCCGGCGGCCGAGGAGGGGCTCGAGCTCCGGGCACAGCGCCAGGGCGGGCGCCACGTCGGCCCGCCGGCTGTGCTGGCCGAGCTGGAGGTTCTCCCGCACGGTCAGGTCGGTGAAGAGGGCCCGGTCCTCGGGGACGTGGGCCAGGCCCCGGCGGGCGATCTGGTGGGGACCGACACCGGCCAGGTCGGCGCCGTCGAGCTCGATGCGCCCGCCGAGCACCTCGACCAGGCCCGAGAGGCCGAGCAGGGTGGTGGTCTTGCCGGCGCCGTTGGCGCCCAGCAGGGCGACGATCTCGCCCGCCTCGACGTGGAGGTCGAGGTCGCGGACGACGGGCTTTCCCTCGTAGCCGAGGGTGAGGTCGTGGGTGCGGAGCACGGTCATGCCGAGGCCTCCTCGGTGCCCAGGTAGGCGTCGAGGACCCGGGGGTCGGCCCGGACCTCGTCCGGCGTGCCCTGGGCGATCACCCGCCCGGTGTCCATCACGTAGATGCGGTCGCACACGCCCATCACCAGCGCCATGTCGTGGTCGACCAGCAGCAGCCCCAGCTCCTCGGCCAGCAGCTGGCGCAGCAGCCGGCCGAGGGCGGCGCTCTCGGTCTCGTCCAGCCCCGCCGCCGGCTCGTCCAGGCACAGCAGGCGGGGCCGGGCGACCAGGGACCGGGCCACGCCGACCAGGGTCCGCTGGCCGTGGGACAACTCGTGGGGGAGGGCGCCGGCGACGTCGGGGAGGCCGACCCGGGCCAGCGTCTCGGCGATCCGCTCCGCCGGGGGCCGGGGCGGCCGTCCGACCAGCTCCCGCAGCAGGTCGAACCGGCGGGGCCGGTCGGTGGCCACGGCCAGGTTCTCGCCCACGGTGAGGTCGTCGAACAGCTCGACCGACTGCCACGTGCGGACCAGCCCGGCCCGCGCCCGCTGGGCGGCGTCGAGGCCGCCCAGCTCGGTGTCGCCCAGCCGGACCTGGCCGTGGCAGGGGACGAAGCCGGTGATGGCGTCGATGAAGGTGGTCTTGCCGGCGCCGTTGGGGCCGATCACGCCGACCAGCTCCCCCTCCTCCACGTGCACGGCGACGTCGTCGTTGGCCACGACCCCGCCGAAGGTCACGGTGATGCCCCGGGCGTCGAGCAGCGCGCTCACGCCGCCACCTCCTGGGGGGCGGGCACGGCGACCGGCGCGCGGCGGTGCCCGGGCCGGAGGTGGGCGATCGTGTGGGCCAGGGCCTGGGCGATGCCCTGAGGGTTGAGCACGGCGGTGGCCACCAGCAGGGCCCCCGCCACCAGCTCCTCCCAGGCCCCGGTGTGCAGGACCCGGTCGAGCACCTCGCTGCCCAGCCCGCCGGTGGTCAGGATCCCGGCGGCCAGGGCGCCGCCCACCGAGGAGATGCCGCCGAGGTAGGCCACGGCCAGCGCCGTCAGCGAGGCCAGCACGGCGAAGGTGGTGGGCTCGACCTTCCCGTCGTTCTGGTAGGCGAGCAGGCTCCCGGCCAGCCCGGCGAGGAAGGCCGACACGGCGAAGGCCAGCACCTTGGTGCGCACCAGGCCGACGCCGAGGGAGGCGGCGGCCCGCTCGTTGGCCCGCACGGCGAGCATGCGGCGGCCGGTGGGGCCCCGGCGGATGTTGGCCACGGCCACGACGGCGAGCACCAGGACGACGCTGACGAAGATCCCGAACGGGACGCTGGGCACGCCCTTGTCGGTCAGCTGGTCGAGGGGGCCGAAGCGGTAGCCGAGGAGGCTGGGGGAGTCGGCCGCCGGCGCCGTCGACGACGTGCCCACCAGGTCCCGGTTGTTGAACACCAGCTGGTCGGCCGTGTAGGCGAAGCTGAGGGTGGCGACGGCCAGGGTGATGCCCCGGATGCGGACCGCGGGCAGCGCCACCAGCAGCCCGACGGCGGCGGCCACGGTGGCGGCCAGCACCGGGGCGATCGGGAACGGGATGCCCCAGTCGCCCGACATGCGGGTGAGGGCGAAGGCGGCGACCCCGGCCACCGCCATCTGGCTGAGCGAGATCTGGCCCACGAAGCCGGTGACGACCACCAGCGAGAGGGCCACGATGGCGCCGATGGCGGACACGGTGAGGGCCTGGCGCCACTCGTAGCCGAGCAGGGCCTGGGCCGGCACCAGGATGGCGAGCAGCACCACGCCGAGGCGGGCCACGTGGCCGGTCTCGACGGCCCGGGGCAGGCGGGCGACCTCGGTCGAGCCCCGCACCGGCAGGGTGCTGCCCCGCAGCACGAGGGCCACGATGATCACCAGCAGCGGCACCAGCTCCCGGGTCCCGTTGGCCGGCAGCCAGTCGAAGGCGGGCTTGCCGATCAGCAGGATCAGGAGCTGGTCGACCATGCCCATCGCCAGCCCGGCGGCGGTGGCGATGGTGACCGACACGAAGCGGGCGAGGAGCACGGCGCCCAGCGCCGGGATCACCAGCAGGGTCAGCACCCGGGGCGACAGGGTGACGATGGGGGCGGCGAGGATGCCGACGAACGAGGCCAGCACCGACGACAGCACCCAGCTGGCGGCGGCCAGCCGGTCCGGCGAGTAGCCGAGCAGGACGGCGCCCTTCTCGTTGGCGGCGGCGGCCCGGGCCGCCAGCCCGTAGACGGTGAAGCGGAAGAGGGCCCAGAGGGCCACGGTCGACACGACGACCACGACGCCCAGCCACAGGCGGTCGGCCTTGACCACGCCGTCGAAGAGGCGGACCGGCTCGTCGGGGAGGATCGGCTCGGCCCGCCGGGCGTCGGAGCCGAAGCGCAGGGTGATCGTCGCCTGGAGGACGAGGATCACGCCCACGCTGGCCACCGTCTTGGCCAGCGGCGGGGCGTGGCGGAGGGGGCGGAACACCAGCAGGTGGACGGCCAGGCCGAGCAGGGCGGCGACGACGAGGGACAGCGCCATCGCCGGGGCCACGCCCAGGCCGGTGTCGGAGAGGCGGGCGAAGGTCGGGACGTCGGGCAGGTCGAGGTCGGCCCCGAACCAGCCGGCGACCCCCTCGACCAGGGCCAGCGGGTTGGGCACGGGCGGGACGAGGAGCCGGCCGGCGGTGCGCAGCTCGTGGAAGGTGTAGGCGCCGTACATGGCCATGGCGCCCTGGGCGAAGTTGACGACGCCCGAGCCCCGGTAGGCCACCAGCACGCCCTGGGCCAGGGCGGCGTAGAGGGCGCCGGTGCCGATGCCCAGGACGAGGAAGAGGAGGTACTCGTTCACGCCGGCACCGTCGCCCGGGTGAAGGCCCGCCACCGGGCCGGCGACCAGCTGTCGTGGTCCTCGCCCCACGCCTCCCAGCCGTCGTCGCCCCGCCACCGCGTGAGCGACATCCAGGCGAAGTAGGGCGTGGTGGGCAGGGCCAGCCGGCTGGCCACCTCGCCCACGAAGCGCCGGGCCGCGCCGCCCGCCTCGACCTCGACGGTGACCCGGGCCGGGCGGTGCTCGGCGTCGCGCTCGACCCGGCGCTCCCCGGCGTCGATCGGGGTGACGACGCCGTCGGCCACCACCCAGCCCCCCACGGCGGCGTCGGGGGCGGCCTCGCCGTCGGGGTGGCGGTGGGGGACCGAGGTGGCGACGAAGAAGCCGGTGCCGTCGGGGGTGGCGCCGTAGGTGTAGCCCCGGCGGGTGTGGGTCGAGGTCTCGCGGCGGGGCGTCCACGAGCGGTCCCGCATCTCGACGCAGTCGACCTCGTGCTCGACGCCGTGCAGCACCAGCGAGCCGCCGACGTGGCCCAGCTGGTCGAGGTGGCCCATGCCGTCGGAGACGTGCAGGGGCTGGGGCGGGAGGAGGCCGGTGAAGCGGAGGTCGAGGGCGATCTCGTCGCCGTCGGCGTAGCGCAGGCGGTAGGCGTGGAGCGGCTCCTCGGTGCGGACGATGAGCCCGCTCGGGAGGTCGCAGTCCGTGGGGTGGGCGCCGTCGGGGATGGGCAGGTGCCAGAAGGCCCGGTGGTAGGGGAGCTGGCGCAGGTCCTCCCGCCCCGGCTCCCAGACGTAGACGGCGGTGGCCATCACGCCCTGGTTGGTCCGGTAGATCTGGTAGATCGACCCGCACAGCCCGGCGGCCGGCACGGCGAAGCCGAACCAGGCGGTCTCGGTCCACCACGGGTCGGTGCTGGCCGGGGGGTGGAGGCGGTCGTCGGCGGCGGTGAGCATCAGGCGGCTCCTGCGATGGGGCGGTCGGCGAGGGGGCGGGAGGCGGGCAGGACGGCGAGGCGGGCGCACGTGGCGGCCCACAGGGCCTCGGGGTCGTCGGCGGCGGGCACGGCCGCGGGGGAGCGCGGCGCCAGGGCCGCGGCCAGCTGGCGGGCGGCGTAGCGGGCCCGCCGCTCGGGCCCGTCCCGGCCGGGGCCGTCGAGGGCCTCGGCCACGGTGGTGGCCACCTCGGCGGCGAAGGCGGGGTCGGGCTCGGCCTCGATCACCGGCGGCGGGTCCCGGTCGTCGAGGACGGCGAGGGCCCGGAGCAGCTGGGCCTCCATCACGGGGAGGCCGAGGAGCTGCACGGAGCGGTCGGTCCCGGCCGCGGCGTGGTCGAGCGCCGACAGGCACGAGACGACCATGCGGAGGAGGGTGGCGGCCACCCCCAGCCGGTAGCGGTCGGGGTCGAGGGCGGTGCCGACCACCGGCTCCCAGCGGGCCGCCACCCGGGCGCGGTAGTCGCCGAGGTCGACGCCGACCAGGGCGGCGCGCACGGCCACCGACGCCAGGTCGTCGTGGGGGTCCCCGGTGTGGGCCATCTCCCAGTCGACCAGGCCGGTCACGATGCCGTGGCGGTGGAGGTGGTTGCCCACGCCGGGGTCGCCGTGGCACAGGGCCACCGGCGCCGGCGGGCGGGCCCGGCGGTGGGCGGCGATGCGGTCGAGGGCGTGGTCGACCAGCGGCGCCGGCCGGCGGATCCGCCGCCGGGCCAGGTCGGACCACAGGGCCAGGTCCTCCTCGCCGGCGCGGTCGAAGCCGGGGTGGCCGGGGGGGACGTGGCGGGTGCCGGTGGCGTGGAGCCGGCCGAGCACGGTCAGGAGGTCGTCGAGCGAGTCGGCGCCGGCCTCGGGGGTGCCGGGCACCTCCTCGACGGCGAAGGAGCGGCCGTCGGCGGCCACGGCGACCACGGCCGGGACGGGCACGCCGCTGCCGACCAGGGCGGCGTAGGTGGCCGCCTCCCGGGCGAGGGTCAGCGGCGTGCCCGAGAAGGGGCCGGCGCCGGGGTCGTGGCGCGCCACCACCCGGTCGCCCCCGGGGGTCACCTCCAGGCGCAGCGTGTGCCGGGAGGTGCCACCGGAGACGACCTCGACCAGACGGGCGTCGGGACCGAGCAGGTCCTGGGCCCACCGGGGCGGGGGGTGGTGGTCGGTCACGAGCGTGCGCCTCAGGCCAGCGGGTCGAAGAAGTCCTGGACCTGGCTCATCACGCCCTCGCCGTCGAGGACGAAGGCCCGGACCTCGTTGTTGCACACCGCCGGGAAGTGCTCGCCGGGGCACGAGAGCTCGTCCTGGCCGCCGAAGTAGGGGCCGGTGAAGCCGGCCAGGCCCTCGGCCCAGTCGGCCCGGGACAGGCCCTCGGGCAGCTCGTTGCCGATCTCCCGGGCGGCGAGCAGGGCGCCGAACCCGCCGAGCGACAGGAACGAGTCCATCTTGTCCTCGGGGCCGTGCTCCGGGAACGTCTCCCGGTAGTAGTCGAGCTCGGCCGAGGCGCCCTCGGCGAGCAGCGGCGGCAGGCCGCTGCCCACGATGGTCCAGCCCTCGAACAGCGCCGGGCTCTCCTCGAGGGTGGCGGGCACGGCGCAGGTGGCGGTGCTGATCACGGGGGCCTCGACGGCCAGGTCCTCCAGGGTCTGGGCCACCTGGACGCACTGCGGGGCGTTCACCAGGGCGAGCACGGCGTCGGCGTCCGCCGCCCCCGAGGCCTGCACGTCGGCGGTGACGTCGGCGGCGGTGTCGGGGATGTAGGTGGTCGAGACCTCGACGCCCTCCATGGCGGGCAGGCCCTCGATGGTGTCGACGGCGGCCCGCAGGGCGTCGTTGTCGGCGCCCAGGATCACGATGTCGGTGGCGTCGAGGTACTCGGCCGCGTAGGCCGCGGTGCCGGCCGTGCCTCCGGCGTTGCCGCCCTGGAAGGCCCAGCCGTTGGCCGCCTCGAAGTCGGGCTGGGTCAGCGGCGTCTGGATCAGCACCGGGACGTCGGCGGCCTCGAGGATCGGGTAGACGAAGGCCGACCCGAACACGTAGCCGGTGATCACCAGGCTGATCTCGTCGTCGTTGGCGAACTGCTGGGCGCAGGCCTGGTTGGACGCCTGGTCGACGCCGACGTTGCAGTGCTCGATCTCGATGGGCCGGCCCTGGATCCCGCCCAGCTCGGCGTTGGCGAGGGCGGCGGCGGCGTCGACGCCGACCGACACGTCGGGGTACGACGGCGTGCCCTCGTCCATGTTGATCATGCCGATCTTCACCGGGTCGAGGGACTCGTCGGCCGGGCCGGTGGCCTCGGGGATCGACCCGGTGTCGGTGTCGGGGGCGACGGTGGACGACGGCGCCTCGTCCCCGCCCCCGCCCCCTCCGGACGAGGTGTCGTCGTCGCTGCTGCCGCAGGCGGTGACGAGGAGGGTCAGGGCGAGGGCGGCGGCGGCCCGGCGGACGGTGGTGTGCTTCACGGTGGTGGGATCCCCCTGGTGGGTGGGTGGGCTTCGCAGCGGCGCACGGGCGCGTCGCGCGAACGGGGCGGCGCGGCGGGCGCCGGGCCGGGGGCCTGCGGGCGGCGGGCGGTCAGCCCAGGGCGTCCCGCAGGGCGTGCTTGAGGACCTTCCCCGAGGCGTTGCGGGGGAGCTGGTCCACGAGGTGCAGCCGGCGCGGCACCTTGTAGCCGCCGAGGTGCTGGCGGGCGTGGCCCTGGACGGCGTCGAGGTCGACGGTGGCACCGGGGCGGGCCACGACCACGGCGGTGACGGCCTCGCCCCAGCGCTCGTCGGGCGTGCCGATCACCGCCACCTCGGCGATGTCGGGGTGGCCGGCGAGGACCTTCTCGACCTCGGCCGGGTACACGTTCTCGCCCCCGGTGATCAGCATGTCCTTGATCCGGTCGGTGATGTAGAGGTAGCCGTCGGCGTCGAGGTGGCCGGCGTCGCCGGTGCGGAGCCAGCCCTCCTCGTCGCGCAGGGCGGCGGTGGCCTCGGGGCGGTTCCAGTAGCCGGCGACGACGTTGCGGCCCTTGATCCAGATCTCGCCGTCGACCCCGGCCTCGGTGATCGGCGTCCCGGCGGCGTCCCGGATCTCCACCGCGGTGAGCGGGTACGGCATGCCCGCCGCCCCCAGCTTCTCGGCGGCCACGTCCGACTCGAGCAGGCTCACCACCGCGGTGGACTCGGTCAGCCCGTAGCCCTGGGTGACCTTGGCCCCCCGCTCCAGGTACTGGTGCAGCAGGGTCTCGGGCACCGGGGCACCGGCGCACATCAGCAGCACGGCGGAGAGGTCGGCGGCGGCGAAGCGGGGCTCGGCCGCCATGGCCTGGAGCATCGCCGGCACGCCGAAGGTGAAGGTGACCGGCTGCTGCTCGATGGCGTCGAACACGGCGGTGGGGTCGAAGGCGCGCAGCACGACCACGCGGCCGCCGGTGGCGAGGGTGCCGAGCACGAGGGCCATGGCGCCGACGTGGAACAGCGGGGCCATCGCCAGCATCCCCGACGCCGGCCCCATCGGGATCAGCAGCATCAGGTTGTGGACGGTGGCCACGATGTTGCCGTGGCTGATCATCGCCCCCTTGGGGTCACCGGTGGTGCCCGAGGTGTACATGAGCACGGCCACGTCGTCGGGCTCGGTGGCCGCCGGCGCGTCGAGGGCGGGCGGCGCCGCGGGGGCGACGGTGGCGTAGTCGACCCACCCGGCCGGCGCCGAGCCGGCCCCGGCGTCGTCGAGGCGGAGGGCGTGGGCGACGCCCAGCTCGTCGCGCACCGGCGCCAGGTGGTCGGCCATGGCCGCATCGGCGAGCAGCACCGAGGCGCCGGCGTCGCGGACGATGAAGCGCAGCTCGGCGGGGCTGAGGCGGGTGTTGAGGGGCACGAAGACGGCGCCCAGGTGGAGCGTGGCGGCGAGGGCCACGACCACCTCGGGGCGGTTGGCGGCGGCGAAGGCCACCCGGTCGCCGGTGCCGACGCCGTGGGCCCGGAGGACGGCGACGGCGGCGGCCATCCGGTCGCCCAGCTCCCGGTAGCTGATCTCGTCCTCGCCCAGGGTCACGAGGGCGGCGCGCCCGGGGGAGCGGCGGATCCGGTCCACGAACATCACGCTGGCGTTGCGTTCGTAGGCGGGCCCGGTGGTGAGGGAGGCGACCGGCGTCACAAGAGGAAAAGTAAAGCGACCACTCGCTAAAGTCAACCGTCACATCTACGCTCCCGGCATGGAGACAGGTGCGCAACGCTCGCTGGCCGGCCGGACGGTGCTCGTGACCGGGGGGAACGGGGGGATCGGGCTGGGCATGGCCCGGGCCTGCGGGCGGGCCGGGGCCCGGGTGGTCCTGTGGGGTCGGGACGAGGGGAAGAACGCGGCGGCCGTCGCCGCTCTGGCCGACGAGGGGGTCACCGGCCACGCCCTCGCCTGCGACGTGGCCGACCCGGCGGCCGTGACCGACGCCTTCGCCCGCAGCCTGGAGTGGGCCGGCGGGCGCATCGACAGCGTCTTCGCCAACGCCGGGGGCACCGGGAGCGGGACCGCCTTCGTCGACCTGACCCTGGACGAGTGGCGGCGGGTCATGGCCGTGAACCTCGACGGCGCCTTCCTGACCCTCCAGGCCGGCGCCCGCCACATGGTCGAGGCCGGGGGCGGCGCCCTCGTCGCCGTGTCGTCGACCTCGGCGATCCACGGGGCGGCCCGCAACGAGGCCTACGGCGCGTCCAAGACGGCCCTGCTCGGCCTGGTGCGCGCCCTGGCGGTGGGCCTGGCCCGCCACCAGGTGCGGGTCAACGCCCTGCTGCCCGGCTGGACCCGCACCGACCTGGCCGCCGCCGGCTACGCCTCGGACCGCTTCCGGGAGGCGACGTTGGCCCGCACGCCGGTGCGCCGCTGGGCGGAGCCCGACGAGATGGGCCCGCCCGCGGTCTACCTCGCCGACCCGGCGCTCACCTTCCACACCGGCGACGCCCTGGTGGTCGACGGCGGCTACACCGTCTTCTGAGGCGGCGCCGGCTCGACCCCCAGGTGGGCGTGGAGGGCGGTCTCGTGGTGCCGGCCGACCAGGGCGGTGAGGTCGGGGCCGCGGCGCAGGCCGTGGCCGCCGTCGACGCCCAGCACCTGGCCGGTGATCCATCCCGCCCCGTCGCCGGCGAGGAAGGCGACGGCGGAGGCGATGTCGTCGACGGTGCCGACCCGCCCGAGCGGCATCTGGGCGAGGTAGTCGTCCCGGGTCGGGCCGTGGGTCGCCAGGGGGTCGGAGGCGTCGGTCGGCACCAGGCCGGGCCGCACGGCGTTGACCCGGATGCCGAAGCGCCCGAGCTCGTCGGCGGCGTTGCGCACCAGCATCTCCAGCGCCGCCTTGCTCGTGCTGTAGGCCGCCATCAGCGGGTGGGTCAGCCCGCCGGCCACCGACGAGACGGCGATCACCGAACCCCCGCCGGCGCGGGCGAGGGCCGGCGTGGCCGCCGTGAGCGTGACGAAGGTGCCGGTGACGTTGACCTCCAGCTCGCGGGCGAAGTCGGCCCGGCTCACCAGGGGGAGGGGCCCGACGGCGAAGGCGCCGCCGGCGTTGGCCACCACCACCCGCAGCGGGCCGCCCTCCTCGGCCCGGGCCACCGCCTCGGCCATGGCCGCCTCGTCGGTGATGTCGGCCGCCACCGCCCGGGTCCCCTCGGGCAGCGCGGCCAGGGCGGCGGCCAGCCGCGCCTCGGAGCGGCCCACGATGGTGACGGCGTGGCCGCCGGCGGCGAGGTGGCGGGCGCAGGCCAGGCCGATGCCGGAGCCGCCCCCGGTGACGAGGGCGGCGGGGGTGGGGGAGGTCGTCATCGGTGCTCCTCGGAACCCAGGCCCTTGGCAGCGGGACCTCGGCGGGGTAGAAATGAGTGTCCGTTCATTTATACAGGCGGGACCGTGCCCTCGTTCAACCTCGCTGACCTCTTCGCCATCACCGCCGGGGTGGTGCCCGACCGCACCGCCCTGGTGGCCGGCGCCCGCCGGCTCACCTACCGGGAGCTGGGCGACCGGGTCGACCGCGTCGCCCGCCACCTCCGCGCCGCCGGGATCGCCCCCGGCCAGCACGTCGGTGTGCTGGCGTGGAACCGGGCCGAGTGGGTCGAGGTGCTGCTGGGCGCCTTCCGGGCCCGGGTCGTCCCCGTCAACCTCAACTACCGCTACACCGCCGACGAGCTGGCCCACGTGCTGGCCGACGCCGAGGCGGTGGCGGTGGTGGCCGAGCGGGACCTGCTCCCCGGCGTGGAGGCCGCCCGCGACCGGCTGCCCCGGCTGGGCCACGTGGTCGTGCTCGACGACGAGCCCGGCGGCGACCCGGCGGTGATCGGCTACGAGGACGCCCTGGCGTCGGCGCCGCCGATGGAGCTGGGCGCCGGCTCGGGCGACGACCGCTACCTGCTCTACACCGGCGGCACCACCGGCGCCCCCAAGGGCGTCGAGTGGCGCCACGAGGACATCTTCCACGCCGCCCTCCAGGGCGGGAACCCGGGCGGCCCGCCGATCGAGCGCCCCGAGGAGCTGGCCGGGGTGGTGGCCGACCGCCCCCGGCCCTGGCTGGTCACCTCGCCCCTCATGCACGGCAACGGCCAGTGGAACAGCCTGGTCCCGCTGCTGGGCGGGGCCGGGGTCGTGCTGTGGACCGGCCGGCGCTTCGACGGGGCCGCGGTGGCCGACCTGGCCGCCGCCGAGGGCGCCCGGCTCCTGGTGCTCGTGGGCGACGGCATGGCCATCCCCTTCGTCGAGGCCCTGGAGGCCACCGCCGGCAGCGCCTCCGCCCCCGACCTGTCCCGCCTGCGGGTGATCGCCTCCGGCGGCGCCATCCTCTCGCCGCCGGTCAAGGCCCGCCTGGCCGCCCTGCTCCCCGACGTGACCGTGGTCGACGGCTTCGGCGCCTCCGAGACGGGGTCCGACGGCCGCCTGGTCGGGGCCGGCGACGGCGGCCCGCCCCGGTTCGCGGCCGGCCCCACCACCACGGTGCTCGACGACGACCTGCGCCCCGCCCCGGTCGGCGTCGTCGGCCGCCTGGCCCGGCGGGGCCGGGTGCCCCTCGGCTACTGGAACGATCCGGAGAAGACGGCGGCCACCTTCCCGGTCGACGCCGACGGCGTCCGCTGGGCCGTCCCCGGCGACCTGGCCCGCCGGGAGGCCGACGGCACGATCACCCTCCTGGGCCGGGGGTCGACGTCGATCAACACCGGCGGCGAGAAGGTCCACCCCGAGGAGGTGGCGGCGGCGGTGAAGGGGCACCCCGACGTGGCCGACGCCATCGTCGTCGGCGCCCCCCACCCCCGCTTCGGCCAGCAGGTCGTCGCCGTCGTCGTGCCCCGGGCCGGAGCCACCGCCCCCGATGCCGACGCCCTGCGTGCCCACCTCCGCGACACGCTCGCCGGCTACAAGGCGCCCCGCCTCGTCGTCGCCGTCGACGCCCTGCGCTACACGCCCCAGGGCAAGCCCGACGTGCGCTGGGCCGCCCAGGTCGCCGCCGAGGTGGCGGCGTGATCGACGTCGGGGCGTGGCGACGGCGCCTCGGGCCGCTCGGCGTGTGGACGAGCACGGATCGCCTGCCGGTGGCCGAGGCCCGGGCGCTCGTGGCCGAGGTGGAGGGCCTGGGCTTCGGCGCCGTCTGGCTGCCCGAGACCACCGGGCGCGACCCGTTCGCCCACATCGCCCACCTCGCCGACCACACGACCGACCTGGTGCTGGCGACCGGCATCGCCAACATCCACCACCGCCACCCGGGGGCGATGCGCCAGGCCGCCGACACGCTCGCCGAGCAGAGCGGGGGCCGCTTCGTCCTCGGCCTCGGCGTCAGCCACGCGGCGATGGTCGAGGGCGTGCGGGGGCTGAGCTACGGCTCGCCGCTGGCCACCATGCGGGCCTACCTCGACGGCATCGAGGAGGCGCCCCGCACCGCCCCGGCGCCCGCCGTGGCGGCGCCCCGCCTCGTCGGCGCCCTCGGTCCCAAGATGATCGCCCTGGCCGGGGAGCGGGCCGACGGGGTCCACCCGTACTGGACCACCCCCGAGCACACGGCCCGGGCCCGCGCCATCCTCGGGCCCGACAAGCTGCTGTGCGTCGAGCAGAAGGTCGTGCTCACCACCGACGCCGTCGCCGCCCGGGCCACGGCGCGGAAGGCCCTCGGCCACTACGTCCGCCTGCCGAGCTACCGGAGCAGCTGGCTGCGGCTCGGCTTCGACGAGGGCGAGGTCGACGGGCTGGCCGACCCCTTCGTCGACGGCCTGGTGGCGTGGGGCGACGCCGACGCCGTCCGGGCCCGCATCGACGCCCACCTCGAGGCCGGCGCCGACCACGTCTGCATCCAACCCATGACCCCCGACCACCCGCTCCGGCTCGACGGCGACGCCCTGCGCGCCCTCGCCCCGGCCCCCCTCCCCGCGAGGTGACCCACCCATGGCCCTGACCGAGACCTTCATCGCCGAGGTGAAGCGGCGCGCCCTCGACGAGGCCGCCCGCGACCACCACCCCGACGGCTTCCCGACCCTGCCGGCGGTGCCGGCCGGCCGCTACGCCGACCCCGAGTTCACCCGGCTGGAGACCGAACAGGTCTTCGGCCGGTCGTGGCTGATGGTGGCCCACGCCGACGAGCTGCGGGAGCCGGGCGACTACCTCGTCGTCGGCCAGATCGCCCGCCCGGTCGTGCTGGTCCGGGGCCGCGACGGGGTGATCCGGGCCCACCTCAACACGTGCAAGCACCGGGGTGCCCGGTTGCTGGAGGGCCCGTGCGGCAACACCGGGCGGCGGATGACGTGCCCGTACCACTCGTGGACCTACGACCTGGAGGGGACCCTCGTCGGCTACCCCGACGCCGCCAACTTCCGCGAGCTCGACCCCGACGTGGTCGACCTCACCGCGGTGCGGTGCGAGACGTGGGGCCCGCTGGTGTTCATCAACCTCGACCCCGACGCCGCCCCCCTGGCCGAGCACCTGGGCCCGGTGGCCGACGACCTCAGCGAGATGGCCGACCTCGACGGGAGGCTCCACCTGGCCGGCCACACCGTGCGCGAGGTGCCGGTGAACTGGAAGCTCCCGGTCGACGCCAACATCGAGACCTACCACGTCAACACGATCCACCGGGACAGCGCGGCCAAGGTCCTCGACCAGGCGACCACCGGGATCTGGCTGCTGCCCAACGGCCACTCGCGCATGCTGATCAGCCTGCGGGAGGGGGTGCCGCTCACCGGGGCGATGCCGTTCCCGCCCCTGTTCGAGGGCCTGGGCGACCTGCCCAGCTCGGGCACCTTCTCGTACCACCTGTTCCCCAACCTCAGCATCGTGTTCGTGGGCGAGGGCTTCCTGTTCCTGATCACCAACTGGCCCAACGCCGACGGCTCGTCGAGCTACCACGTGCACTGGTGCTCGTCGCTGCGGTCGGCCGACGGCGAGGCCGAGCGCAAGGCCAACGAGCTGTTCATGGGCTTCAACGAGAAGGTCCTCTTCGAGGACCTCTCGGTGCTGCCGGGCATGCAGGCGTCGCTCGACCACGGCGCCATCGAGGAGATCAACCTCAGCTACCAGGAGCGGCGGATCTACCACGTCCACGAGACCATCGACCGGGTGATCGGCGTCGAGCGGGTGCCGGAGCACCTCCGCGTCACGCCCGTCGTCGGCCCCCACATCGAGCGCTGAGGTGGCCGCCGTGGCGCCCGCCCGTCCCGACGTCGACGTGCTCGACCCGGCGTTCCACGTCGGCGACCCGCACCCGGCCTACCGCTGGATGCGGGCCCACGAGCCGCTCTACCGCGACCGCAACGGCGTGGTCCTCGTGACCCGCATGGAGCACGTGCGCCAGGTGGAGCGGCGGGCGTCGGACTTCGTGTCCAGCCGGGGCTACCGCTCGGTGTGGTTCCCCGACGAGACGGCGATGATCGCCCGTGACGACCCCGAGCACCAGGCCCAGCGGCGCCTGGTCTCCGACCAGTTCACACCCCGCGCCGTGCGCCGGCTGGAGGACGACACCCGGGCCGACGTGGCCGAGGCCCTCGCCGTCACCCGGGTCTCGGACCGCTTCGAGGTGGTCGACACCCTGGCCGCCCGGCTGCCGGCCCTGATGACCTGCCGGGTGCTCGGCTGGCCCACCGAGCGGTGGCGTGACGTGCGCTCCTGGTCCGAGCGGCTGATGCGGGTCGACGTGCTGCACCGCGACCCCATGGCCATGTCCGACGCCAGCCGGGCGATGATCGAGATCGGCGCCCTGGGCGCGGCCACCCTCGCCGCCCGGGCCGAGCACCCGGCCGAGGACATGTTCACCCGCTGGGCCCAGTCCGAGGCCCGGGGCTGCCCGATGTCCGGTCACGACGTCACGTCCGAGCTCGGGCTGGTGATCCCGGGCGGGGCCGAGACGACCCGGACCACCCTCGCCCGCTCGCTGATCCTGCTGGCCGAGCGGCCCGACCTGTGGGAGGCGATGGCCGCCGACCCGGCGTCGATCCCCGCCGCCGTCGAGGAGCTGCTGCGCTGGGTGACCCCGCTCAACAACATGTTCCGCACCGCGGCGGCCGACACCGACATCGACGGCGTGCCCATCGCCGCGGGGGAGCGGCTGGCGCTCGTCTACCCCTCGGCCAACCGCGACGACGCCGTGTTCGCCGACCCCGACGAGGTCGACCTGGCCCGCGACCCCAACCCCCACGTCGCCTTCGGCTTCGGCACCCACTTCTGCCTCGGCGCCCACGTGGCCCGGCTCGTGCTGCGGGTGGCCCTCGAGGAGCTGACGGCCCGCCTCACCGACCTCCGCCCCCTCGGGCCCCCGGTCTACGAGGCCAACGTCTTCGTCAAGGCCGTCGAGCGCTTCGACCTCGGCTTCGCCCGCCGGTGAGCGGCATCAGGCCGCGGCGGCGCGCGCCGCGTCGAGGAGCTCGGCCATCAGCTCGGCGGGGACGTGGTGGTTCGGGGTGTAGATGCTGGCCCGGGTGACGAGCTGGCCGTAGCGCTCGACCACGCCGGCGCCGACCTCCTTCGGCGTGCCGGTGATGGCGAAGGTGTGCAGGACCTCGTCGTCGATCAGGCCCGTCATCTCGTCCCACCGGCCCGCCTTCGAGAGCTGGTTGAGCTCGGGCTGGAGGTCGCCCCAGCCGTGGAGCTCGAGGACGGGGCGGTAGGCGGGGGTCGAGCCGTAGAAGGCGATCTGCTTGCGCACCGCGGCGATGGCGGCCTCGACGTCGTCGTCGGCGCCGGTGCCGACGAGGACGGGCAGGGCCACGCCGAACGACGGGCGCCGGTCGCCCGCTCGCGCCCGCCCCGCCTCGGCCCACCCCAGCAGGTTCTCCTGGAGGTAGCGGGGGGTGGTGAAGGGGTGGACGAAGAGCCCGTCGGCCACCTCGCCGGCGGTGGTGCACATCCGCTCGCCCACCCCGGCCAGCCAGATCGGCGGCGGTCCGCTCGGGGCGACGGCGGGCGAGAAGTAGGGCGTCATCAGGGTGATCTCGTAGTGGTCGCCGCGGAAGTCGACGCCGGTGCCGGCCTCCCACGCCGCGTAGAGGGCCCGGATGGCCAGGATGAACTCGCGCATCTGGGCGACCGGCTTCGTCCACGTCGCCCCGAACCGCCGCTCGACGTGGGCCCGGATCTGCGACCCGAGGCCGAGCACGAGCCGGCCCCCCGAGAAGGCCTGGAGGTCGTTGGCGGCGTAGGCCACGTGGGTGGGGCTGCGGGGGAGGGCGATGGCGACGGCCGAGACCAGGTCGACCGTGGTCGTGTGCTGGGTGGCGATGGCCAGCGGGACCAGCGGGTCCATGGCCGCCTCCCCGAGCAGCAGGCCGTCGTAGCCCGCCTCCTCGAGCGCCTTGGCCTCGGCCACGAACGTGGTCGGGTCGTAGGTGTCGAACATCTTGTCGATGAGCACGGTCGCCTCGGGGGTGGGTTGTGGGTGGGGTCGGGGTGGGGGAGAGCCAACCACGTTGCCCCGTGACCAAAATCTCTGATAACAGTTAGCACGTAATCGTCCCCGGGCCAAGCCATGGCGCCGCCCGACGAACCCCGGAGATCCACCATGGACGGACTGCTCGTCGAGCAGCGCGAGGACGGCGTCGCCGTCGTCACCATCGACCGACCCCAGCGGCGCAACGCCCTCGACGACCCCCTGCTGCTCGAGGGGCTGCCCGGCGCCTTCGCCGACCTCGGCGTCGACCCGTCGGTGCGCGCCATCGTCGTGACGGGATCGGGCGGGGCCTTCTGCGCCGGCGCCGACCTGGAGTGCTCGGGCCTCGAGCAGCCGTCGGCCGCCGCCAGCGAGCGGTTCATGCACAAGAGCCACCGGACGGTGATGAACATCCGGTCCGCCCGCCAGCCGGTGATCGCGGCCGTCGACGGTGCCGCCGTGGGAGCCGGTGCCGGCCTGGCCGCGGCGTGCGACATCCGCATCGCCTCGCGGCGCGCCCGCTTCATCACCCCCTTCCTCAAGATGGCCCTGCCCCCGGACTACGGCAGCTCGTACCTGCTGCCCCGCATCGTCGGCCCCGAGGTCGCCCTCGACCTCTTCCTCACCGGCCGCACCGTCGACGGGGAGGAGGCGCTGCGGATCGGGCTCGTGTCGCGCCTGGCCGACGACCCGCTGGCCGCCGCCCTCGAGCTGGCGACCGGCATCGCCGCCATGCCGCCCGAGGCGGTCGCCGTCACCAAGGCGAACGTGTACCACGGGCTCGACACCGACATGCGCTCGGCCATCTTCGACGGCGAGATCCGGTCGGTCGCCATCGCCCTCCACGGCGAGGAGTTCGGCGAGGCCTTCGCGGCCTGGCGCAAGCAGATCCGGGGCTAGGCGTGGACGGCAGCACCCGCTTCCACACCGACGTCGACCCGGCCGACCTCGAGGTCGTCCGCCAGTTCGAGCACCACGCCCTCTACGAGCGCGACTTCGAGGCGGCGATGCGGTACGCCCACCCGGACCTGACCGTGCGGGAGGCGCCCAGCCTCCCGTACCGGGGCACCTACGTCGGGCTGGCCGGCCAGCGGCAGCTGCTGGCCGACGTCGACGCCATCTGGGCCTTCGACGGCGACGCCATCGACAGCGAGTTCTTCGCCGCCGCCGGCGGGCTGGTCGTCAGCCGGGTGACGGGCCGGGCGACGCTGCGGGCCACCGGCCAGGCCGTCGACTTCCTGGTGGTCGAGCTCTTCACCGTGCGGGACGGGAAGGTCGCCGACATCGAGGTCTACTACTACGACCAGGAGCCCCTCCGCGCCGTGCCCAGCCTCGACCGGCCCCCGACGGCGCCGGTGTGATGGTTGACACAAGTCTCTCATATTGATAGTAATAGTTAGACGAGATGTTGGGATCGGCGCTGCGGCCGGTCGCAGGGGGCCGACCCGGTCCACCGTGCCGACGGTGGACCGGGCTGCCCCGGCGCGGCCGGCTCCGCAGGCTCGGCTCCGGCACCTCCCACGGAGCGCCCTGATGGAGGGGCGCCTGACCAGTGGAGATGACATGCGCAGACGTATGAGGACGGGCGGCATCGCCGTGCTGGCGGTGCTCGCACTGCTGGCGGGGGGCTGCAGCTCGGACGACGGCACCGGGGCCGCCGGAGGCAGCGACGACGCCACCGAGGACACCGGGGGCGGACCCGCCGGCAACCCGGCGGCCGAGGAGGCCCAGGAGCGGGCCGAGGCCTTCCTCGAGGACCCGACCGAGCTGCGCGACCTGGAGCCGCTCAGCGCCACGCCGGAGGAGGGCAAGCGCATCGTCTGGCTCCGCTGCTCGCAGCCCTCCTGCCAGGTGATCGGCGACAACGTCGTCGCCGCGGCCGAGGAGCTGGGCTGGGAGGTCGACACCATCGACTTCAGCAACACCGAGCCCGAGTCGGTGATCGTGGCCATGAACCAGGCCCTCGACTCCGACCCCGACGGCATCGCCCTCTCCGGCATCCCCTCGGACCGCATCGAGGAGCCCCTGGCGCGCGCCCAGGAGGCCGGCATCCCCGTGATCAGCGCGGCCGTGGTCGAGGAGGTCGGCGGCATCGACGGCAACGGCATCATCGGGCTGATGGGCGGGCCGAACTCCTACGAGACCGGGGCCTCGGCCGTCGTCGACTGGGTGATCGCCGACTCCGGTGGCGACGCCAACATCGCCGTGTTCACCGTCGACGACTTCCCGATCATCCGCTTCGAGGCCGAGGCTGTCCAGGCCCACGTCGAGGAGGCCTGCCCCGACTGCACCGTCACCGTCGTCAACCAGACGACGGCCGACATCGGGACGAACACGCCGGGCTCGGTCGTGAGCACCATCCAGGAGAACCCGGACATCGACTACGTCTACTTCGGCTTCGGCGACCTCAGCCGGGGCGTCACCCCCGCCCTGCTCGAGGCCGGCCTGGATGCCAAGGTCGTCGGTCTCGCCCCGACCGAGGAGAACTACCAGCGGATCATCGACGGCGAGGAGGCGGCGTGGGCCAGCTGGTCGACGCCGCTGGTCGGCTGGGACATCGTCGACGGCTTCGCCCGCTTCTACAACGGCGACGACCTCGACGTCATCGACGACCGGGCGATGACGATCCAGCTGTTCACCGAGGAGCACCCGCCGGAGTCGGAGAGCCCGATCTTCCCGGCCAACTACAAGGATCTCTACGACGAGATCTGGCAGGTCGGCTGACCGACCCGATGGCCTCCCCCGCATGACCAGCCCCCTCCTGGGCATCGCCCTCCCGATCGGCAGCGCCGTCCCCGCCGCCGACCTGGTGGGGCTGGCCGTGCGGGCGGAGGCCGCCGCCCTCGACGTCGTCGAGGCCGATCCGGCCCGGCTCGGCTCGCTCACGGAGGCCCCATGACCGTCGCTCCCACCGCCCCCCTCGCCGGCATCCGGGTCCTCGACCTGACCCGGCTGTTCCCCTTCTCCTACGGCACCCAGCTGCTGGTCGACCTGGGCGCCGAGGTGGTGAAGGTGGAGGCGCCCGAGGGCGAGGTGGGGCGGGCCTACAGCGGGCCGTACCGGGCGTCGAACCGGGGCAAGCGCAGCGTCGCCGTCGACCTGCGCACCGACGCCGGGCGCGCCGCCCTGCTCGACCTCGTCGGGACGGCCGACGTGGTGGTCGAGAGCTTCCGGCCCGGGTACCTCGACGGGCTCGGCCTCGGCCCGTCGCGCCTGCGCGCCGCCCGGCCCGGTCTCGTCGTGTGCTCGGTCAGCGGGTACGCGGCGGACGGCCCCCGGGCCCGCACGCCCGGCCACGACCTCAACTACCTGGCCGTCGCCGGCGGTGCGCTGCCGCACGCCGGGTCCCCGCCCGCGGTGCCGGCGCTCCCGGTGATCGACATGGTCGTGGGCCACCACCTGTCGCACTGCATCAGCGCCGCCCTGCTCGGCGTGGCCCGGGGTGGGTCCGGGTGCCACATCGAGATCTCGATGGCCGACCTGGCGCTGTCGCTGTCCACCTCGACGCTGGCCCTGGCGCTGGCGGGCGGCGCCCAGGCGGTGCCGTTCCCCGAGTTCGTGCTCGACCAGGTGCCGGCGTACCGGGTGTGGCGGGTGGCCGACGGCTGGATCTCCCTGTGCAACCTCGAGCCCAAGTTCTGGCGGGCCTTCCTCGAGGTGGTCGACCGGCTCGACCTGGTCGACGACGGGCTGGCGACGGGCGAGCGGGGGAACCGGGTGGTGGCCGAGCTGGCCGCCATCCTGGCCGCCCGGTCGACGGGGGAGTGGGCCGAGGCGTTCGCCGGCCGGGAGGTCTGCTTCGCCCCGGTGCACGATCCGGCGGCGGCCGTCGCCGACCCCGAGTTCGCCACCCGGGGTCTCGTCCGGCGCATCGACGGCGGCGTCGAGGTGCTCTTCCCGGCCACCTTCGACGGCGTGCGCCCGGGCCGGTCGGAGGCGCTGGCCGCGGTGGGCGCCGACGCCGACCTGCTGGCGTGAGCGCCGGGGAGCTGCGCGTCGAGGACGGGCCGCCGGGCACCTGGATCCTCACCCTCGACCGGCCCCACCGGCTCAACGCCCTGACCACCCCGCTCGTCGAGGAGCTGCTGGCCGTGCTCGACCGGGCCGAGGCCGACCCGTCGGTCCGGGTCGTCGTGCTGACCGGCGCCGGGCGCGGCTTCTGCTCGGGGTGGGACCTGGCCGAGGGGGCCCGCGCCGGCGCCGGCCTGGCCGTGGGCTCGGCCCAGGCCGGCATGCGGCTCCAGCGCTCGACCGCCCGCCTGATCCGCCGCCTGCGGGACGGCACCGTGCCGGTGATCGCCGCCGTCAACGGGCCGGCCGTCGGTGGCGGGTTCTCGCTGGCGCTCGCCTGCGACGTGAGGCTGGCCGCCACGTCGGCGTCGTTCGGCGCCCCCTTCGTGCGGCTCGGGCTGTCGGGGGGCGACCTCGGCACCAGCTGGCTCCTGCCCCGGGCCGTCGGGTCGTCCCGCTCGGCCGAGATCCTGCTGACCGGGCGGACCGTCGACGCCGCCGAGGCCGACCGGATCGGCCTGGTGTCGGCGGTGCACCCCGATGCCGACCTGGTCGACGCCGCCGTGGCGATGGCGGGCGCCATCGCCGCCCACAGCCCCTTCGCCGTGGCCCTGACGAAGGAGGTGCTGTGGGCGGGGCTGGAGATCGGCTCCCTCCACGCCGCCATGGAGCTCGAGAACCGCACCCAGATCCTGGCCACGACCACCGCCGACCACGTCGAGGCGGTCGCCGCCCGGGCCGAGGGGCGCCCGCCCGTCTTCCGGGACGCCTAGGGCGTCAGCCGTTGACCCGGCGCTCCATCCCGACCCAGTAGCCGTCCCGCAGCGCCCGCTTGTCGACCTTGCCCATGGCGTTGCGGGGGAGGGCGTCGACCACCTCGACCCGGCGCGGCTTCTTGTAGGCGGCCAGGTGGTCGCGGACCCACGCCACCACGGCGTCGCCGTCGAGCGTGGTGCCCGCCTCGGTGGGCACGACGACGGCCACCGGCACCTCCCCCCACTCGGGGTCGGGCGCCCCGACCACGGCGCACTCGGCGACGTCGGGGTGCCGGGCGATCGTGCGCTCCAGCTCCAGCGTGTAGACGTTGATCCCCCCGCTGTTGATGATGTCGATCCGGCGGTCGACGATGCACAGCTCGCCGGCCTCGGTCCGACGGGCCATGTCCCCGGTGCGCAGCCAGCCGTCCCGCAGCACCTCGGCGGTGCGGGCGGCGTCGCCCCAGTAGCCGGCCATCACCGTCTCGCCCCGCACGGTGATCTCGCCCACCTCGCCCGGGGCGACCTCCTCGCCGGCCGGGTCGAGCAGCCGGACGTCGAGCAGGGGGAGCGGGTGCCCGACGGTGTCGAGCCGCTCGCCCGGGGCGCCGGTGAAGCGGGCCATGGCGATGCCGGTGGCCTCGGTCATGCCGTAGAGCGTCCCGACCGAGCAGCCGAAGCGGGTCGCCAGCTCGCGGATCGTCTCGGGGCGGGCCGGGGCGCCGGTGAGCCAGAGGCGCTCGAGGGCGGGGAAGGACGCCTCGGGCGGCGCCGCCGAGAGCAGGCGCAGGGCCATCGCCGGCGCCAGCGTCACCTGGGTGATGGCGTGCTCGGCGAGCAGGCGGAGCACGGTCCTGGCGTCGAACTCGGTGACGACGGTGTGGGCGCCGACGGCGAACGGGGCGAAGCCGCCGCTGCCGCCCCGGTACACGTAGCCGGGCATGCACGCCAGCACCCGGTCGTCCGGGCCGACCTGGAGCTGGGTGGCGTAGACGATGGCGGCCAGCGTGGCGCCCCGGTGGGTGAGCATCGCCCCCTTGGGCGACCCGGTCGTGCCGCTCGTGTAGCCGAGGACGTGGAGGGCGCCGTCGTCGGTGACGGGGGAGGGGATCGGGTGCGAGGGCCCGGCGGCGGCGATCGCCTCGTACTCGGGGGCGTGCGGCCCCCCGGGGGCGCCCTCGCCGTGGCGGAGCACGACGGTGAGGGTCGGCAGCAGGGCCACCAGCTCCCGCGCCACCTCGCCGACCCGGCCGTCGACCACCAGCGAGCGGGCGCTGGCGTCGGCGACGATGTGGGCCAGCTCGGGGGCGGTGAGGCGGATGTTGAGGGGCACGGCCACCAGACCGGCCCGGGCCAGGGCGAAGTGGAGCTCGAAGTAGCGGTGGCAGGTCGGGGCCAGGATCGCCACCCGCTGCCCGGGGGAGAGCTGGCCGCGGAGGTGGGCGGCCAGGCGGTCGACCCGCTGGTCGGTCTCGGCCCAGGTCCGCGTCGTGCCGGCGCACGTCGTCGCCGGGGCGAGGGGACGGGCCGCGGCCTGGCGGCGCAGGAGGGTGGCGATGTCCACGGGGCTCCGATCCGATCGGCGCGGTGTCCGTTGACACAGCGCGGTCTAGGCGAACTATAGTCATGGTTTGTGCATGGGATCCACGGCATGACCGCCGGTGAGCCACCGCTCCGGTTGGCCCTCTCCGGCCTCTCCAAGACCTTCGGCGGCACCCGGGCGCTGCGCGAGGTCGACCTCGGCGTCGGGGCCGGCGAGATCCACGCCCTGGTGGGGGCCAACGGCTCGGGCAAGTCGACGCTGATCAAGGTCCTGGCCGGGATCCACGAGCCCGATCCTGGTGCAACCGCCGCCGTCTCGGGCGAGCCCCTCGCCCTCGGGAACGCCGCCGCCGCCGACGCCGCCGGCATCCGCTTCGTCCACCAGGACATCGGCGTGGTCGGCGACCTCCCGGCGCTCGACAACTTCTCGCTCGGCCGGGGCTACGCCACCGGCCGCCTGGGCCGGATCGACTGGCGCCGCCAGCGGCGCGAGGCCGAGGAGGCCCTCGGCGCCCTCGGGTACGACTTCGACGTCCGGCTGCCGGCCAGCCGGCTCGGGGCCGCCGAGCGCACCGGCATCGCCATCGCCCGCTGCCTCCGGGACTGGGAGGAGAGCGTGTCCCTCCTCGTCCTCGACGAGCCGACCGCCAGCCTGCCCAAGCCCGAGGTCGAGCGGCTGTTCGAGGTGGTGCGCAGGGTGCGCTCGATGGGCGTGTCGGTCATCTACGTGTCGCACCACCTCGACGAGGTCTTCGCCGTCGCCGACCGGGTCAGCGTCCTGCGCGACGGCCGGCGGGTCGCGACCGAGGCGGTGACCGACCTCGACCACGACGAGCTGGTCGAGCTGATGGTCGGTGCCGTCGACATGGGCACGCCCACCCCGCCGAGCGACGGGCGCGGTCCGGTGCGGCTGGCGGTCACCGGCCTGCGGGGCCGGGTCGTCGAGGGGCTCGACCTCACCGTCCGCCAGGGCGAGATCGTCGGCGTCGCCGGCATCACCGGTTCGGGCCGGGAGGAGGTGGCGTCGCTGATCTTCGGCGGCACCGACCGGCACGGCGAGGTCGTCGTCGACGACCGCACCGTCCCGCCCGACCGTCCCGACCTCTCGGTCGGCGCCGGGCTGGGGTTCGTCCCGCCGGACCGCCACGGCGAGGGCGTCGTCCTCGACCTCTCGGTGCTCGAGAACCTCACCCTGGCCGACCTGCGGCCCTACTGGCAGAAGCTCGTCTTCCGCTCGTCGCTGGAGCGCACCGACGGCCAGTCGTGGCTCGACCGCCTGTCGGTCACGCCCGGGCGACACACCCGGGCGATCTCGACGTTGTCGGGCGGCAACCAGCAGAAGGTGGTCATCGGGAAGTGGCTGCGGCTGGCCCCCTCGGTGCTCCTCCTCGACGAGCCGACCCAGGGCGTGGACGTGCGCTCCAAGGCCGACATCCACCGGCTGGTCGAGGAGGCCGCCGACGGCGGCACGGCCGTGCTCGTCTGCTCCAGCGACGAGGCCGAGCTGGAGCGCCTGTGCGACCGCGTCGTCGTCCTGGCCGACGGGCGGGTCCGCACCGAGCTCCGGCCCCCGCACCTCACGGCGGCGCACATCGCCCAGGCCAGCCTGGGTGGCAGCCGCCTGCCCACCAGCGCCGCCGATCCCGGCGGTGCCCTCCTCGAGAAGCCCGCCACCACCAGAGAGGCAGCAGCACGATGAGCTCCGGACCGGTCGTCCTGGACCCACCGCCACCCACGGCTCCTCCGCCCGAGCCGCCGACCAGCCGGACCGGGGGCGGGTTCTCGATCCGCTCGCTCGGCATCGACCGCTTCAGCGGCCTCTACGTGTGGGTCGCCGTCGTCGTCCTGTTCAGCATCCTGCGGCCGGACACCTTCGCCACCCTCAGCAACGCCCGCATCGTCGCCGCCGACGAGGCGATCACCGCGGTGGTCACCCTCGCCCTGACCGCCGCCCTGGCCTCGGGTGCCTTCGACATCAGCATCGGCGCCACCATGACGTGGTCGATCGTCTGCGTCGCCTGGCTCCAGTCGAACCAGGGGCTGAGCCCGCCGGTGGCCATCGCCCTCACCCTGCTGAGCGCGGTGGTGATCGGCCTGGTCAACGGGTTCATCACGGTGCGGCTGCACGTCGAGCCGATCATCGCCACCATGGGCACCAGCGCGGTGATCACCGCCCTGGCCTTCTGGCGGGCCGACGGGCGTTCGATCGTCACGGGCATCCCCCAGGGCTTCAAGGACATGGCGCGCGGGCAGGCGGCCGGCATCCCCTACACCGTCCTCTTCCTCGCCGTGATCGCCGGCCTGCTGTGGTACCTGCTCGGCCACACGCCGACGGGGCGCTTCATGTACGCCACCGGCGGCAACGAGGCCGCCGCCCGCCTGGCCGGCATCCGCGTCGGCCGGCTGACGTTCTACGGCTTCATCATCTCCGCCGTCGTCGCCAGCTTCGCCGGCATCCTGCTCACCGCCCGGGTGGGCAGCGCCGGCATCGACACCGGGGCGCCCTACCTGCTCCCGGCCTTCGCCGGCGCCTTCCTCGGCTCGACCCAGATCAAGCCGGGCCGCTTCAACATCCTGGGCTCGCTCGTCGCCGTCTACCTGCTCGCCACCGGCGTCAAGGGGCTCCAGATGGTCTTCCCGAGCGAGCCGTGGATCAAGGACATGTTCACCGGGCTCACGCTGATCATCGCCGTGTCCCTCGCCGCCCGGGCCGCCCGCCGCACCAAGGAGTAGTGCTCACCCCATGACCGACACCGACCCCGCCAGCTGGAGCATCACCGGCCAGCACGCCATCGTCACCGGGGGTGCCTCGGGCATCGGCCGGGCGATCGCCGAGCTGCTCGCCCAGGCCGGCGCCCGCGTCGCCGTGCTCGACCGCGACGAGGAGAAGGGCAAGGAGGTCGCCGCCGACCTCGTGCACGACCGCGGCCTGTTCGTCCCGGTCGACCTCACCCTGGCCGACGACGTGACCCGGGCCGTCGACGGCGCCGTCGACCAGCTCGGGTCGGTCGACCTGCTGGTGAACTGCGCCGGCGCCGATGTGATCAAGCCCTTCCTCGACACCGACGAGGAGCTGTGGAGCTGGCTGGTCCAGCTCAACCTGTTCGGCGTGCTGCGCACCACCAAGGCGGTGCTGCCCCGCATGGTCGAGCAGGGGAGCGGGCGCATCGTCAACGTGGCGTCCGACGCCGCCCGCGTCGGTTCGAGCGGCGAGGCCGTCTACTCCGCCTGCAAGGGCGGGGTGATCTCGTTCACCAAGAGCGTCGCCCGCGAGGTGGCGCGGTCCGGCATCACCGTCAACGCCGTGTGCCCGGGCCCGACCGACACGCCGGCCACCCAGAAGACGCTCGAGGAGGGCGGCGAGAAGATCATCAAGGCGCTGACCCGGGCCATCCCGCTCGGCCGCCTGGCCGACCCGGGCGACATCGCCGGCTCGGTCCTCTTCCTCGCCTCCGACCACGCCCGCTTCATCACCGGTCAGACGATCTCGGTGAGCGGCGGGCTCTCGATGCTCTGATGGGCTGGGAGTTCGAGACCGACACGCGGTTCCAGGAGCAGCTCGACTGGGCCCGGGCCTTCGTGCGCGAGGAGGTCGTCCCGCTCGAGACGCTCCCGCTCGACTGGCCCACCCTCCAGCGGCTGATGGCACCGCTCAAGGCGCAGGTGAAGGAGCGGGGGCTCTGGGCCGCCTTCCTCGAGGAGGAGCTGGGCGGCGGGGGCTGGGGGCAGGTGCCCATGGCGCTCCTCAGCGAGGTGCTCGGCGAGGCCCTGTGGGCGCCGTCGGTGTTCGGCAGCCGCGCCCCCGACTCGGGCAACGCCGAGCTGCTGGCCCGGTTCGCCTCCCCCGAGCTGCGCGATCGGTACTTCGACGCCACCATCGAGGGCGACATCCGGTCGTGCTTCTCGATGACCGAGCCCGGCGCCGGCGCCGACCCGACCGGCATCGCCACCACCGCGGTGCTCGACGGCGACGAGTGGGTGATCGACGGGCACAAGTGGTTCTCCTCCAACGCCACCGACGCCGCCTACCTGCTGGTGATGTGCGTGACCGACCCCGACGCCCCGCCGTCGCGCCGGTTCTCGATCATCCTCGTCCCCCGGGACGCGCCCGGGCTCGACGTCGTGCGCGACATCCCGGCGCTCGACGACGTCAACCGGCACCTCGACGCCGTCCAGCCCGACACCCACGCCGAGGTGCTCTACCGCGGCGTGCGCGTGCCCCGAGAGAACGTCCTGGGCGAGCCCGGCGACGGGTGGGCCCAGGCCCAGGCCCGGCTCGGCCCGGGGCGCATCCACCACGCCATGCGCTGGCTGGGCCAGACCCGTCGCGCCTTCGACATGCTGTGCGAGCGGGCCGTGTCCCGGGAGGTGTTCGGCACCCGGCTGGCCGACAAGCAGATCGTCCAGGACTGGATCGCCGAGTCGATGGCCGAGATGCAGGCCGCCCGGCTGATGACCCTCCAGGCGGCGTGGATCATCGACACCAAGGGCGTCGAGCACGCCCGCACGGAGATCTCGCTGATCAAGTTCTGGGGCGCCCGCGTCCTCCACAACGTGATCGACCGGGCCATCCAGGTGCACGGCTCGCTCGGCTACTCGGGCGACATGCCGCTCGAGGCCATGTACCGGCTGGCGCGCGCCGCCCGGATCTACGACGGCCCCGACGAGGTCCACAAGACCGTCGTGGCCCGCCAGGTCCTGAAGGGCTACACCGCCGTCGCCGTGCCCACCGAGCACGTCCCGACCCGTCGGGCCGCGGCCGAGGCCCGCTGGGCGTCCGAGCTGGCGGCGTCGTGAACGACCCCGTCCCCGGCCGCTTCGCCGGCCAGGTCGCCATCGTCACCGGGTCGTCGCGGGGGATCGGCCGCGCCGTCGCCACCCGGCTGGTCGCCGAGGGGGCGCGCGTCGTCCTCAACGGTCGCTCGACCGACTCGCTCGCCTCGGTGGCGTCGTCGCTCGGGGCGCAGGCCGTCGCCGTGCCCGGGAGCGTCAGCGACCCGGCGGTGCCGGGCGCGCTGGTCGACGCCGCCGTCTCGTCGTTCGGCCGGATCGACGTCGTGGTCAACAACGCCGCCACCAGCGCCCACTACGGCCCGCTGCTCGACGCCGACCGCAGCCGGTTCGAGAAGACGATGGTCGCCAACACCTGGCCGGCCGTCGAGATCGTCCAGCGCGCCGTCGCCGCCGGCCTGGGCACCGGCGATGGCGGCGGCGCGGTGGTGAACGTCTCGACGACGGGCGCCACCCGCGTCCACCCGGTCACCGGTCCCTACACGGCGTCGAAGGCGGCCCTCGAGATGCTGACCCAGCTGCTCGCCCGCGAGCTCGGCCATCGCGGCATCCGCGTCAACGCCGTCGCTCCCGGGCTGGTCCGCACCGACCTGGCCCGGGTGCTGTGGGAGGGCGACCGGGGGGCGTCGGAGGCCGAGCTGGTGCCGCTGCTGCGCCTGGGCGAGGTGGACGACATCGCCTCGGCCGTCTGCTACCTCGCCTCCGGCGACGCCTCGTGGATCACCGGCGTCGTGCTGCCGGTCGACGGCGGCCGCCTGCTGACCGGCGGCGAGCCGCGGGACCTGCTCGGCCGGTACGAGGACCTGGTGTGAACGGCCTCGCTCGGCGCTTGGAGGCCGCCGGGTTCGGCGTCGAGGACCTGGCTCCGCTCGACGGCGGCCACTCGGGCCTGACCTTCTCGGTCACGCTCGTCGCCCCGTCCGGTGCGCGGACCGAGGCGGTGGTCAAGGCCGCCCCCGAGGGCCGGCCCGCCGTCGGCCGCCACGACGTGCTCCGCCAGGCGCGGCTGTTCGGCGCCCTGGCCGCGGCGCCCGGCGTCGCCGTGCCCCGCCCGCTCCACGTCGACGCCGACCCGCCGCCGTTCTTCGCCATGGAGCGGTTCTCGGGCGAGGCGTTGGAGCCGATCCTCACGCCCGCCGACCAGCACCCGCCGCCGGACGTCGTCCGGGCGCGCGCCCTGGCCTCGGCCCGGATGCTCGCCGCCCTCCACGCCGTCGACGCCGCGGCCGTCGCCCCCGAGCCGGTCGTGACCGTGGCCGACGAGCTCGACCGGTGGTCGCGCACCATGGCCGCCGTCGACCCCGCGCTGGTGCCCGGCGCGGCCGAGCTGGAGGAGGCGCTGCGGGCCGCCGTGCCGGCCGACGCCCGACCGGGCGTGGTCCACGGCGACTACCGGCTGGGCAACCTCCTGTGCGCCGGCCCCACCGTCAGCGGCGTGATCGACTGGGAGATCTGGTGCCTCGCCGATCCCCGCCTCGACCTGGGCTGGTACCTCGTCCACTGCGACCCGGCCGAGTACCCCGGCATCGGCGTCCCCTCGCCGGGGATGCCGACGGCCGCCGAGCTGCGGGCCGAGTACGAGGCCGCCTCGGGGGCGCCGGTGGCCGACTGGCCCTGGTTCGACGCCTACGGCCGCTTCAAGCTGGCGGCGATCATGGCCCACAACCTCAAGCGCCACCGCGAGGGCCGCCACGTCGACCCCTTCCAGGAGCGCCTGCCCCCCACCATCGCCCACCAGATCCAGCGGGGCCTCGCCGTCCTCTAGAGCGGGCGGAAGGCGTAGGTCGTGGTCTGGTCGACCTGGTGGGCGACGACCGCGACGGGCGTGCCCAGCGGGGGAGGGGAGTCGACCTCGGCCAGGAGGAGCCCCATCACGCAGAGGCCCTCGGGGAAGCGGGCCACCCCGAGGGCGTAGGGCGCCTCGACCGCCGAGCCCGGCGGCTGGTGCAGCACGGCGGTCGAGCCCGACAGCACGGCGGTGGTCGCCAGCGTCACGGGGTCGACGGCGCCCCCGCAGGCGGCGCAGACGTCGCGCCGGGGGACGTCGGTCCGGCCGCAGGCGGCGCAGGTGCCGGCCAGCAGGCCGACCGGGGCACCCACCTCGGCGTCGTCGGGGACCAGGGGGACGGTGGTGGTCGCGCTCATCGGCTCACCACGCAGACGCTGGCGTTGTGGCCGGCGCCCATGACGTGGCCGATGCCGACGCGGGCCCCCTCGACCTGGCGGGTGCCGGCCCGGCCCCGCAGCTGGGTGACCAGCTCGTGGACCTGGCCCATGCCCGAGGCGCCGAGCGGCTCGCCCTTCGACAGCAGCCCGCCCGACGGGTTGACCGGGAGCCGGCCGCCGATCGTCGTGGCGCCGCTCCGCAGCAGGGCGGCCTCCTCGCCCGGGGGGCAGAGCCCGAGGTCGCGGTAGGCGAGCAGCTCGGAGGCGGCGTCGGTGTCCTGGCACTCCACCAGGTCGAGGTCGTCGGGCCCGACGCCGGCCTCCTCGTAGGCCAGCGTCGCCGCCCGCGCCGACAGGTGGGTCCGCTCGGCCGGGAACGAGAAGGCCGGGACGAACCAGTCGTCGGGGCCTCGGGACACGAGGCTGACCGCATCGAGCCGCACCGGGTCGGTGACCCCCCGGCGGCGGGCCTCGGCGTCGGACATCAGCACCACGGCGGCGGCGCCCTCGTTGGGGGCGCACAACATCAGGAGCGTCAGCGGCGGGCACACCGCCCGGCTGCCGAGCACCTCGGCGCGGGTGCACTCCTTGCGGTACATGGCGTTGGCGTTGTCGACGGCGTGGCGGTGGTTCTTCACGCTCACGTCGGCCAGGTCCTCGACGGTGGCGTCGGTCTGCTCCAGGAGCTCCTGGGCGGCGAGGGCGAAGTAGGCCGGGTTCACCCCGAGCCCGGTGTGGATCTGCCACTGCTCGTAGCCCGAGCCGGCGATGAAGCCCCGGGGGGCCTTCTCGACGCCGAGGCACAGCACGACGTCGTGCTGCCCCGACGCCACCATCCCGGCCCCGAGTCGCAGGGCCGAGGCGCTCGAGGCGCAGGCGGCCTCGACGTTGACGATCGGCACGCCGGTCCGCCCGACCAGGTCCATGACGTTCTGGCCCTTGGCCATCTCGGCGCCGACGTTGGCCACCAGCACGGTCTCGACGTCGGCCAGGCCGATGCCGGCGTCGTCGAGGGCGGCGCTGGCCGCGACCGCTCCGAGCTGGCGGTAGCCCGCGTCGAAGCGCCCGAAGGGGTGGATGCCGACCCCGGCGATCGTGACTCCGTCCATCGTGCTCCTCTCCAGAATCTCTGCGTACTATATGCCGAGATATTGGAGATGTCAGGAGGCCACCGTGAGCGAGACCATGACGGGCAAGGAGCGCCGCGAGAAGGCGCAGGGGAGGCGCGCCGAGATCCTGCAGGGCCGGCTGCGGGACACCGACCCCGGGCTGGCCCGCTACGCCGACGACTTCATCTTCGGCGACGTCTGGGCCCGCCCCGGGATCTCCCACGAGGAGCGGATGCTGGTGGCCATCGCCGTGCTCGCCGCCGGCGGCCACACCGAGCTGCTCCGGAACTACCTCCACGGCGCCCTCCAGGACGGCATCTCGCCCCGGAAGCTCCACGAGGTGCTCGTGATGCTGTGCGTCTACGTCGGCTTCCCCCCGACGGTGCCGGCGGTGGGCGAGTTCCGGCGGGTGTTCGCCAAGGCCGTCGAGATGGGCGTGTGCGACGCCGACGCCCTCGACGGGCTGGAGGAGCTCGGGTGACGGCGCTCGCCGACGAGGTCCGGGCCTTCCTGGCCGACACCCCCCTCGACATCCCGGTCGACCCGCTGGAGGCGCGCTTCGCCGCCCTCGTCGCCTTCCAGCGCCGGCTCCACGACGCCGGCCTGGCCACGGTGTCGTGGCCCGAGGCCTACGGCGGCCGCGGCCTCGGCCCGGCCGCCGCCGCCGAGGTGGCCCGGGCCCTGGGCGAGGCGGGCGCACCCGAGCTGGTGAACTTCGTCGGCACCGACGTGCTGGCCCCGGCCCTGCTCGCCTTCGTCGAGCCCGAGCGGCTCGAGCGGTGGCTCCCCCCGATGGGGCGCGCCGACGAGATCTGGTGCCAGATGTTCTCCGAGCCCGACGCCGGGTCCGACCTGGCGAACCTCGGGACGCGGGCGGTCGCCGACGGCGACGGCTGGCGGGTCACCGGCCAGAAGGTGTGGTCGACGTGGGGCCAGCTCGCCACCTGGGGCCTGCTGCTCGCCCGCACCGGCGAGCCCGGCAGCCGGCACCGCGGCATCACCGCCTTCGTCGTCCCCATGGACACGCCCGGCATCGAGATCCGCGAGCTGACGACCATGACCGGCGAGGCCGAGTTCGCCGAGGTCTTCCTCGACGACGTGCGGGTGGGCCCCGAGGGCCTGGTCGGCCAGGTCGACGGCGGCTGGGCGGTCGCCATGCACATCCTCGGCGCCGAGCGCGGCCCCTACGCCGTGCGGCGCGCCGCCGTGCTCCGGGCCTCGCTGGGCGTGGTGCTCGACCGGGCCCGCAAGGAGCGGGCCGAGGGCCGGGCCCGCCAGCTCGTCCTCCGGGCCGTCACGGCGATGTTCCTCCTGGACCGGCGGATCGACGCCGTGGTCGAGCTGCTGGCGGCGGGGGAGGTGCCGGGGGCGGAGGCGGCCCTGACCAAGGTCGGGCTCACCGAGGCCGAGCAGCTGATCGCCCAGGCGTGGCTGGCCCTCGAGGGCCCGGACGCCATGGCCTGGACCGGCCCCGTGCCCGCCCCCGTCGCCGCCTTCCTCTACTCGCGAGGGGCCTCGATCTACGGCGGCACGGCGCAGGTCCAGCGGAACATCATCGGCGAGCGCCTCCTCGGCCTTCCCCGGGATCCGTGATCAGAGATTCTTGCGTCGGACCAGAATCTATGACTATGGTTAGCAGGATCATCCCCCGCTCGCCGAGAGGACACCAGTGAGCGCAGCGATCCCCGTCATCGACACCGACAGCCACATCTCGGAGCCACCGGACCTGTGGACGTCGCGGCTCAGCTCGGCCAAGTACGGCGACCTGATCCCCCACGTGGTGTGGGACGAGCGCCGCCAGATGGACCGCTGGGTCGTCGGCGAGAAGCGGCTGACCGGCGTGTCGAGCTGGGCCATGGCCGGCTGGCCCGACTACCCCCCGTCGCACCCGCCCCGCTACGAGGACGCCGACCCCGGTGCCTTCGAGGTCGGCCCCCGGGTCGAGCGGCTCGACGAGTACGGCGTCCACGCCCAGGTGCTGTACCCGAACCTGCTCGCCTTCTTCTCCTACGCCTTCCTCGCCCTCGACGACCTCGGCCTCCGGCTGGCGTGCGTCGAGGCCTACAACGACTTCCTCACCGACTTCTCCAACGCCGCGCCGGGCCGGTTCATCCCCCTGACGGCCCTGCCGTTCTGGGACGTCGACGCCTCGCTGGCCGAGATCCAGCGCTGCCACGACGCCGGCCACAAGGGGGTCGTCTTCGCCAGCAAGCCCGAGCGCATCGGCTTCCCGCCGCTGCGCGACGACCACTGGGCGCCGGTGCTCGAGCTGATCCAGTCGCTCGGGTCGTCGGTCAACTTCCACGTCGGCTTCCAGGAGATGGACGAGACCGACATCCGGGGGATGATCGGCATGGCCAAGGTGCGCGCCGACTACGCCCGCGACAGCGCCATCTCGATGCTCGGCAACTCCTCGGCCATCGCCGACGTGATCATGTCGGGCCTCTGCGAGAGGTACCCCGACCTGCCCTTCGTGTCGGTCGAGAGCGGGTTCGGCTGGCTGCCGTACTTCGTCGAGGCCATGGACTGGCAGTGGCTCAACTCCGGCGCCGCCAAGGAGATGCCCGAGCGGCTGATGCCGTCGGAGTACTTCAAGCGGCAGATCGTCGGCTCGTTCTGGTTCGAGCAGGAGTCGATCAAGCGGCTGATCGACCTCTACCCGGACAACGTCATGTTCGAGACCGACTTCCCCCACCCCACGAGCCTCTCGCCCGGGCCGGCGTCGTCGTCGCTCAACCCCAAGGACATGATCGAGGCCAGCCTCGGGGGCGTGCCCGAGGACATCCGCCGCAAGGTGCTCTACGGCACCGCCGCCCGCATCTACAACCTCGAGGTCCCCGCAGCATGACCCCCGTCGTCGACATCATGAACTACGCCCCGCTGGTGGCCCCCGGGCTGTCGGGCCCGGAGTTCCAGTACGACGAGTTCCAGATCATGGTCACCACCACCTTCAAGGGGATGGTGCGCGACGGGAGGCTCACCACCATGTGGGGCCGGGAGATCCCGGCCGACGGCAAGGTCGACACCGACCCGACGCTCGACGTGCCCGCCGCCCTCGCCCAGCTCGACGCCGCCGGGTACGAGGCCACGACGCTGTGCTGCATGAAGATGTGGAGCCACGACCGGCACCACAAGCTGATCGTCGACTGGCCCGAGGAGGTCGTGGCCGAAGCCCTCCCGCAGGGGAACGGCCGGCTGATCGGGGGCGCCGGCTACGACCCGTTCCACGTCTCGGAGTCGCTGGCCAAGGTCGAGACCGCCGTGCGCGAGTGGGGCTTCGAGTACGTCTACGTCCACCCGATGACCTTCGGCGTCGCCCCCAACGACCGGCGCATGTACCCGCTCTACGCCAAGTGCGTCGAGCTGGGCGTGCCGGTCGGGTTCCAGGTCGGCCACTCGGCCGAGGTGCTGCCCACCGAGGTGGGCCGGCCGATGCTCGTCGACGACGTCGCCCGCGACTTCCCGACGCTCAAGATCAACATGTCGCACACCGGGTGGCCGTGGACCGGCGAGTTCCTGTCGATGCTGTGGCGTCACCCCAACGTGTACGGCGACATCTCGGCCTACTTCGCCTCGTCGCTCGACCCCGAGCTGGTGCAGTTCATGGACCGCCAGCTGCGCCACAAGATCATGTTCGGGTCCAACGGGCTCGACCTGACCCGGGTCCGGGAGGAGGTCGAGGACCTCCCGATCAAGGACACGACCAAGGAGCGGGTGCTCGGCCTCAACGCCCTGGAGTTCCTGGGCCGCGCATGACGACCCTGCCGGGCGATGCCCCCGTCGGCATCATCGACCCCTTCGTGGTGCTGAACCACCCGGACCTCCCCGAGGTCCCGATGCCCCGGGAGGCGCTGCGCGACGACGAGTCGCTCGCCGCCTGGCCGGCCAGCGACATCGTCGGGCACCTGTTCAAGAAGGACGACGCCACCCGGGCGCGGTACGACACGTCGCGCGACATCGACGCCTTCGTCGCCAACCTCGACGCCTCGTCGATCGCCCGGGCCGGCGTGCCGCTGGCGCCCGACACGCCCGACGACGTCTTCGACCGGCTGGCCGCCCTCGACGGCCGGGTCTTCGTCACCCTGCGGGCCAACCCGCACGACGGCATGCGGGGCATCCGCCGGCTCGACGAGCTGTGCGACCGCTACCCGATGATCCGCAGCATCTCGCTGACGCCGTTCCAGCTGCACCCGACGATCCCGCCCAACAGCAAGGAGTACTACCCGATCTACGCCAAGTGCGTGGAGCGGGAGCTGGCCGTGTTCGTCAACGTCGGCTTCCCCGGGCCCCGGGTCCCGGCGTGGACGCAGGACCCGATGCACCTCGACGAGGTGTGCTGGTTCTTCCCCGACCTCACCGTGGTGATGCGGCACGGCGGGCTGCCGTGGGTCGACGTCTGCGAGCAGATGCTGCTGCGCTGGCCGAACCTCTACTACGCCACCACCGCCATCGCCCCCCGCTACTACCCCGAGGTGATCGTGCGGCTGGCGTCGAAGCGGGGTGCCGACAAGGTCATCTTCGCCGGCTACTGGCCGCTGCTCCCGTACGAGCGGGTCTTCACCGAGCTGTCGGCCCTCGACATCGCCCCCGAGGCGCTGCCCAAGCTCCTGGCCGGGAACGCCGAGCGGGCCTTCCGGCTCGACGTCCTCGACGGCGCCCGCCCATGACCCCCGCGCTCGACCACGTCCGGTTGGCGACCACCGCCGACGGCGTCACCACGGTGACCCTCGACCGGCCGCCGGTCAACGCCCTCGACGAGCGGTTCATCGACGAGCTGGCCGCCGTGGCCGCCCACCTCTCGTCGGCCGAGGGGCGCGCCCGTGTCGTGGTGCTCGACAGCGCCCAGAAGGCGTTCATGGTCGGGGCCGACCTGACGATGATGGACGGCGGGTGGGACAAGGTCCGCCTGCTGATCAAGGGCTTCCAGACCGCGGTCAACGCCTGGGAGGCCATCCCGTCGCCCACGATCGCCGTGATCGGCGGTCACGCCCTCGGGGCCGGCTGCGAGCTGGCCCTCGCCTGCGACTGGCGGCTGATGGCCCGCGGGCGCGCCACGATCGGCCTGCCCGAGGTGCGCCGGGGCCTGATCGCCGCCGGCGGCGGCACCCAGCGGATGGCCCGCATCGTCGGGCGCGCCGCCGCCCTCGACCTGTGCGTGCGCGGGCGGATGGTCGACGCCGACACGGCGCAGGGCCTCGGCCTGGTGTCGGAGGCGCACGACCCCGACGACCTGCCCGGCGCGGTCGACGCCCTGGTGCAAGAGCTGCTCGCCCTGCCGCCCCTGACGGTGGCGGCGGTGAAGCGCTGCATCCTCGAGGGGTCGGACACGCACCTGCTGGCCGGGCTGGCCGTCGAGGAGCGGGAGATGGTGGCGGTGGGGGAGACCGAGGACGCCAAGGAGGGCGTCCGTTCGTTCCTGGAGAAGCGCGAGCCGCGCTTCACCGGGCGATGAGGGAGGACACATGGCGGTGAGCCCGACGACGGTCGAGGGCGACGGGGCGCGGCTGTCGGCCGCCGAGCAGGACGAGATCGTGGCCGTGGCCCGCCGTCTCGCCGCCGACCGGGGCGCGCCCCGGGCGCTCGACGTGGCCAACACCCACGACTACCCCGAGGACCTCTTCGAGGCGCTGCGCGACGGCGGCTACTTCGGCCTCTACCCCGGCCCCGAGTGGGGCGGCATCGGCGCCGACCTGCTCACGGTCTGCCGGGTCGTCGAGGAGCTGGCCAAGGTGTCGAACACCCTGGCGTCGATCGTCATCGGCCAGCTCCAGGGCACCCTGCCGATCCTGATCACCGGCACCGACGAGCTGCGGGCCCGCTACGTGCCCGACCTCGTCGCCGGGCGGATCAAGCCGGCGATGGCCCTGACCGAGCCCGACGCCGGCTCGGACGTGGCCGGGATCAAGACGTCGGCCCGGCCCGAGACCCGGCCGGAGGGCGAGGGCTACCTGCTCAACGGGAGCAAGTGCTTCATCACCATGGCCAACCTGGCCGACGTCATCACCGTCTACGCCAAGCGCTCGCCGGGCCGGTCGACCTCCGCCATCCAGGGCTTCGTGATCCCCCGCGGCACGCCGGGGCTCCACGTCGGGCGGGTCGAGGAGAAGATGGGCTCGACCGCCCTGCCGACCTGCGAGGTCCAGCTCGACGACGTCTGGGTCCCGGCCAGCCACGCCCTCGGCGACGTCGGCACCGGCTTCCGCTCGGCCATGAAGGTGCTCGAGCACGTGCGGCCCATGATCGCCGCCCGCTCGGTCGGCCTGGCCCAGGGCGCCCTCGACGACGCCGTCGCCCACCTCCGCCAGCGCGAGGCGTTCGGCCAGCCGCTCGCCACCCTCCAGGGCCTCCAGTTCAAGATCGCCGACATGGCGATGGGCATCGAGGCGGCCCGCGGCCTGGTCGAGAAGGCGTGCCGGGCCCTCGACGCCGACGACCCGCTGGCCAACCGCTACTGCGCCATGGCGAAGTGCTTCGCCACCGACACGGCCATGCACGTCACCACCGAGGCCGTCCAGCTCTTCGGCGGCTACGGGTACATGCGCGACTACCCGGTCGAGGCCCGCTTCCGGGAGGCCAAGGTGGCCCAGATCGTCGACGGCACCAACGAGATCCAGCGGGTCGTCATCGCGAGGAGCGTGCTCGGCCCCGAGGCCCGCCCCCGCTGACCCGACCTCCCGCTTCTTGCGACCCTGGTCCACCTCTGACGTGGGTGAGGGTCGCAAGAAGGGGATCGAGCCGGGTCGGACCTGACGGCGGCTCAGTGCCAGTCGATGAGCTCGTGGGCCATGCTCGGGTTGAGCTCGTTGAGGCGCTTGATCAGCTCCTGGATGTGGCGGCGGGCGAGGTGCTCGGCGCGGTCGCCGTCGCTGGCGACGACGGCGTCGGCCAGCTTGGCGTGGACCTTGAGCACACCGCGGCGGCCGCCCACGGGGAAGATGGGGCGCACCCGCTCGGTGTGGATGTCGTTGAGCGAGCTGCCGATCAGGTCGAGGACCGGGTTGCCGGTCATCCCGTTGAGCAGGCCGTGGAACTCGCCCGAGAGCTGGCCCCACCGGGGGCCCGGGTCGTCGAGCAGCTGACCGGCCTCCTCGATGTTGGCGGCGAGGCGGTCCTTGCTCTCGGCCGTGCCCCGCTCGGCGGCCATGCGGGCCATGATCGGCTCCATCACCAGCCGGGCCTCGAGCAGGTCCTTGAACTCGGCCCGCTTGGCGTGGAAGAAGAACGTGGCCGTCCGCCCGAAGTCGCGGCTCTGCACGTCGGCGAGCATCGGCCCGCCGCCGGGGCCGGGCCGGACCCGGATCAGGCCGTGCACCTCCAGGATGCGCATGGCCTCGCGGAACGAGGCCCGGCCGACGCCGTAGGTCTCGAGCATGAGCGCCTCGGACGGCAGCATCGTGCCGGGCTGGAGGTCGCGGGCGACGATGTCCTCCAGGACCTGTCGCGCGATCGTCTCCGAGATCTTCTCGGCCCGGGGGACGCCCCGCGCCTCTGCCGCTGTCGCCACGAGGTTCCTCCTCAGGTCCTGTGCCCCTTCCCGGCGATCACCGGCCCATGACCTCGGGGCCAACGTAGTCGCGGCCGATGATCAGCTTCTGGATCTCGGCCGTGCCGTCGGCGATGAAGAAGGCCATGGCGTCCCGCAGGCGCTGCTGGTGGGGGAGCTCGTCGGACCACGCGGTGTGGCCGTTGATCGTGAGGCAGGACTCGATGGCGCGGACCGCCACCCGCGGCGCCCACCACTTGCTCATGGCCGCCTGCGTCGTGTGGCGCTGCTCGGTGCTGCGCAGCCACAGGGTCCAGTAGCAGACCCAGCGGGCCGCCTCGAGGTACGTGTAGTGCTCGGCGATCTGGAACGAGAGCCCCTGGTAGGCGGCGAGCGGCTTGCCGAAGGTCGTGCGCTCGAGCATGTAGGCGGAGGTCTCCTCGAGCGAGGCGCGGGCCGCGCCGAGGCAGTGGAGGCCGATCGACGCCCGGCTGAAGTCGAAGTTGCCCATCACCAGGGCGAAGCCCTTGCCCCGCTCGCCGAGCAGCTGCTCGTCCGGGACGAAGACGTCGTCGAGGGCGATCGTGCCCCGGCCGACGGGGAGCAGCCCCATGTCGTCGAAGTGCCCGATGCTGACCCCCTCGGCGCCGGTGTCGACGAGGAAGGCGCTGATGCCGGTGCTGCCCGTGGTGCCCGGCTCCCGGGCGAAGACGATGGCGGCCTCGGCGAACTCGATCATCGTGATCGACGTCTTCTCGCCGTTGAGGAGGTAGCCCCCGTCGACCGGCTTGGCGGTCATCCGGAGGGCCGAGGCGTCGGACCCGGCGTCGGGCTCGGTCAGGGCGAGGGCGACGATCGCCTCGCCGGTGATCATCCGGGGGAGGAAGCGGTCCTTGACGGCGGTGGTGCCGGCCCGGGCGAGCATGTCGCCGATCAGGCCCACGGCGGTGGCCGAGGTCGAGGCCACGTTGATGTCGCCGTAGCCGAGCTCCTCGGCGGCGATGCCGAGGGCGATGTGGTCGGCCTCGCCCGAGCCGCCGTACTCCTCGGGCAGCCCGATGCCGAGCACGCCGAGCTCGGCCAGCTCCTGGTGCTGCTTCCACGGGAACTCGGCGTGCTTGGCCCGCTCGCTGTAGCCGGGGAGCAGCTTCTCCCGGGCGTAGCTGCGCATCGTGGCGCGGAACGCCTCCTGGTCCTCGCTGAACTCGAACGACAGCACGATCGCCTCCAAGGGGCCGTGGGATGGTGCATCCTGCACCGACGAGGGGTGGGCGACCGATGTCACCCTGCCGATGCGAGACTAGTATAATGATTCGCATGGCTACGACCCCTCCCTCGGAACCGTCCCGGCCGGGTGCCGGCCGGGTCGCCCTCGTGACCGGCAGCTCGCGCGGCATCGGCCGGGCCTGCGTCCTGCGCCTGGCCGACGACGGCTACGACATCGCCGTCCACTACCGCCGCGACGCCGACGCCGCCGACGAGGTGGTGGCGGCGCTCCTGGCCAAGGGCGTGAAGGCCGTCGCCCTGCGCGCCGAGATGGAGGAGCCCGAGGACATCGCCGCCCTCGTCGCCGGCACCGTGTCCGCCCTCGGCGGCATCGACGTGCTCGTCGCCAACGCCGCGGCCACGGCCTTCAAGTCCCTCCTCGACGTCGAGCCCCGCCACATCGACCGCACCTTCGCCACCGTCGTGCGCAGCTTCATCCTGCTGGCCCAGGCCGCCGCCCCGCACCTGGGCCAGGGCGGCCGGGTCATCGCCATGTCCGGCATGGACAGCGACTTCGCCCAGACCGGCCACGGCCTCCTCGGGGCGGCCAAGGCGGCGATGGAGGCGATCGTCCGCTACCTCGCCGTCGAGCTGGGCGACCGGGGCGTCACGGTGAACTCGGTGCAGCCGGGCTTCATCGCCTCGGACTCCTCCCGGCTCTACCTCGGCGACGCCTACGACGAGATCGAGGCCCGCATCCGCCGCTACACGCCCGGCGGCGAGCCCGGCACCGTCGACGACGTGGCCGAGCTGGTCGCCTGGCTGTGCAGCCCGGCGGCCCGGTTCGTGACCGCCCAGAAGCTGACCTTCGACGGCGGGCTCAGCGCCCTCGGCGGTCCCTGGGCCGACCTCAACGCCGCCCTGCCCTACTGAAGGACGCCATGACGACCACCGCACCGACGATCGACGACGCCGTCGCCGCCGCCCTCGCCGCCCGCCCGGCCGTGCTGCCGGCCGAGGACGAGCGCCAGATCCAGCGCCTCGGCCTGGCCTACGGCCTGGCCTGCGACTTCGCCCAGGTCGACGCCCTCGTCGCCCTCTTCACCCCCGACGCCGTGTGGGACGGCGCCGCCCTGCGCATGCCCCGGGTCGAGGGCCACGACGCCCTCCGGGCCCACTTCGCCGAGCAGTGCCCGCCCGGGCTGCGCCAGGTCCACGTGCTCGAGCAGGTGCTCGTCAGCGCCGGCGCCACGCCCGACGAGGCCTCCGGCATCGTCTACTTCCACGCCATGCAGGCCCCGGAGGGCGTCAAGGCCGGCCCGGCGGCCTACGGCGCCTACGAGGACACCTACCGGCGGGTCGACGGCACCTGGCTGATCGCCTCCCGCACCCTGCACCTGCGGGTCGTCCGGTGAGCGCCACCACCGAGTGGAAGGTCCCCGGGCCGCGCCAGGTGTTCGGCGACGAGCTCGTCGACCGCTACCTGGCCGAGGGGGCGTGGGAGGGCGCGACCATCGCCCGCTTCCTCGCCGACTGGGCCGATGCCAGCCCCGACGACGACGCCGTGATCGACGACGGGGGGCGGCGCCTCTCCGCCGGCGAGCTGCGCGACCAGGCCTGGCGCCTGGCCAGTGGGCTGGCCCGGCGCGGCGTCCGCCCCGGTGACCGCGTCCTGGCCCAGATCTCCAACCGGGTCGAGGCGGTCGTGGCGTTCTACGGGATCGTGCGCCTCGGCGCCGTCGTCATCCCCGCCCAGGCCGCGCTGCGCCGTCACGACGTCGAGTCGCTGGCCAACCGCACCGGTGCGGTGCTCGCCATCACCGTCGACGAGTACCGCCGCTTCGGCCACCGGGAGATGTTCGAGGAGGCCCTCCCCTCGATGCCGACGGTGCGGGAGCTGGTCGTCATCGGCGAGCCCGGTGGGGCGACCCCGTGGGCCGAGCTCCTCGCCGCGGCGCCGTACGACGGGCCCTACGCCGAGGCCGACGATCCCGCCGTCGTCATGTTCACCTCGGGCACCACGGCCCAGCCCAAGGGCTGCGTCCACACCTCGAACACCTTGATGGTCACCAGCCGGGGCACGGGCCGGGCCATGGGCATCGGCCCGGACGACGTGATGTTCATGCCGTCGCCGGTGATGCACACCACGGGCATCGCCGTCGGGATCCTCTCGTCGGTCCTCAACCGCATCCCCTGCGTGCTGCAGTCGGTGTGGGAGCCGCGCCGGGCGCTGGAGAACATCTCCGAGCACGGCTGCACGATGACCATCGGGGCCACGACCTTCGCCACCATGATGCTGGCGGCGTACGACCCCGCGGTCCACGACATCACCTCGTTCCGCTACTTCGGCCTCGCCGGCGCCCCGATCCCGGCCGAGGTCGTCCGCCGCCTCCAGGACACCTTCGGGTGCCGGGTCGGCGCCCTCTACGGCTCGACCGAGGGCCTGATCATCAGCGCCACGCGGCTGGACGACCCCATCGAGCGCATCGCCACGAGCGACGGCGTCGCCGCCCCCGGCGTCTCCCTCGAGGTCGTCGACCCGGCCGGCGAGCCGCTGCCGCCGGGGGAGGAGGGTGAGATCGCGGTGCGGACCCCCGGGCGCTTCCTCTGCTACTGGGACGACGACGAGCGCACCGCCGACGCCCTCGACGAGCGGGGCCGGCTCCGCACCGGCGACCTCGGCCGCATGGACGCCGACGGCTACGTCCGGATCACCGGGCGGATGGCCGACCTGATCATCCGGGGCGGGATGAACATCTCCGCCGCCGAGGTCGAGGGCCTGCTGCTCGAGCACCCGCAGGTCTCCGACGTGGCGCTGGTCGCCATGCCCGACGAGCGGCTCGGCGAGCGGGCGTGCGCCTTCGTGGTCTCGACGTCCCGGTCCGGCCCCACGGTGGCCGACCTCGCCGCCCTGCTCGCCGAACGGGGCGTGGCCACGTTCAAGTTCCCCGAGCGGGTGGAGGTCGTCGACGAGCTCCCGCGCAACCCGACCGGCAAGGTCGAGAAGTTCAAGCTCCGCCAGCAGATCAGGGACCTGATCGCATCCGGCGCGTGACGGCGCCAGGCCCGGAGCCGCGGTGGCTCGGACCGGTCCTCGTCGCCACGCTCTCGCTCGGCGTCACCGCCGGCTTCACCCGCTTCACGTTCAACCTCGTGCTCCCCGAGCTCGACCCGGACGTGCTCGGCTCCTACTCGGGCGCCGGGCTGCTCGTCGGCCTGAACCTGGCGACCTACCTGGCGACGATCGTGGGCACGCGGCGGTGGTGGCGGGGCGACGACCCGGCCCGGCTGATCCGGGCCGGCGTGGCCTGCGGGGGCGCCGGCGCGGCGTTGATGTCGGTCGCCGGGTCGGTGCCGGTGCTCGCCGTCGCCATGGTGCTGCTCGGCGTCTCCGGCGGCGGTGGCTTCGTGCCGGTGACGACGCTGATGGCCGCCCTCGTCCCGCCGGCCCGGCGGGGGCTGGCCGCGGGCGTCCTCCTCGGTGGGGTGGGGCTGAGCGTCGTCCTCACCGGCCGGCTCGTCGCCCTCGCCCACGCCTGGGCCCCGGACGCCACGTGGGCGCTGGTGTGGCGCGGCGTCGCCGGGCTGGCGGTGGCGGTGTGGGTGCTGTGCCGCTGGCGGCTGCCGGTCGTGCCCGTGGGCGACGACACGGCGCCGGCGGCTCGGGTGCGCTGGGAGCGCGGCGCCCTGCCCGGCGGGGTGGCCGTCGCCGCGTGCTACGCCCTCGTGGGCATCACCTCGTCGACCTACATCAGCTACCTCGCGCCCGCCCTCACCGACGACCACGGCCTGTCCGAGGGGCACACGTCCGCCCTCGCCTCGCTGCTCGGCGTGGCCATGGTCGGCGGGGTGGCGGTCGGCCGGCTCTCGGACCGGGTCGGCCGGCGGGCGACCCTCGCCGGCGGCTTCGCCCTCAGCGCCGCGTGCAGCGCCCTGCTCCTCGTCGGGCGCGAGCCGTGGCTGGCCGTGTCGGTGGTGCTGATGGGGCTGCTGACCACCGGCGGCGGGGCCGTCGTCGGCGCCTACCTGGTCGACCACCTGCCGGCGGCGTCGGTCGGCTCGTACATGGGCGTCCTGACCCTCGCCATCGCCGGCGCCCAGCTGGTCGGTCCGCCGATCGGCGGGATCCTGGCCGAGGCCACCTCGTCGTTCGCCACCACCTACGCCGCCCTGGCCCTCCTCGCCGGGGCCGGCGCGGTGGTCGCCACCCGCCTCGACCCCGTCCGCCCGCCGCCCTCGGCCCCGCCCCTCCTCGGCGCGCCGGCGCCGGCGAACGTCGTCAAGACGTCATCTCGACATCCGTGATCGGGCTGACGTCGATCTGACCGATGGGGCGATGGCAGGCGCTGGCGCCATCCACGTTCGGGACCACCCCCTCGGGGCCATCCGACCCGCTCACGTGCCCTTGGCGGGCAAGGGCGGTGTCCCATCGGGGGTGGAACGTGGCCACCCGATCGGTGTGTTAACGGAGTATCACAATGCGGGATGTTGTCCTACAAAGGTTGACAGCGCCGGGAGCGGCTGGTTATGTAGCACTCGTCACACGCCCGGCGGCACGCCGGCTGCTGCGCCCGAGGCGCCGGCCGGAGCCGCCCCTCCGACGACCCGAAGGGAACCTCTGGTGAACCGCTGCATCGCAGGCCTCATGGCCGGCGCCCTCGTCCTGGCCGGCTGCGGATCGGACGACGGCGACAGCACGTCGGGCCCCGCCTCGACCTCCGCCGACGGGCTCGATCGCCTGCGCGTCAGCAGCATCGCCCTCTGCAACGAGGCGCTGCCGTGGGGCATCGACCAGGGGATCTTCGAGGAGCACGGCCTCGAGATCGAGGTGATCACCGTGCAGAGCGGCGCCGCCGGCGTCGCCGGGATGCAGGCCGGCGACATCGACGTCGGCTTCGTGAACTCGCTCTCGGTCTTCCAGGCCGTCGACGAGGGCGTGGACCTCGAGGTGGTCGCCAACAGCGGTCTCTCGACCGAGGACGCCAACGGCGTCATCGTGGCCGCCGGGGGCGACTACGAGAGCCCCGGCGACCTCCAGGGCGCGACGATCGCCATCAACCAGCTCGGCGGGCTCGGCCAGGTGCTGACCGAGGCCTGGATCGCCGCCGACGCCGGCGAGGACTCGACGGCCGAGTTCGTCACGCTGCCGTTCGCCGATCAGGTCCCGGCCGTCGAGAGCGGGAACGTCGACGCCGCCCAGGTCACCGCGTCGCAGGTCGCCCAGGGCGAGGCGTCGGGGTCGACCATCTCGCTCGGCAACCCGTTCTTCGACGGTGTCGGCGCCATCCCGACGGCCCTCTACGTGAGCACCGCGGACTTCGTCGAGGACAATTCCGACGTCCTCAGCCGCTTCGCCGAGGCGATGACCGAGACGGCGGAGTCGGCGAACGACGACGCCAACGACGAGGCCCGCTTCGCCGTGCTCGAGGAGTTCTGCAAGACCCCGGCGGCCGAGATCGCCGAGACCGCCGAGCCCGACTACGAGGGCCGGATGTCGATGGACTCCTACGAGAGCCTCGTCGAGGTGCTCCAGGAGGGCGGCCACATCGACGGCGACCGGGACTGGACCGAGATCGTCCCGGACTTCGCTCGGGCCGAGAGCTGACGACGCCCTTGCTGGGCCGGCACCTCACCTCCGTGGCCAAGGCCACGGCCATGAGCGCCATCGGCGTGGCGTCCATGGTCGTGGCCTGGGTCCTCCTCCGGGTCTTCGACCTGGTCCCCGAGGCGTCGCTCCCGTGGCCCACCGAGGTCGCGGCGGCGTTCCCCCGCCTCTTCCGGGACGACGGCTTCCGCCAGGGCATGCTCGACACGCTCGGCGCCTGGCTCCTCGCCGTCGCCATCACCTCGGTCGTCGGTGTGGCGGTGGGGCTGCTCGTCAGCACGACCCCGGGCCTGACCCGGCCGTCGGCGGTGGCGGTCAACGCCTTCCGGTCGATCCCGGCCACCGCCCTCATCCCCCTCGCCATCCTGGTCTTCGGCCTCGGGACGTCGATGAAGGTCGCCGTCGCCGTGTACGCCGTGTTCTGGCCGGTCCTGATCAACACCGTCTACGGCGTGGTCAGCACCGAGCCGATGCGCCTCGACGCCGCCCGCTCGCTCCAGTGGCCGTGGTGGCGGCGCCAGGTGTTCGTGATCCTGCCCAGCGCGCTGCCGTCGATCGTCACCGGCCTGCGGCTGGCGGTCGGCACCTCGCTGGTCGTCGTCATCAGCGCCGAGCTCCTCGGCGCCCGCAGCGGGGTCGGCACGGTGCTGGTGGCCTACCAGCAGGCCCTCGCCCCCGAGGTGGTGTACGCCGGGACCATCGTCGTCGGCCTCTTCGGCCTCGCCCTCTACACGCTGATGGTGCAGGCCGAGGCCCGGTTCATCACGTGGGTGCCCCGCAATGGCTGACCTCAGGGCCAACCAGGCCGAGATGCTGATCGACGACGCGGTGCTGGGCGCCGGTCGCTCCCGGGCGCGCACCGTCGGCGGCGCCGTCGCCCTCCGGGTGCGGAGGGTCGTCGCCTCGACGTGGCTGCTGGCGGTGCTGCTGCTGGGGTGGCAGCTCTACGCCACCTGGCGGCCGAGCGTCTTCTTCCCGCCGCTGGACGAGGTCATGACCCGCTTCCGGGAGGACTGGCTGTCGGGGCCGGCGACGCGGCTGTTCCTCTCCGAGCAGTTCTTCGACGCCGCCGTGCCCAGCCTCGGCCGTCTCGCCCGGGGCTGGGGCCTGGCGGTCGTCGTGGGGATCGCGTGCGGGGTGCTGATGGGCCGCAGCCGGTTCATCGCCCGGGCCTACTCGCCGACGATGCGCTTCTGGATGGCGGTGCCCAACGCCGCCCTCCTCCCGATCGCCGTCCAGATCTTCGGCGTCCGCGACAGCATGAACGTGTTCCTGATCTTCGTCGGGGCGGTCGGGCTGATCATCGTGAACACGGCCGACGGCGTGGCCGGCGTCGACGAGGCGTGGATCCGCAGCGCCCACAGCATGCAGGTCCCGACCTCGAAGCTGTACCTCCAGGTGATCATCCCGGCGGCGATGCCGGCGATCATGACCGGCCTCCGGGTCAGCATCGGCATCGGGCTGATCCTGATGATCATCTCCGAGCTGTACGCCACCACGTCCGGCCTCGGTTACCAGGTGACCCTCTACCAGCAGCAGTTCCGCTACATCGGCATGTGGTCGACCTTCGTCCTCATCGCCGTGATCGGCCTCCTGCTGAACGGTGCCCTGGGCATCGTCGAGCGGAGGGTCCTCCGCTGGCAGCGCCGCTCGGGCCTGGGCGCGTTCTGATCCCCGTGAAGGAGACGAGGTAACGATGGAGCTTCGAGTCGAAGCCGTGAGCAAGGTCTACGGGTCGGGCGCCGACGCCCGCCAAGCGCTCGCCCCGACGTCGCTCACCCTCGAGGAGAACGAGTTCGTCTCGATCGTGGGTCCGTCCGGCTGCGGCAAGTCGACCCTGCTGATGATGATGGCCGGGCTGCTGGAGCCCACCTCCGGCACCGTGTGGCTCGACGGCGAGCAGATCACCGGGCCGTCGCGGGGCCTGGCCGTCGTCTTCCAGGACTACAGCCGGTCGCTCTTCCCGTGGATGACGGTCGGGCGGAACCTGAGCATGGCCACGGCGGCGACGAAGCTGCCGAAGGCCGTGGTCGCCGAGCGGGTCGAGCACGCCCTCACCTCCGTCGGGCTGGAGGGGTCGGCGTCGCTCTACCCGTGGGAGATGTCGGGCGGGATGCAGCAGCGGGTCGCCATCGCCCGCGCCCTCGTCGTCGAGCCCAAGGTGATGCTGATGGACGAGCCGCTCGCCGCCGTCGACGCCCAGACCCGGGCCGACCTCGAGGACCTGGTGCTCGCCGTCCGCAAGGAGTACGAGGTGACGGTCGCCTTCGTCACCCACGACATCGACGAGGCCGTGTACCTGGGGGACCGCGTCGTCGTGCTCCAGGCCAACCCCGGCCGGATCCGGGCCGAGGTCGACGTCCCGCTGGAGCGGCCCCGCGACCAGGTCCGCACCAAGATCGACCCGCTCTTCGCCCAGCTCCGCGCCGAGGTGTTCGGCATGGTCATGAGGCCGGGGTCGCCCGGTCCGGGCGGCGCTCCGCGTGCGCACGCCCCGTCCGGGTCGCCCGGTCGCTGACGTCGAGAGGCCGAGGTCAGCGGGGGCGGGTCCGCTCGAGGAGGTAGCCGGAGCCCCGGATGGTGGTGATCTGGAGGCCGACGGCCCCGATCCGGCGGCGGAGCCGGCTGATGCGCCCGTCCACGGCGCGATCGGTGACCCGGCCCGACGGCCAACCGGCGGTGCGCAGGTCGTCGCGCCGCACGACGTGGTCGCAGCGCTCCAGGAGCAGGTGCACCAGGCGGGTCTCGATGGCGTCGAGGTGGATCTCGCGGCCGTCGGCCGCCTGGAGCAGGCCGTCGGCGTCGAGCAGGGGGAGCGGCATCTGGGGCACGGCGGGGGCGGTGCCGGCCCGCGCCCCGAGCCGGGCCGAGCGGGCCGCGACCTCGACCGGACCCGCCGTCGGGCGGATCCAGTCCTCGAGGTCGTCCCACACCAGAGGGGGTGCGGTCCCGTCCTCGAGGAGGAGCAGGCGGGGGACGTGCTCGGCGACGAGCGACGCGCGGAGGTCGGACTGCGCCGGCCAGCGCAGGACGATCACCGGATCCGCATCCGGGTCCGGCTCCGGGGGCGGCACGGGGTCCGATCCGTGCCCACCCCCGGCAAGGGTGTGGGAGTGCATGGAGGTTCCTCTCTCGTCGGGTCCTCGGCGGTGCCGAGGGGCTGATCGGGTCAGCCGACGAGGGGAGGGGCGCGGCTCCGCCACGGACGGGCGGAGGCCGATCTCGGGGTCCGGGCGACCGCCGGGTGCGGCACCGGGGCCGGGCGGTGGGGGAGGCGGCGGGCCCGAGGACGGACGATGCGGCGGACGGCGGCGACGGCGCTGCGCTCGTCGTCGGCCCGCCGACGCTCCGCGGCGACCGTGACGGCGTCCGGCCCGGCGACGGTCGAGCGCAGCGGGGGCAGGATCGACGAAACCCCGCCGCCGTCACGGGCACCGAGCGGCAGCGAGAACAGGGCGGCCACGGCCAGGAGCAGCTGCCCGACGACCATCCCGGCCGTGTCCCGACGGCCGCGGGCGCCGGTCATCCCCCGGGCTCCGGATCGGGAGGGGGGACGACGAGCACGAAGCCCTCGCCCCGCACCGTGGCGATGACGAGTCCCGTGGGGGCGATGCGGCGCCGCAGGGCGAGGATGCGGCTGTCGAGCGACCGACGGGCGCGCGGCGCACCACCCCATGCCGCCTCGGCGAGCTCCTCGCGCCGTCGCGGCCCGATCGGTGGGGCGCAGAGGCAGCGCACGAGGGCGGCCTCGACCGCCGGGAGGGGCACGATGCGGCCGGCGGTGCGGAGGACCCCGTCGGCGTCGACGGTGACGTCGCCCGGCGGCGGGGTCGCCGGCCGACCCGAGAGGCGACGGAGCCGGCGGGAGAGGTCGCGCTCGTCGATCGGGCTCCACGCCCAGTCCTCGGCCTCCTCCGGCGGCGGCGGGGCCGTCCCCGGCTCGAGGAGCAGCAGCCGGGGCCGCCCCTCCCGGCGCGCCTCGTCCCGGCGGGCCTGGTCCTCCGGCCAGCGAAGGATCTCGACCGGCCCGGCGGGTGTCCCCGGTGCGGGGCGGGGGGCGGGGGACCGGGGCACGGGTGGCACCGTACGAAGGCCGGATGACCCGCCTGTTCCACCCATGTGACGAGGGATGAGCGATCACCTGACGGCCATCTGTCGTCGGTCGGGCGGCGCCCGGTCTCCGTCGCCCGGACACACTTCTGTCAGATGCGCCCAAGCAGGGCGTTCGACAGGCGCAACAGAGCGCAAGTCCGACGGAAACATCGCCTTCCTACGTTCCCCTCCGACCGCGGGGCCGATCCGGCGTCGCGCAGGACACAGCCAACGGAGGACACGTGAGACGGAGACTGATCACCGGAGCGGTGGTGGCCGGAGGGTTGCTGCTGATCCTCGGGTCGCCGGCCGGAGCGCAGGAGTACGAGCCGACGACCCAGGACATCCTCGACAACCTCTGGGTGTTCATCGCCGGGATCCTGGTGCTGTTCATGCAGGCCGGCTTCGCCCTGGTCGAGGCCGGGCTCACCCGGGGCAAGAACGTCGCCAACATCATGATGAAGAACCTGATGGACTGCATGGCCGGCGTGCTGGCCTTCTTCCTGATCGGGTTCACCATCGCCTACGGCCCCGACGGCAACGACATCTTCGGGCTCGGGGGCTGGTTCCTGGCCGACCAGCCCTACGAGGGCGGCCTGACCCTGCACACGAACTTCTTCTTCCAGGTGGCCTTCGCCGCCACCGCGGCCACGATCGTGTCGGGGGCCATGGCCGAGCGCACCAAGTTCAAGAGCTACTTCCTCTACAGCTTCGTGATCACGGCCCTGATCTACCCGATGGTCGTCCGCTGGACCTGGGGCGGCGGCTGGCTCGGCGCCGACGAGGACGGCACCGGCAAGGTGCTGTCGGTCCCGTTCAGCGACTTCGCCGGTTCGACGATCGTGCACAGCGTCGGCGGATGGGCCGCCCTGATGGGTGCCCTCATCCTCGGTCCCCGCCTCGGCAAGTACACCAAGGACGGCAAGCCCCGGGCCATCCTCGGCCACAGCATCCCGCTGGTGCTGCTGGGCACCCTGATCCTCTTCATCGGCTGGTTCGGGTTCAACCCCGGCTCCGAGCTGGCGGCTGACCTGCTCGTGCAGGACATCGCCGTCGTGACCCTGCTGTCGGCCGCCGCCGGTGGCCTCACCGGCATGGCCACCATCTGGATCCGCTCGGGCAAGCCCGACGTCGGCATGACCTGCAACGGCGTGCTGGCCGGCCTGGTGTCGATCACCGCCGGGTGCGGGGCCCTCTACAACTGGGCCGGCATCCTCGTCGGCGCCATCGGCGGCGTCCTCGTCGTCTTCTCGGTCGAGTTCTTCGAGAAGGTCGTCAAGGTCGACGACCCGGTGGGCGCCATCTCGGTCCACGGCGTCTGCGGCGCCTGGGGGACGCTCGCCATCGGGCTCTTCGCCGCCAAGGACGATGCCTTCCTCGGCCGTGAGGACGCCGGCCTCTTCTACGGGGGCGGCTTCGACCAGCTCGTCACCCAGGCCGTGATGGTGCTCGCCGTGTTCGTCTTCGTGACCGTCACCACCGGTGCCCTGTTCCTGGCGATCAAGTACACCATCGGGCTGCGGGTGACCCCCGAGGAGGAGCTGGAGGGCCTCGACGTGCTGGAGCACGGCTCGCCCGGCTACGCCGGGGATACCCTCTCGGGTCTCGGCATGGACGAGCTCACCGCCAGCATGTCGACCAAGGAGCTCGACCGGCTCGTGGGCGAGAAGGCGGAGGCCTGAGATGAAGCTGATCACCGCCATCGTGAAGCCCTTCAAGGTCGACGACGTGAAGTCGGCCCTGAAGGAGGCCGGTGTCGTCGGCCTCACCGTCACCGAGGTCAAGGGCGTCGGTCGCCAGGGCGGCCACACCGAGACCTACCGGGGCACCGAGTACCAGGTCGACCTCGTGCCCAAGGTCAAGCTCGAGGTCGTCGTCGACGATCCCGTCGTCGACACGGCCGTCGACCTCATCGTGGCCGCCGCCGCCTCGGGCAAGATCGGCGACGGGAAGGTGTGGGTCACCCCGGTCGAGGCCGTGGTGCGCATCCGCACCGGCGAGCAGGGCGTCGACGCCATCTAGTCCCGCCCGCCCCGGCTCGACGGCGCCCCCGGGACTCGGCCCCCGGGGGCGTCGTCGCGCTACTCACGAGGTCGCCACCCCCTACCCATGACGACCCGGGTGAGAGGTGCGACCGTCCCGACGGGGGAGGGCCGCACCCGGCGCAGAGAGGGACAGATGAGCAGGAACCACCGGAGGGTCGCCGCCGTGGCGGCCGCCCTGACGATCGTGATCGCCACCCCCGCCTGCGGGAAGGTGGCGGACAAGGTGAGCGAACGGGCGGCGGAGGAGGCCGCCGAGGCCGCCGCCGGTGGCGACGCCGAGGTCGACCTCGACCCCGACGGCGGTTCGATCGCCATCGAGACCGAGGACGGATCCATCTCCGGGGGTGTCGGCGAGGTGCCGGCCGACTGGCCCGACGACGTCCCCCTGCCCGACGGCCTGGAGGTCGGCCTCGGGTCCTCGGTCGACGACCCGTCGACCGGCCCGATCCACTCGGTCACCGGCACGGCTCCCGCCTCGCCCGCCGAGATCGTCGCCCTCTACGAGGACGCGCTCGCCGGCTGGGAGGTGACGTCCCAGCTCGACACCACCGTCGACGACACGGTGTCCGCGACCCGGACCTTCGAGCACGACGGGCGGGCGGTCGACCTGATCGCCTCGTCCGGCGAGACCGGGACGACGGTCACGGTGACGCACCGGCAGGGCTGATCCGTCACCCCCGGCGCTCCTCGGGGCCGAGCTCGTCGACGACGCTGTGCTCGGACTGCGGGGCACCGGTCTGGTGGGCGGCCCGGCCGAGGAGGTGCCCGGCCACGGGTGCGGTGAGGAGCTGGAAGACGATGGCGGCCAGGAGCTTGGCGACGTCGGAGGGGTCGTCGGCACGCACCGCGGCCCCGCCGAGGCACAGCGCCACGCCGAGCGTCGCCGGCTTGGTGGCGGCGTGCATCCGGGCGTAGACGTCCGGCAGCCGGAACAGCCCGAGGACGGCCGACAGGGCAAGGCCGCTCCCGGCCAGCAGGAGCACGGCGGCGACGACGTCGCGCAGGACGGTCATCGGCCCCGCCGGGCGACGAAGCGGGCGATGGACACCGTCGCCAGGAAGCCGAGGAGGCCGAGCACCAGGGCGATGTCGACCAGCAGGCCGTCGCCCGACCAGGCCGCGCCCACGGCGATGCCGCACACGATCGTGGCCGTGATCACGTCGAGGGCGATGGCCTTGTCGGCGAGCAGCTCGCACCGCACGACGCGGAGGGCGCTCAGGCTCGCCGCCACCACCAGCGCACCGAGGGCCACGACGGCGACGACGGTCATCGGGGCGCCGCCTCGCCCACGGGGGTGACCGCGGCCCGGGCCCGCCGGTGGAGGTCGGCGACCTCGGCCCGGAAGGCGTCGACGTCGTCCAGCCCGAGGACGTGGACGTGGAGGACGGCCGGATCGGCGTCGGCGTCGGCGGTGACGGTGAGCGTGCCCGGCGTGAGGGTGATGGCGTTGGCGACCATCGTGGCCACGAGGGGGCTGGCGCCGGGGAGCTCGCACCGCACGATCCCGCTGCGGAGCCGGCGGGGGGTCGGGGCGACCGAGGTGCGGACGACGGCGAGGCTCGACGTCACCAGGCTCCCCGCCACGAAGGCGAGGTAGCGGAGGAGGCCGAGGGGGTGGACGCGGTGCCGCCCCGGCTCCCTCGCCAGGGGGACGGCGAGGAGCACCACGAGGGCGGCGGCGAGCCCGCCGATGAGGTTCGCCACCGTGGCCTCGCCCTGGAGCAGGACCCAGGTGGCGGTGAGGACGACGATCCACGGCACCCGGCCGACGAGGCGCCTCATCGGTCCGCCACCTGCTCGGCGTACCGGTCCGGCGTGGTCAGGTCGTCGGCGGTGCGGTCGCAGAACCGGTAGATCGGGCCGGCGGCCAGGGCCAGGGCCAGGCCCCCGGCGACCAGGGCGATCGTCGCCCCCGCCATCGTGCGGTTGCGGCCCAGGATCCCGCTCGGACCCTCACGGGCCTCGCCCCAGAACGCCCCGAGCCAGATCTTGGTCATCGACACCAGGGTGAGGATGCTGACGACGAGGGCCACGCCGGTGACGGCGTACTGGCCGGCGTCCATGCCGGCCGAGACCAGCCCGAGCTTGCCCACGAACCCCGAGAACGGCGGCAGCCCGGCCAGGCTCAACGCCGGGAGGGCGAAGCAGAGCGCCAGCGGGCCCGAGCGACGGGCCAGCCCGCCGATGCGGTCGAGCGTCCCCGTCCCCTCGCTGTGCTCGACCACCCCCTCGACGAGGAACAGCGACGTCTTGATCGGGATCTGGTGGATGACGAAGAAGACGGTGGCGGCGATCGCCGCCGGCCCGCCGATGGCGAGGCCCATCACCATGTAGCCGATCTGGCTGACGATGTGGAACGAGAGGATCCGCTTGATGTCGGCCTGGGCGATGGCCCCGAGCACCCCGACGACCATGGTGAGGCCGGCGACCCACAGGAGGACCCCGTCGAGCTCGCCGGGGAACAGCAGCGTCTGGGTGCGGACGAGGCAGTACACGCCGATCTTGGTGAGCAGCCCGGCGAACACCGCGGTGACCGGGCTGGGGGCGGTGGGGTAGGCGTCGGGCAGCCAGAAGAACAGCGGGAAGACGGCCGCCTTCAGCCCGAAGGCCACGAGGAGGAGGACGTGGAGGCCGGTCCGCACGCCGGGGTCGAGCGCCGCCAGCGCCTCGGGCAGGTCGGCCATGCTGAGGGTCCCGGTGGCGGCGTAGACCAACCCCACCCCGGCGAGCAGCACCATCGACTCGACCGTGTTGATGATCACGTAGGTCGTGCCCGACCGGATCTGCCCGGGCCGGCCCTGCAACGTGAGCAGGACGTAGCTCGCCATGAGGAGGACCTCGAAGGCGACGAAGAGGTGGAACAGGTCGCCGGCGCAGAAGGCGGCGGCCACGCCGGCGCTGAGGACCAGGTAGGCCGGGTGGTAGTAGGGCGTCGCCTCGTCGGCCGCCCGCTGGCCGACGGCGAAGACCAGCACGACGAGCAGGGTGGCGAAGCCGACGACGAGCATCACCGCGGCCAGGCGGTCGACGACGTAGGTGATGCCGATCGACGTGCCCCACCCCCCGATGCGGGCGACCGCGGCGGTGCCCTCGCGCTCGACGTGGACGAGCAGGGCGACGGCGAGCCCCAGGCCGGCCGTGGTGCAGCCCACGGCCACGACCCGCTGGACGGCCCGGTGCCGGACCAGGAGGAGGTTGACGGCGGCGCCGAGGAGGGGGATGGCGACGAGGAGGGGGATGGCGCGGCTCACCGGGGCTCCTCCAGGTCGGCGTCGTCGCCGGCGTAGGGGTCGACGACATCCGGCTCCCGGCGGGCCAGGCGGCGGTCCGAGATGTCGTCCTCGACCTCGTCGTTGCCGTCGAGGGTCCAGTTCCGCCAGGCCAGGGCGAGCAGGAAGGCCTGGGTGGCGAACCCGATGACGATGGCGGTGAGGACCAGGGCCTGGGGGACGGGGTCGGCGGGGGAGGAGCCGTGGCCGATGATCGGTGCGTCGCCCGCCGGTCCCCCCGAGCCGACGAGGAGCAGGTTGATCCCGTTGCCGATCAGGGCGACGCCGAGGATGATCCGGGTGATCGTCCGGTGGAGCATCAGGTAGGTCCCGGTGCCCACGAGGACGGCGATCAGGGCGATGAGGACGAGGCTCATCGGGCCCCACCCCGCACGGGTCGCAGCCCCGGTCCGGCGCCCAGGTGGGTGAGCACGCTGAGCACGACGCCGAGGACGAGCAGGTAGACGCCGACGTCGAAGACGGTCGACGTCACCAGCTTCACCTCGCCCAGCAGCGGCGGGTGGAGCTTCCAGATCGTCGACTCCAGGAAGTCCTGGCCCGCCGCCAGGGAGGCGGCACCGGTGCCGGCGGCGACGAGGAGCCCCGTGCCCACCAGCGCCGAGGTCGGGAGCGGCCGGGCCCGGGCCAGCCGGGGGGTGCCGGCGGCGAGGAAGCGCATGAGGAAGGCGCCGCCGGCGATCAGGCCGCCGGCGAAGCCCCCGCCCGGGGCGTTGTGCCCCCGCAGGGCCACGTAGATCGAGACCAGGAGCAGCACGGGGAAGAGGCCCCGTCCGACGACGTCGAAGATCACCGACCGATCCCCGGCGACCGTCGGGTCGTCGCTCGCCGCCGCGCTGGGCCCGTCGTCCAGCGGGGCGTCGAGCGGGTCCTCGTCCTCGTCCGGGGCCAGGTCGCGCCGGGCGGCGCGCACCAGGTTGGCCACGCCGATGGCGGCCACGGCCAGCACCGTGATCTCCCCCAGGGTGTCGATCCCGCGGAAGTCGACCAGCACCACGTTGACGACGTTGCGGCCCCCGGCCTCGGGCTCGGACCGGGCCAGGTACTCGTCGGCCACCGGGGCCTCGGACCGGGTCGTGCCCGCCACCGCGGCCAGGCCGGCCACCGCCAGCCCGGCGGCGACGGCGATCCCGATCCGCACGGTCCGGGGCGCCCACTCGGGTGGCGCGGCGTAGCCCTCGGGGAGCTGGCGCAGGACGAGGAGGAAGACGACGAGGCTCATCGTCTCGACCAGGAGCTGGGTCAGGGCCAGGTCCGGTGCGCCGTGGAGCATGAACAGCACGGCGGTGCCGTAGCCGACGCCGCCGAGGAGGAGCACCGAGGAGAACCGGCGGCGGGCCACCGCCACCCCGATGGTCATCCCGATCGTCACCGCCACCACCGCCACCTGCAGGGCGTTGTCGGCCACCACCGTCCCGACGTCACCGATCCGGGCGCCGGTGGCCAGGGCCCCGACCCCGCCGGCCACGACGACCAGCCACACGACGGCGAGGTAGGCCGGGAGCGAGCCGTTCTGGACGACGGCGGTGACCCGCCGGGCCCCGTCGAGCAGGCCGTCGAAGCCCCGCTGGAAGACGTGCTCGCCCGACACCCGCGCGGCCGGGACGCCCCCGACCCGGCGCAGCACCAGGTGGAGCACGGCCCCGGCGACGACGATGCCGATCGAGATCGCCAACGGGGCCGTGACGCCGGCCCAGAGCACGAGGTGGCCGTGGGCGTGGGGGTCGAGCGCCTCCCCGGCCACGGCGAGGCGGTCGCCCAGCGGGCCGGCGAACAGGCCGCCCAGCAGCGTCAGCCCCGTCAGCAGGGCGACGGGCAGGACGAGGACGGGGCCCGGCCGGTGGTGGACCTCGGCCCGCTCGGTGGCCGGCCCGGCGCCGAAGAGGCCCCACCACAGGCGGGCGGTGTAGGCGACGGTGAGGATCGACCCCAGGGCCACGGCGACGACGGCGACCAGGGCCCACGGGTCGTCCTCGTGGAGCAGGGTGTCGAGCACCGCCTCCTTGGCGACGAAGCCCAGGGCCGGGGGGAGGCCGGCCATCGAGCCGGCGGCGATCGCGGCCAGGGCCGCCACCCCGGGCAGCGCCCGACCGACCCCGCCCAGGCGGCGGATGTCGCGGGTGCCCGTGGCGTGGTCGACGATCCCCACGGTGAGGAAGAGGGCCGCCTTGAACAGGGCGTGGCCGACCAGGAGGGCGACGGCGGCGGCGGTGACGTCCGGGTGGCCGATCCCGAAGGCGACCACCATGAACCCCAGCTGGCTGACCGTGCCGTGGGCGAGGAGCAGCTTGGCGTCGTGCTGGCGGAGGGCCCCGATCCCGCCCGCCACCATCGTCAGCGCCCCGACCCCCACGACGACCGGTCGCCACCACCCCAGGTCGGCGAAGACCGGGGCGAAGCGGCCCACCACGATGACGCCGGCCTTCACCATCGTCGCCGAGTGGAGGAAGGCGCTGACCGGCGTGGGCGCGGCCATGGCCCCGGGCAGCCACACCTGGAACGGCACCTGGGCCGACTTCGTCGCCGCCCCGACGAGGACGAGCACGAGCCCGGCGGTCACGACGGTGCCCCCGGGCGGGTCGGCCGCCAGGCCGGCGAGCGACGTGGTCCCCGCCGCCTGGCTGATCAGCACCAGGCCCCCCATCAGGGCGAGGCCGCCGGCGGCGGTGATGAGCAGTGCCCGCTGGGCCGCGGCCCGGGCGCTCGGCTGGTCGTGGTCGAGCCCGATCAGGACGAAGGAGGTGATCGACGTCGCCTCCCAGAACACGAAGAGGGTCCACACGTCGTCGGCCAGGACGAGGCCGAGCATGGCGCCGGCGAAGGCCACGAACCCGCCGGCGAACCGGACCAGGCGGTCGATCGGCTGGTCGGCCCCGAAGTAGGCCACCGACCAGGCCAGGACCAGGGTCCCCATCCCGGCCACGACCAGCGCCATGAGCAGGGCGAACCCGTCGAGGCGGAACGACAGGGCGACGTCGATCGACGGCACCCAGCCCGTCCGCTCGGCCGGCGTGGCGCCGTCGAGCACGGCGCCGACCTGCGTGACCGCCCACGCCACGGTGGCCACCGGCGCGACCAGGGCGACGGCGAAGAGCCCCCGGCGGCCGAGGTGGCGGCCGGCGGCGAAGACCACGGCCGCGGCGGCGAGGTGGAGGAGGACGAGAGGTCCCATGGATGTCCAGGGGGTCGGCGACGCTGTGCCGACCAGACTTCCCGGCGCACCCAGGGCGACCGTACCAGCACCCGGGCGGGCGCCCACCCCTCGGCCACCACCTATGGCGGCGATCGGGGTACTCATGACCGGTGGGGTTGGGGACGCCGATGCTCGGCGCATGCGAACGATGCGGACGACCGGTGCCTCCCTCCTCCTGGTGCTCGCCCTGGCGGCCGGGGCGTGCGGGAGCGACGACCCCGAGGAGTCGTCGGCGCCGCCGGCGACGGGCTCCGAGGACGCGGTGACCGACACCCTCCCCACCGAGACGCCCGGGGGCACCGTCGACGTGCCCCCGGAGGCCGGTTCGACGCCGATCGCCGACTACGTCGAGGGCACCTCCGACCTT
>DASTYI010000183.1:0-21039 GCA_035765045.1 Iamia sp. | reverse complement strand
CGTCCTGCTCGACACCCTCCCGCACGGCGTGGCCGTCGTCGACGCCCACGGGGTGGTGGTCGCCACCAACCGGCTCTGGCGGCTGGCCGAGGGCGAGGACGACCTGCTCGTGCAGCCCGTCGGCGCCCCCCTCCTCGCCGGGCTCCGCGACCCCGACCGCGGCCCCTCGGCGGTCGCCGAGCACACCGCCGACGGCCTCGACCGGCTGCTCGACGGCCGGGGCCACAGCTTCCAGGTCCAGTACCAGCTGGCGCCGCCCGACGAGCTGGCCGAGCCCCGCTGGTTCCTCGTCGCCGCCGAGGCCCTGCCCGACCACGGCCTGGTCGTCACCCGCACCGAGACCACCGTCCACCACGGCGTCAACGAGGTCCTGGCCGAGCTGGCCTTCCACGACGACCTCACCGGGCTCCCCAACCGGGGCCTGCTGCTCGACCGGATGCGGATGGCGCTCATCCGGGCCCAGCGCCTGGCCCTGCGGCCGCTGATCGTCTTCGGCGACCTCGACGGGTTCAAGGCCGTCAACGACCGCTACGGGCACGACGCCGGCGACGAGGTCCTGGTCGAGGCGGCCCGCCGGCTGAGCCACGCCGTGCGCGAGGGCGACACCTGCGGCCGCTGGGGCGGCGACGAGTTCGTCCTGGTCGTCGAGCTGGGCCAGGTCGACGCCGCCACCAAGGTCATCCAGCGGGTGGTCGACGCCATGGCCGCGCCGTTCGTGCTGCGCGACGGCTCGTCGCACCGCATCGGCCTGAGCATCGGCGCGGTCGTCGCCGACGGCAGCGAGCGGGTCGAGACGCTGATCGCGGCGGCCGACCGGGCGATGTACCGGTCCAAGCGCGAGGGCCGGGGCCCCGTGGTCGAGGTGCCGGGCTAGATCCCGAGGGCCGACGCCGAGTCGCTGCTGAAGGCGAGGGCGGCGACGATGGCCAGGATCAGCAGGGCGCCGAGGACGAGGGCGATCAGGATCCGCTGACGGCGGCGGTCGTCCTCGGGGGTGGACGCCGCGGCCTCGCGGGCGGCCTTCCGGGGCGGGACCGCCTTCCTCCGGTCCTTCCCCGTGGCCTCCGCCGGGGCGGCCTTGGGCTCGACCGGGGTGCGCGCCTCGCCCGGCGCCGGCGGCGTGTCGGTGACCCCGACCCCGGCCAGCGCCACCTCGAGCGCCGACGGCTCGGTGACCGGCAACGACGGCGCCGGCCGCCCCACCGGTGGTGCGGGCGGGAGGGCGTCCGGCTCGGCCGGGGCGGGGACCTCCGGGGCCGGGGCCACCGTCGGCGCCGCGGCAGCAGCCGGGGGGTCGGGCGCCGGCACGGGCGGGACGGACGCGACCGGTGCGGCCTCCGGCGGCGCGGCGGCGACGGGGGCCGACGGGTCGGGGCGGACCCGGGGGGCGAAGGGGTCGGCGGTGCCCTCGACCTGGGGGGCGCCGGGCGGGTCGACCCGGGCCTCGGCCGGGAGGTCGGGGGCACCGGGGGCGGCGGGGGCGGCGGGGGCGGCGGGGGTGGACGGTGCGGGGCTGCCGGAGGCGAGGTTGTCGAGGGCGAGGTTCTCGACGACCATCCGGTCGGCGGCCAGCTCGGCGGCGGAGAGGGCGTCGGGGTCCGAGAAGGTGCCGTCGAGCGTGAGGGTCACGGCCTGGCCGGCGATCACGCTGCGGGGCAGGGGCGAGACCCCCTTGACCGCGGCCCGGCCGGCGGCGACGACGAGCAGGGCCTCCATGTCGACGACCTCGACCACCCCGGCCCCGGCCCGGACCTGGACGCTGGTGGCCCCGTGGGTCACGGTGACGCCGGGGCCCTCCTCGCCGGCCCGGATCCAGAGGGCGCCCCGCTTGAGCTCGACCCGGGGACCGGTGCGGGGGGCGGTGTGGACCTCGAGGTCGGCGTCGCGGTGGCGCAGCAGGACGGCCGGGGCCGGCCGGAGCTCGACCAGCTCGCGGGTGCCGTCGTCGCTTGCCATCCGGGTGTCCTCCGAGCCGTTTCGATCCCCCGGGAAGGCTACCCCCACGACCACGTCGCGTCGTGGACGCCGCCCCGATGGGCACGGTGCGTGTCGGCGCCGCACCGACCGGGCGGGGCCCTACCCGGCGTCGTCCCTGGCCACCACCTCGAACGTCGCCCCGCTCCCGGGTGGCGCCGTGCGGGCCACCGAGCGGTAGCGCCGCCCCGCGATCCGCCACGTCGCCCCGGTGCGGCGGTAGGTGTCGTCGTAGCGGCCGTAGGCGGTGGTGGCCACGCCGTCGTGGTCCTGGCGGACCTCGGCCAGCCACACCCGGCCCGTCGCCTCGTCGCCGGTCACGTCGAGCACCACCCGGTTGAGGATGGTGAAGAGGAAGAGGTCGAAGCGGCTGATCGCCTCCTCGACGAAGGCGACCAGCTCGACCGGGCCGAGCACCCGGGGCTCACCCCGACCGAGGTCGAGGGTGACGGTGGCGTCGGGCTCGAACAGCGCCACCACGGCCGGCCAGTCGCGGCGGGTGACGGCGTCGCCGTAGGCCGCCTGGAGCGCCCCGAGGGCGACGTGGTCGGCGGCGTCGGCGGGGTCCACGGGCCCGACGGTAGCGAGCGACGTAGCCTCGGGGGCCGTGCACGACATCGTGATCAGGGGCGGCACCGTGGTCGACGGGAGCGGGGCGCCACCGCGGACCGCCGACGTGGCGCTCGACGGGGACCGCATCGCCGCCGTGGGCGACGACGTCGGCCGGGGCCGCCGCGAGGTCGACGCCGAGGGCCTGGTCGTCACCCCCGGCTGGGTCGACATGCACACCCACTACGACGCCCAGGCCACGTGGGACCCCGAGCTGACCCCGTCGGGCTGGCACGGCGTCACCACCGTCGTCATGGGCAACTGCGGGGTCGGCTTCGCCCCCGCCGCCCCCGACCGCCGGGACTGGCTGATCCGGCTGATGGAGGGGGTCGAGGACATCCCCGGCGCCGCCCTGACCGAGGGCATCCAGTGGGAGTGGGAGAGCTTCGAGGGCTACCTCGACGCCCTCGACCGCCGCCGCTGGGTGATGGACGTCGGCACGCAGGTCCCCCACGGCGCCCTCCGGGCCTACGTCATGGGCGACCGGGGTGCGGCCAACGAGGCGGCCACCGCCGACGACCTCGCCGCCATGGAACGGCTGACGACCCGCGCGCTGCGGGCCGGGGCGCTCGGCGTGTCGACGTCGCGCACCCCGCTGCACCGCTCGGCCGACGGCGAGCTGGTGCCCGGCACCGAGGCCGACGAGGACGAGATCATGGCCCTCGGCGACGCCCTCCGCGCCGCCGGCCACGGTGTCTTCCAGGGCGCCCTCCACCACCCCGACGTGCCCGCCTCGTTCGGGTGGATGCGCCGGCTGGCCGAGCGCTCGGGCCGGCGGGTCACCTTCAACTTCCAGCAGACCGACGCCGCCCCCGACCTGTGGCGCGACGTCGCCGGCCTGCTCGACGAGGCCCGGGCCGACGGGGTCGAGGTCTACGGCCAGGTCCACGGTCGCCCGGTCGGGCTCCTGATGGGCTGGTCGGCGACGATCCACCCCTTCTCGACGAGCGCGGGCTGGGGGCCGGTGGCCTTCCTCTCCTCCGCCGAGCGGGTCGCCCGGCTGGCCGCCGACGCCGATGCCCGCCGGGCGCTCGTCCACGGCGAGCGGGCCGACCTCGGCCCCTTCGTCACCTCGCTCACCTCGTCGTGGCACAAGATGTTCCCGTTCCGGGGCGAGACCGACTACGAGCCGCCGGCCGAGCAGTCGGTGGCCGCCATCGCCGAGCGGGAGGGCCGCCCCCCGGCCGAGGTCGCCTTCGACGTGATGATGGAGGACGGCGGCGACGGCCTCCTCTACTACCCGCTGTTCAACTACAGCGACGGCAACCTCGACGCCCTGTGGGAGCTGCACCAGCACCCCCGCACCCGCATGGGGCTGGCCGACGGCGGCGCCCACGTCGGCTCGATCTGCGACGGCTCGACGCCGAGCTTCATGGTCCAGTTCTGGAGCCGGGACCGGGTCCGGGGCCCGCACCTGCCGCTCGAGCTGGTGGTGCGCCGCCAGACCCGCGAGACGGCCGAGCACTACGGCCTCCTCGACCGGGGGCTGCTGGCGCCGGGGCTGCGGGCCGACGTCAACGTGATCGACCTCGACGCCCTCGCCATCGACCCGCCCCGCATGGCCTGGGACCTGCCCACCGGGGCCCGGCGCTTCGTCCAGGGCTCGCGGGGCTACCGCTTCACGATCGCCGGCGGCGAGGTCGTGCGCCAGGACGACGAGTTCACCGGGGCCCGCCCCGGCCGCCTCCTCCGCGGCCCGCAACCGCCTCAAGGTGCCAGGCACCTTGAGGCGGTCTAGCCCCGGAGGACGGCCTGGGTCTGGGTGGTCAGGCTGACCCGCTTGCCGCGGTGGTCGCGGACGTCGGTCTGGACGACGATCGTCGTGCGCCCGGCGTGGAGGACCGTCGTGGTGGCGGTGACCGTCCCCTCCCGCACGGCCCGGAACAGGTTGGTCTTCGACTCGATGGTCGTCGTGCCGACGGCCCCCTCGGGCAGGTTGAGGTAGGCGAGGATCGCCCCCAGGCTGTCGGCCAGGTTCATCAGCGCACCGCCGTGGAGGACGCCGCCGATCGTGCAGCGGTCCGGCGCCCACTCCAGGGTGCCCACCACCTCGTCGACGGAGGCGGCGGTCAGTCCCACCCCGTTGGCCACGGCGAAGGGCATCGATGAGATCAGCGCGTCGAGGTCCACCCCCGCAGCATCACATGCCCGACCGGGTCCCGCGCCACTACCCGGGAGGTCATCGCCCCGCTTCCCGGCGGTCCGTAGGGTCGGCGCCATGGCCGACCGCACGCCACCGCTCGGGGTCCTGCTCCGCACCTGGCGGGGCCGCCGCCGCATCAGCCAGATGGACCTGGCCCACCAGGCCGGGGTCTCGCCCCGCCACCTGAGCTTCGTCGAGACCGGGCGGGCCAAGCCCAGCCGGGAGATGGTGCTCCACCTGGCCGACCAGCTCGACGTCCCGCTGCGCGACCGCAACGGGATGCTGCTGGCCGCCGGCTTCGCCCCCGCCTTCCGGGAGACCGACCTGTCCTCGCCCGAGATGGCCCCGGTGCGCGAGGCGCTGGGGCTGGTCCTCGCCGGCCACGAGCCCTACCCCGCGGTCGTGGTCGATCGCCACTGGGACCTGGTGATGGCCAACCAGGCCGCATCGCTGTTCCTCGCCGGCGTCGACCCCGCCCTCCTCGGGCCGCCGCTCAACGTCCTGCGGCTGACGTTCCACCCCGACGGGCTCGGCTCCCGCATCGTCAACCTGGGCGAGTGGGCCGACCACACCATCAGCCGGCTGGAGCGCGAGGCGATGGTCACCGGCCGCCAGGAGCTGACCGACCTGGCCGCCGAGCTCAAGGACCTGATCGCCGCCCAGGGCGCCTACACGCCCGCCCCCGAGCACGACCCGCTGCCCGCCATCACCATGCGGCTGGCCACCGACGACGGGGAGCTGGCCTTCATCGCCACCGTCGCCACCTTCGGCACCCCGGTCGACGTCACCCTCGACGAGCTGGCCATCGAGGCCTTCCTCCCCGCCGACCGCCACACCGCCGAGGTCCTCAGGACACGGGCCGGGCTGCCGACCAGTCAGGGGTGACCATGGTGCGCCGCCTGCGGTTCGAGTGGCCGGAGGACCTCGATCCCGACTGGTCGCCGCAGCAGCCCGAGCTGGCCTGCGTGGCCAACGCCGTGTCGATGCTGATGCCCCACGTCGAGCCCTACGTCGTGCGCTCGGTCCGCGCCGTGCTCGACGACCTCGACGAGCCGCTCCGGTCCGAGGCGGCCACGTGGGTCGATCAGGAGACGGCCCACCACGGCGCCCACGCCCGCTTCAACCGCATCCTGCTGGCCCGGCGGCCGTCGCTGCGCCGGGTCGACCGCTGGATGGCGACGACCTACCGCTGGCTCGACCGCCGCTCGGGCCGCTTCGGGCTCGCCTACGCGGCGGGGGCCGAGACCGTCGCCTTCATGGTCGCCCGCTGGGTCGACCGCCGCCTCTCGTCGCTGTTCCGGGGCGCCGACCGCACCGCCACCACCCTCTTCCTCTGGCACCTGGCCGAGGAGGTCGAGCACAAGAGCGTGGCCTTCGACGTCCACCGGGCCCGGGGCGGCGGCCGCCTCTCCTACGCCGGCGGGATGGTCACCACCATGGTGATGATGGCCTGGTTCACCACCCTGGGCACCCTTTTCGGGCTGGCCGCCAACCGCCGGATCCTCCACCCCGGCGCCCACCTGCGGATGCTGGCCTGGTCGCTCGGGTTCTGGTTCGAGCTGGGGCCGGCGATGGCCGGGGCGGTCGTCGCCGGGCACCACCCGTCGGCCATGGCCGACCCGCCCTTCCTGCCGACCTGGCTGCGCTCCTACGACCCGGCCACCCGCACCATGCCCGAGTGGTCGATGGACCTCGTCGAGGCCACCGTCTAGAGGTCGCGGCGGGCGAGGGACCGGTCCGCCAGGGCGAGGAGCACCAGCGCCACCCCCAGCACCGCCAACAGCGAGGGCCAGGGCCCGAGTGTGCCGGCCACGTCGGCCGAGGCGTCGGAGCTCTGCGTCATCTTCTGGAGGGCGGTCGCCGGCGACAGGCCCATCACCCACGGCTGGAGGTCGCCGAACAGCGGCCCGAGCAGCTGCGGGAGCAGGACGACGCCGATCACCGCGGCCACGGCCCCGCCCGGGTGGCGGACGAGGGTGCCGAGCGCCAGCCCGAAGAGGGCGACGGCCCCGAGGCTCAGGGCCACGCCGACCAGCGCCGGGAAGGGCTCGCCCGGGGCGTGGTCGCCGTCGATCAGGGCGGTGCCGACCACGAGGGCGAGGCCCGACGCCACCAGCCCCACCGCCGTCGCCGTCACCGCGGCCACGACGGCCTTGGCCCCGAGGACGACCCGCCGGCGGGGCACGGCGGCCACGGTGGCGGCCAGGGTGCCCGAGCCGTGCTCCGAGGTCATGACCAGGGCGCCGAGGACACCGGCGAGGAGCTGGGCCACGGCCACGCCCGTCAGGGCCCCGCCGAGCACGGTGTCGTCGGGCTGGAGGCTCCCGGTCAGGCCGACGAAGACGGCGATGGCGACGGTGACGACGCCGCTGGCCGCCAGCGTGCCCCGCAGCGACCGGATCGTCACCAGCTTGCGGACCTCGCCCGCCAACGCCCCCCTCATCGGCCCGCCTCGTGCTCGACGCTGTCGTGGGTCATGGCCGTGTAGGCCTCCTCGAGCGTGGAGCGGGCCGGTTCGAGCCGGTGGAGGACCAGCCCGTGGGCGGCGGCCAGCTCGCCGACGGCCGCCGCCGTGGTGCCGTCGACCCGCCAGGTGCCGCCCGCCTCGGCGGTGACGACGGCGCCGGCCCGCTCCAGCAGCCGGGGCAGGTCGGGCGCCGGTGAGGCGACCCGCACCCGCTCCCCCGCGCCCCGCTGGACGACGTCGGCCACCGGGGCGTCGGCCAGCAGCCGGCCCCGGCCGATCACGACCAGGTGGTCGACGGTCAGCTCGACCTCGGCCATCAGGTGGCTCGACACCAGGACGGTGCGGCCCTCGGCCGCCAGCCCCCGGACCAGGGTGCGGACCCAGCGGATGCCGTCGGTGTCGAGGCCGTTGACCGGCTCGTCGAGCACCAGCACCTCGGGGTCGCCGAGCAGGGCGGCGGCGATGCCGAGCCGCTGGCCCATGCCCAGCGAGAACCCGCCGGCCCGGTCGTCGGCCCGGTCGGCCAGCCCGACGAGCCCGAGGACCTCCTCGACCCGGGCCCGGGAGATGCCGTTGGTGACGGCCAGCGCCTCCAGGTGGTGGCGGGCGGTCCGGCCCGGGTGGACGGCCCGGGCGTCGAGCAGGGCGCCGACCCGGCGCAGCGGGTGGTCGAGGGCGGCGTAGGGGCGGCCGGCGACGGTGGCGGTGCCGGCGGTGGGGTGGACCAGCCCGAGCACGATGCGGAGGGTGGTCGACTTGCCGGCGCCGTTGGGGCCGAGGAAGCCGGTCACCCGGCCGGGGGCGACGGTGACGGTGAGGTCGTCGACGGCCGTGGTGGCCCCGTAGCGCTTGGTCAGGCCGCGGATCTCGATCATGCCGCCATCGTCCCGACGGGCGCGGCGCCCCGCATCCGCCCCCGGGAGGCGGACGATCCGCCCGGGGGCTCAGGCCAGGCCGGTCTCGTGGGCGATGACGACGAGGTGGACCCGGTCGCGGGCGCCGAGCTTGCCCATGATCCGGCTGACGTGGGTCTTGGCCGTCAGCGGGCTCATCACCAGGTCGGCGCCGATCTCGGCGTTGGTGCGACCGGCGGCCACCCGGGCCAGGACGGCGCGCTCCTTGTCGGTGAGCACGGCCAGCCGCTCGGGGTCGCGGGCCGGGGGCGAGCGCCGGCCCAGCTCGGCGATGACGGCGGCGGTGACGGCCGGGTCGAGCACCGCCTCCCCCGCCGCCACCCGGCGGACGGCGTCGTAGACCGCCTCGGGCTCGGCGTCCTTGAGCAGGAAGCCGCTGGCGCCGGCGGCGAGGGCGCCGAGCACGTACTCGTCGAGGGCGAAGGTGGTGAGGACGACCACCCGGGTGGCGGCGAGGGCGGGGTCGCCGGTGATGGCGGCGGTGGCGGCGATGCCGTCCCGGGCGGGCATGCGGACGTCCATCAGGACGACGTCGGGCCGGGCCGCCCGGGTGACCCGCACCGCCTCGTCCCCGTCGACCGCCTCGCCCACGACGACCAGATCGTCGGTCAGGTCGAGCAGCGCCCGGAACCCGGCCCGCACCACCGCCTGGTCGTCGGCCAGCACCACCCGCACCCTCATCGGCCGGTTCTGTCCATCCCCGTGAACCGTGACGGTCCATGCGGGTTGCCAGAAGCGGGGGTCGGGAGCCAGGCGTGGACGGCGAAGCCACCGTCCGGGGCAGGGCCGTGGTCGAGGTGGCCACCGAGGGCGGCGACCCGCTCGGCCATGCCGACCAGGCCGAGGCCGGCGGAACCGCCGGCCGCGCCAGGGGGCGTGGGGCCGCGGCCGTCGTCGACGACCTCGACGACCAGGCCGGCGCCCTCGGCGGCCACCCGGACCGTGGCCGTGGCCGCCCCGGCGTGCCGCACCACGTTGGTCAGCGCCTCCTGGACGACCCGGTAGGCGGTGAGCCCGACCACGCCCCCGACGTCCGGCACGTCCGGCGCCACCGCCATCGTGACCCGGACCCCGGCCGCCTCGGCCCCGGCGGCCAGGCCGGGCAGGTCGGCGAGCCCGGGGGCCGGGGCGGTGGGGCCGGCGCGCAGCAGGGCGGTGGCGCTGCGGATCTCGTCCATGGCGTCGCGGCTGGCCGCCCGTGCCGTCGCCAGCGCCGCCCGGGCGGCCTCGGGCCGGGTGTCGAAGGCGGCCAAGGCCACCCCCATCTGCACGTTCACGGCGGTCAGGGTGTGGGCCACCACGTCGTGGACCTCCTGGGCCATCCGGGTGCGCTCGGCGGCCGCCTCGGCCTCGACCCGGGCGAGGTGCTCGTCCCGCAGCTCGCGCCGCTGGCGCACGACCTCGCCCAGCAGCAGCGGCACGACCGGCCACACGGCGTCGAGCACCGGCGAGGTGTCGTGGCGGCCCACGAAGGTCCCGACCCCGCCGGCCAGGACGGCGACGACGCCGACGACGACCGTCCGCCGTCGGGGCCCGGCGGTGGCCACGACGTAGAGGGCGACCATCCCCGGCAGGTTGAGCAGCTCGCCGATGTGGCCCATGGCGGCCCAGGTGGCGACACCGGCGACGCACACCGCCCCGGCCACCAGCGGGAACCGGCGCCGGACCACGAGGGCGGCGGCCTGGGCGCCCCAGATGGCCCACGACCAGCCGTCGTCGGTGCGGGTGCCGGGCTGGTTGACGGCCAGGTCGGCGGCCGCCATGGCCATGGCCACCACGGTGGCCGCCTGGTCGAGCAGCAGCCGGCGCCGGCGGTCCACGACCTCCACCCCCGCGACGGTAGGGGCCCCGGCCGCGCCCCTGCTGCTCCCGCGGGAGGTCCTCGCTCCTCCCCCGGGAGGACGCCGGGCGGATGCGGACCGCTCCCGTCCGGGTCAGGAGGTAGAACCCGGCCATGAGCCCCACCGGACTGACCCGCGACGCCGGCTGGGAGATCGGCGTCTCCCGCACCTTCCCCGTCCCGCTCGACGAGGCGTGGGACGTCGTCGTCGACGGGCCCGGCCTGGCCCTCTGGCTCGGCCCCGGCGCCGTGATCCCCGACGCGGTCGGCGGGCCCTACCGCACCGACGACGGCGTCGAGGGCGAGCTGCGCAGCCTCCGCCCGCGCGACCGCATCCGCCTGACCTGGCAGCCCGAGGGCCGGGCCGGCCGCCCGACCACCGTCCAGGTCGTCGTCGTGGCAGGGGCCAGGGGCACCAGCGTCCGGTTCCACCAGGAGCACCTGGCCGACGCCGACGAGCGCGAGCGCCAGCGAGCCCACTGGCGCGCCGCCCTCGACCGCCTCGGCACCCTGCTGGGGGGCTGATCCGCTACTGGCCGGGGTGCCAGAGGCCGACGGCGTAGTCGGCCTCCAACCCGGCCTCGATCTGCTCGGCGGTGGCGTCCTCGATCCCGGCGTGGGCCTTGAAGATGGCGCCGGGCGAGGGGCGGTCGCCGGCCGCCGGCCACGTCTCGGGCTCCCACAGCTGCGAGCGGCGGAAGGCCTTGGCGCAGTGGAGGAAGACCTCGTCGACGTCGATCCCGAGGGCGGCGGTGGCCTTCACCCCGGGGAAGGAGACCGCCTCCAGGACCTCGGGGTCCGTGGTCAGCGACGCCGTGCCGTTGACCCGGAGCGTCTCCCCCAGGCCGGGGACGACGAACATCAGCCCGACCCGGCCGTCGAGGATCACGTTGGTGTAGCTGTCGAGCCGGCGGTTGCCGACCAGGTCGCCGAGGGCGATGCGCTTGGGGTCGAGGACCCGCACGAAGCCGGGCGGGCCGCCGCGGGGCGAGACGTCGCCGCCGCCGGGGCCGAAGGTGCCGAGGGCGACGAAGGGCGACCGGGCGATGAAGTCGGCGGCGGTGGCGTCGACGTGGTCGATGCCCTTGTCGGCCACGACCGGGTGCGGGTGCGGGTAGATCTCCCGCAGGCCGTCCAGGTCGGTGATCACATCGTCGAAGGGCATGGGGGCGAGCCTACGGTGGCGCCATGACCACGCTCGACGCGCCACCGGGAGGCACGGCCGTCCCCACCGGCGCCGGCGTCTGGGCCCCCGGGCGGCGCCGGCTCACCACCGGCCTGGTGCTGACGATCACCCTGGTCGCCTTCGAGTCGCTCGCCATCGCCACGGTGATGCCCACCGTCGAGGACGACATCGGCGGCCGGGCCCTCTACGGCTGGGTCTTCAGCGGGTTCTTCCTGGCCAGCCTGGCCGGGATCGTGGTCACCGGGATCCTCACCGACCGGCGGGGCCCGCGCCTGCCCTTCGCCGCCGGGCTGGTCCTGTTCTCGATCGGCCTGGTGGTGGGCGGGGTGGCGCCGTCGATGCCGATCCTGGTGCTCGGCCGGCTGGCGCAGGGCTTCGGGGCGGGCGCCATCCCGGCGTCGGCCTACGCCAGCGTGGCCCGGGGCTACCCGGCGGCGATCCGCCCCCGTGTCTTCGCCGTCTTCTCCACCGCCTGGGTCATCCCCGGCATCACCGGCCCGACGATCGCCACCTTCGTGGAGGAGGCGGCGACGTGGCACTGGGTCTTCCTCGGGCTGCTGCCGCTGGTGGCGATCGCCGCGGTGATCGCCGTCCCTGCCCTCGGGGCGCTCGACCGGGTCGTCGCCGCCGACGGGCTCGACGGGGCCGGCGACCGGCGCCGCCTCGTCCGGGTCGGCCTGCTCGTCCTCGGCGTGGGGCTGGTGCTCGCCGGGGCGACGGCGGCCTCGCCCCTGCTGACCCTGGGCCTGGTGGCCGTCGGCCTGCCGGTGGCGGTGCCGGCCTTCCTCCGCCTCGTGCCCGTCGGCACCACCCGGCTGCGCAGCGGGCTCCCGGCCATCGTCGCCGTCCGCGGCCTCCTGACCTGGGCCTTCTTCGGGGCCGACGCCTACGTCTCGCTGGCCGCCACCGAGGGCCGGGGCGGCTCGACCCGCATCGCCGGCGCCGCCCTGTCGGTGTGCGCCGTGCTGTGGACCTGCGGGTCGTGGGCGACCGAGCGGCTCCTCGGCCGGCTCGGCCCCCGCACCCTCGACCGCATCGGCTTCGGGCTGATCGCCGCCGGCGCCACCGGGATGCTGGCCACCGCCCTGTGGCTGTCGGCCTGGTGGGCGCTGCCGGCGTGGGGCATCGGCGGCCTGGGGATGGGCCTGGCCTACTCGCCGCTGTCGGTCAGCACCCTGGGGGCCGCCGACCCGGGTCGGGAGGGGCAGGCCACCGCCTCGCTCCAGCTGTGCGACACCCTCGGCGTCTCGCTCGGCACGGGCGCCGGGGGCGCCCTGATCGCCCTGGCCGACGCCCGGGGCTGGGCCAGCTCCACCGGTGTCGCCCTGGCCTTCGGCCTGGGGCTCGGGGTGGCGGTGCTCGGCCTCCTCGCCGCCGCCCGCCTCCCCCACCGCGTCCCCGGGACCGAGCCGGTCTAGGCCGTGTCCTGCGATCGCCTCAAGGTGCCTGGCACCTTGAGGCGGTCGTCGGCCTCGACGATCGTGGTGCGGGAGCCCCGGCGGTCGGGCGCCACGCAGGCCGGCGCCGCTACCGTCCGCCGCCGTGGACGCACCGCGCACCGACGCCGCCGACGACGACGGGCTGGTCGACGCCGGGTGGTGGCGGGGCCGCCAGGACGCGTACCTGGCGGCGGCGACGACGGTCCGCCACCCGGGGTCGGTGCTCAACCTGCTCGACCACCTGGAGCGGGCCCGGCGCGACCCGGCCCACACCGTGGACCTCGGCGCCCTCACCCCCGAGGTCGTCGCCGGGTGGTGCCGGCGGATCGACGGCTGGCTCGACTGCGCCGACTTCGACGTCCTCCGGCTGCTGCTCCTCTGGTACGCCGACCGAGAGGCGCTGCCCGGCCCCGTCGTCGCCGCCGTGCGGGATCGGCTCCTCGGGTTCCGCTACTGGTACACCGACCCGGGCCCGCCCGAGGGCACGGTCGACGCCCGCTGGTACTGGTCCGAGAACCACCGCCTGATCTTCCACGCCGTCGAGCACCTGGCCGGCCAGGCCCTCCCCGACGCCACCTTCGCCGCCGCCGGGCTGACCGGGGCCGAGCACGTCGCCCGCAGCGCCGCCGCCCTCGCCTCCTGGTTCGACGAGAAGGCGGCCGACGGGTTCAGCGAGTGGCACTCCGACGCCTACGCCGGGAAGGACCTCGTCCCGCTGCTGGCCCTGGCCGAGTGGGCCGCCGACGACGCCCTCGCGGCGCGGGCGGCCACGTTCGCCGACCTGGTGCTGCTCGACCTCGCCACCCACTCGCACCGCGACAACCTGGGCTCGACCCACGGGCGCTCGTACATGCGGTTCAAGGCCACCGCCCCGACGCAGGCGACCTTCTCGGCCCTCAAGCTCTGCTTCGACCGGACCGACCAGCCGTGGCCGCTCGACGACGGCGACGACCGCGAGCTGCTGCCGCTGACCGAGGGGGCGACGTTCCTCGCCCGCTGCCGCCGCTACCGGCCGCCGGCGATCGTCGTCCGCATCGCCCGCGCCGACACCGAGGTCCTCGACCGGGAGGGCATGGGCACGACCCTCGACCCGGCCGAGCCCCCGCCCCCGGACTGGACGCCGCCGGAACGGGCCGACGGCCTCTCCTACACCGACCCGGCGATGGTCCCGTTCTGGTGGGACCGGGGGGCGTTGACCCCGTGGCAGCTCGTCCCCCTGACCCTCGATGCCCTCGACCGGCACCGGCTCTGGGACGGGCACCTCTTCGCCCACATCCGGGGCGTGCGCGACGTCCTCGGCGACGACCGCCCGACCCTCCAGGGCCTGGCCCACGGGCTGCACCGGATGGTCAACGCCGGACTGCTGACCCGCGTCGACACGTGCACCTGGCGCAACGGCCACGGGATGCTGTCGACGGCGCAGTCGTACCGCCCGGGCTGCGCCGGCTACCAGCACCACGCCTGGCAGGCGACGCTCGACGAGCACGCCGTCGTGTTCACCACCCACCCCGGCCACGGGCCGACCGCCCGGGCCGGCGACTACCTCGACGGCGACCGCTACTGGACCGGTAGCGGCACCCTCCCCCGCGCCGTCCAGCACGGCCGCGCCGTCGTCGTCCAGTACACCCCGGGCTTCACGCCCCCGGACCTCGACGTGCTGGCCGGCTTCGCCTACGCCGGCGAGACCCACGCCTACGTCCCCACCGAGCGCTTCGACGAGGTCGACCTCGACGGCCACTGGACCTTCGCCCGCCGGCGCGACGGCTACGTCGCCCTGTGGTCGTGGCGCCCGGTGGCGTGGCGGGCCCACGACCCGGCGGTGACGTTCACCAACGGCCTGGCCGAGCCCTTCGACCTCGTCGCCGAGGGCGGGCCCGAGAACGTGTGGGTCTGCGAGGTCGGCGACGTCGACCGGTGGGGCTCCTACGCCGCCTTCCGCGCCGCCGTCACCGCCGCCGCGATCGACGTCGAGGACCACGGGTGGGGCGACGACGGCGCCCACCGCGGCTTCACCGTCGCCTACGCCTCCCCCGCCGAGGGCCGGCTCGAGATCGGCCCCACCGGCCCGCTCCGGGTCGACGGCGAGGAGGTCCCGATCGACGGCTACCCCCGCCTGGCCAACCCCTGGGTCACGGTCCCCGAGGGCAGCGCCCGCTACGAGCTCACCGACGTCGAGGGCGCCTGGACCCTCGACCTCATCGCCGGCCGCCGCTTCTGTCCATCCGCATGAACCTCAGGGGGACATGCGGATGGACAGAACGGGCTACATGCGGTCGGGGGACTCGATGCCGAGGAGGCCGAGGCCGGTGGAGAGGGTGCGGGCGGTGAGGTCGCAGAGGACCAGGCGGCTGGCCCGGGTGGCCTCGTCGTCGGCCTTGAGCACCGGGTAGGCCTCGTAGAACGACGTGAACGTCTGGGCCAGGTCGAACAGGTAGCCGCACAGCCGGTGGGGCTGGCAGGTCTCGGCCGTCTGGCGGACGACGGCCTCGAAGCCGAGCAGGGCCAGCGCCAGGGCCCGCTCCTGCGGCTGGCCCAGCACGAGAGCCCCGGCGTCGAGGGTGGCCGGGTCGATCTCGCCCCGCCGGAAGATCGAGCGGATGCGGGCGTGGGCGTACTGCATGTACGGGCCGGTGTTGCCCTCGAAGGCGAGCATCCGATCGAAGTCGAGGACGTAGTCCTTGACCCGGTCGCTCGACAGGTCGGCGTACTTGATGGCGCCGATGCCGACGGCCCGGGCCACGGCGTCACGCTCGTCGCCGACGAGGTCGGGGTTGCGCTCGGCGATGGTGGCGGCGGCGCGCTCGACGGCCTCGTCGAGCAGGTCGCTGAGCCGGACCGACGCCCCCGTCCGGGTCTTGTACATCTTGCGGTCGGCCCCCAGCACGCTGCCGAACGGGATGTGCTCGGCGCTGACGTCGTCGGGCAGCCAGCCGGCCATGCGGGCCACGGCGAAGACCATCTCCAGGTGGTCGCGCTGGGGGGCGCCGACGACGTAGAGGATGCGCTCGGCGTGGGTGACGTCGACCCGGTGGCGGATCGTCGCCAGGTCGGTGGCGGCGTAGCCGTAGCCGCCGTCGCCCTTGCGCACGATCATCGGCTGGGGCTCGCCGTCGCGCCCGGTGAACCCGGGCGGGAAGACGCACTCGGCGCCGTCGTCGAGCACGAGCAGCCCCTTGGCCCGGAGGTCCTCGACCACCCCGGGGAGGGCGTCGTTGTAGAAGCTCTCGCCGACGATGTCGTCGGGGGTGAGGAGCACGCCGAGCCGGTCGTAGACGACCTGGAAGTAGGCGGCCGACTGGTCGACGAGCAGCCGCCACAGCCGCAGCGTCTCCTCGTCGCCCGACTGGAGGAGGACGACCCGCTCGCGGGCCCGCTCCTTGAAGGCGTCCGAGCCGTCGAAGCTCTGCCGGGCAGCCTGGTAGAAGCGGTTGAGGTCGCCGACCGAGAGCTCGGCCACGGCCTCGTCCTCGCCCACGTCGACCAGGTGCTCGATCAGCATGCCGAACGGCGTGCCCCAGTCGCCGGTGTGGTTCTCCCGCTTGACCTCGTGGCCGAGGTGCTCCAGGACCCGGACCAGGGCGTCGCCGATCACCGTCGAGCGCAGGTGCCCGACGTGCATCTCCTTGGCCACGTTGGGGGCCGAGTAGTCGACGACGACGGTGCCCGGGGCGTCCTCGGGGGCGACGTCGAGCCGGGGGTCGGCCGCCGCCGTGCGGGCCAGCCCGGCGATGGCCTCGTCGGAGAGGGTCAGGTTGAGGAAGCCGGGCCCGGCGATCTCGACCGTGCCCAGGTCGCCCAGGTCGACGGCGTCGAGGACGGCGGTGGCCACGTCGCGGGGGTTGCGGCCCAGTCGCTTGGCCAGGGCCAGGGCGCCGTTGGCCTGGAGGTCGGCCCGGTCGCTGCGGCTGACGGTGGGCGGCGCCGGGACCTCGGCCGGGTCGGTGCCGGCCTCGGCGCAGGCCGCGTCGCGCACGGCGGCGAAGTCGGGCGCCAGGCGATCGGTGAGCAGGGCGACGAGATCGGCCACGTCGCATGGTCCAGGCCCGGGCGGGCCCTGGTCAAGCCGGTAGCCGCACCCCGGCGTCACGCAGCATGCGCTCGAAGGCCCCGGCCGAGGCCCGGGCGAAGGAGGCCGAGATGTGATCGTCGTCGCGGTGCACCACCCGGCCGTCGATCAGCGCCGGGCAGGTTCCGTCGGGGCAGACGATCGGCGTCGGGTCGACCAGGGTGACGTCGTCGCGGCGCCCGACGACCTCGCGCAGCGCCTCGTTGTAGGCGACGACCCGCTCGTCGTCGGCCAGCGGCATGTCGCAGGCGTCGGTGTCCTCGCCGTGCTCGGCCAGGCAGGCGGGGACGCGGAAGGTCATCTGCGGCAGGGTCTCGGACACCACGACCTGGCCGGTGCCAGCGGTCAGCACGTCGAGGCTCGGGTCCCAGCTCTCGGCCCACAGGGCGAGGTGGTCGGGGTCGTCGGCCTCGACGGTGCGCCCGTCGTGCTCGAAGGCCCAGTCGTGGGAGCGGGTCTCGACGTAGATGACGTCGGGGTCGTAGCGCTCGACCATGGCCGCGTAGACCCGGTCCCGCCAGATGGTGCAGGGCACGTCGGTGCGGACGATCCCCTGGTCGTCGTAGGACTGGACGGTGAGGTCGTTGGCCGGGCAGCCCCGACGGGTCAGGCGGATCACGGTGAGGTCGTGGGCGGCGGCGATCCGGTCGAGGGCGGGCTGCCACTGCTGGGCGTGCGAGTCGCCGACCAGGGCGATCGTCGTCGGCCCGCCCTGCCGGTAGACGCACACCTCCGACTGCGACGGCGGACCCCACTCCTCGCGGAAGTAGGGGCACGGGCCCGAGGGGGCGACGTCCTCGACGGCGGCCAGCGCCACCTTGGCGAACGGGTCACGGGGCTGGAGGAAGGGGACGCCGGCGATCGAGACGACGACCGAGAGCGCCAGGCCGACGGCCACCACCGCCGGCCGGGGGGCGTGGGGCACGAGCCGGAACCGGATCGGCCGCTCGACCAGCAGGTAGCTGGCGACCGACAGGGCCACGGTGACGGCGACGACCACCAGGCGGTCGTCGAGCCAGGGGGCGTCGTGGACCTCGGCCACCAGCGGGGCGAACACGATCACCGGCCAGTGCCACAGGTAGAGGCTGTAGGACAGGCGCCCGACGGCGGCGGGGGCGGCGTGGCCGGCGGCGGCGGTCAGCGGGTGCGCCGGGGCCAGGTCGAGGCCGGCGATCAGGCCCAGGCTGGCCAGGGTGACCACCAGGCCGGGGCGACCGGGGTAGGCGTCGGCCCCGTCGAGCGTGGTGGCCAACCGGGCCAGGACGAGGAGCCCGACGGCGGTGCTCGCCACCCCGGCGATGCGGGCGCCGGCGCCGGTCGGGATGCGGGCGCGCCACCGGCGGGCCACGACGGCCAGGGCGGCGCCGGCGAGGAGCTGGTGGGCCCGGACGTGGGTGCCGAAGTAGCCGACCTGGGTGCCGGCCTGGTCGAGCGACAGCAGCGCCGAGCCCACCATGAGGGCGACGACGGCGGCCAGCAGGCTCCCCGTGGCCTCGACGCCGCGCCGGCGCGTCGACAACCGCCACAGCCCGAGGAAGAGCAGCGGCCACACCAGGTAGAACTGCTCCTCGACGGCCAGCGACCAGAAGTGCTGGAGCGGGCTGGGCACGTCGCCGGGCGTGAAGTAGTCGACCCCGCCGGAGACGAACCGCCAGTTGGCGGCGTAGAGCGCCGACCAGGTGGCGTCGTCGCCCACGGTCTGCTGCTGGACCTGGTCGAGCAGGGTGTTGGCCCCGATCATCACGGCGACCAGCACCAGCAGCGAGGCGGGCAGCAGGCGGCGGGCCCGGCGGGCGTAGAAGCGGCCCAGCCCGATCGTCCCCCGCTCGGCCGCCTCGGCGAGCAGCAGGCCGGTGATCAGGTACCCGGACAGGACGAAGAAGACATCGACCCCGACGAACCCGCCCGGGATCCACCGGTACCCGAGGTGGTAGAGGATCACCGCCACCACCGCCAGCGCCCGGATCCCGTCGAGCTGGGGCCGGTAGGTCTCTCCCTTCACGAGGGGTCGACCGTACCCAGCCACCCGACCCCCCGACACGTCGCCCTCAGCCGGGCACGGGCTCACCCAGGGTGGCGCGCACGTGGGCGGGGACGGGGGTCTTGGTCGTCGTGTGGGGGGCGACGCTGACGTAGGTGATCACGGCGGTGAACACCGGGCGCTCCCCCACCGCGCCCCGGTAGCGGACGGCGAAGGAGGTCGTGCCCCAGCGGGCCACCTCGGCGGTCACGGTGATCGTGTCGCCGTAGGTGGCGGAGGAGTGCCAGTCGATCTCGGCCCGGACCAGCATCCAGTCGAAGTCGTCGTCGGCCCCCGTCCAGCCGAACACCGCCCCCATCCAGGCCGCCGACGTCTCGTCGCAGTACGCCAGGTAGTGGGCGTTGAACACCACCCGCTGCATGTCGCACTCCTGGTACCGCACCCGGATGTCGTGGGAGAAGCTCACGCTCCGACTGTACGGCGGGGTCAGGACGGGAGGCGGGTGCGGTCGGTGGCGAGGCGGGTGGCGAAGCGGGCCCGCTGGGCGGCGACGGCGTCGGGGCCGCCGGCGCCCCGGGTGGTGCGGCGGGTGACGGGGACACCGGGGGCGATCAGGGCGGCGGCCTCGGCGCCGAGGCGCTCGTCGGCGGCGACGAGGTCGGCCAGGGCACCCTCGCCGGCCAGCGAGCGGCGGACCAGGTCGCCGACGACGGCGTGGGCGTCGCGGAACGGGGTGCCCCGGGCGACGAGCCACTCGGCCAGGTCGGTGGCGGCCGCCGCCGGGGTGTCCGCCGCCGCCGCCATGCGGTCGAGGCGGAACGTCGCCGTGGCAATCATCCCCGAGATGGCGGCCAGCGCCAGCGACACCTGCTCGACCGAGTCGAACAGGGGCTCCTTGTCCTCCTGGAGGTCCCGGTTGTACGCCAGCGGGAGGCCCTTGAGCGTCACCAGCAGCCCGGTCAGGTTCCCGACGAGGCGCCCGGTCTTGCCCCGGGCCAGCTCGGCGATGTCGGGGTTCTTCTTCTGCGGGAGCATCGAGCTGCCGGTGGCGTAGGCGTCGTCGAGGGTGACGAAGCCGACCTCCTCGCTCGACCACAGCACCCACTCCTCGCCGATCCGGCTGAGGTGGACGCCGATCAGGGCCAGGACGAAGAGGGCCTCGGCCACGAAGTCCCGGTCGCTGACGGCGTCGAGCGAGTTGTCGAAGACGCCGGCGAAGCCGAGGTCGACCGCCGTGCCCTCGGGGTCGAGCGGGAGCGACGACCCGGCCAGGGCGCCGGCGCCGAGGGGCGAGACGTCGGCCCGGGCGTGGCAGGCCAGCAGCCGGTCGACGTCGCGGGCCAGGGCCCAGCCGTGGGCCAGCAGGTGGTGGGCCAGCAGCACCGGCTGCGCCTGCTGGAGGTGGGTGTAGCCCGGGAGGTAGGCGTCGCCGACCTCGTCGGCCCGGGTCGCCAGGACCTCCTGCAACCCGAGCACCGAGCGCGCCACCGACGCCAGCGCCTCCTTGGTCCAGAGGCGGAGGTCGGTGGCGACCTGGTCGTTGCGGCTCCGCCCGGTGTGGATCTTGGCGCCGGCCGGGCCGGCCAGCTCGGTGACCCGGCGCTCGACGGCGGTGTGGATGTCCTCGTCGCTCTCGACGAAGGCGAAGTCGCCGGCGAGGAGCTCCTGCTCGACGTGGTCGAGGGCGGCCAGGACGGCACCGGCCTCGTCGCCCGACAGCAGCTCGCCCCGCACCAGGCCCCGCACGTGGGCCCGCGACCCGGCGATGTCGACCGCCGCCAGCCGCTGGTCGAACGGGAGGCTGACGGTGAAGGCCATCAGGGCCTCCGACGGCCCCCCGGCGAAGCGCCCGTGCCACAGCGTCCCGCCGCCGGCGATCCCGGCGGCGGGCCCATCCGAACCGGTGGTGCCAGGGGCAGCGGGCGCTGCCCCTCGCACCACCGGTTCGTCGTGGGAGGGGGGGTTGCCCTCGCTCATCAGTCCTTGATCCGGTCGGCGCCCTGGCGGGTGGCCCAGGTCTGGATGCCGAGGCCCCACAGCCGCACGAAGCCGGCCGAGTCCTCGTGCCGGAACGAGTCCTCCGAGTCGTAGGTGGCCAGGCCGTAGTCGTACAGCGTGTGGGGGCTGCGCCGGCCGGTGATGGTGGCGTTGCCCGGCGTCATCCGGATGCGCACCTCGCCGGTGACGAACTCCTGGCTGCTGTCGACGAAGGAGTCGAAGGCCTGCTTGAGCGGGCTGAACCAGAGCCCGTCGTAGATCAGCTCGGCGTAGCGGGGCTCGATCCGGGCCTTCTCCCGGTCGAGGTCGCGCTCGAGGCAGATCGACTCGAGGTCCTTGTGGGCCATGATCAGCGCCAGCGCAGCCGGGCACTCGTAGGTCTCCCGGCTCTTGATCCCGACCCGCCGGTTCTCGACCATGTC
>DASTYI010000182.1:0-9046 GCA_035765045.1 Iamia sp. | reverse complement strand
GTCGCACCCGATCGCCAGTACGGGTCAGGAGAGCTCCTGGCGGTACCAGTCGACCGTCTCGACCAGGGCCTCGTCCACGGTGCGGGACGGCTCCCAGCCGAGGACCTGGCGGGCCTTGGCCGCCGAGAGGTGCTGGGCCGGGATCTCGTGGGCGGCACCGCCCCGGATGTCGAGGGGCAGGTCGGAGCCGGCGGCGGCCTGGATCCGGCCCACCAGGTCGAGGACGCTCAGGGGCGTCTCGGTCGAGAAGTTGAAGGCCTCACCGGCCAGGCCCGGGTCGGCGGCCATGGCCTCGGCCAGCCGGAGGTAGGCGAGGGCGCCGTCGACCACGTAGAGGTAGTCGCGCACCAGGGTGCCGTCGGAGCGGATCACCGGCGAGCGGCCCCGCAGGATGCTGCGCACCGTGCCCGGGATCAGCCGCTCCCAGTTGCGGTCGCCGGGGCCGAAGAAGTTGCCGCACCGGGTGATGGCCACCGGCACGCCGAAGGTCCGGTGGTACGAGGCGGCGATCAGGTCCGAGCACGCCTTGGAGACGTCGTAGGGGTGGACCGCCAGCAGCGGCATGTCCTCGGTGTAGGGCAGCACCGGCTGGGCGCCGTAGGCCTTGTCGCTCGACGCGGTGACGACCTGGCCCACGCCCGGGCTGCGTCGCACCGCCTCCAGCACCGCCCACGTGCCGGTGACGTTGGCCTCGAAGGTGCTGACGGCGTTGGCGTTGGCCACACCGACCTGGGTCTGCGCCGCCAGGTGGAAGACGGTGGCGATCTCGTGCTCGCCGAGGACCCGCTCGACCAGGGCCTGGTCCTCGACCCTCCCCTCGACCCACGTGACCCGGTCCGACCAGGCCTGCTCGACGCTGGAGGGTGGCACCCGGTCACGGCGCAGGACCACCACGGCGGCCCCGGCGTCGGCCAGCAGGCGCGTCAGGTGGGAGCCCAGGAAGCCCGTCCCCCCGGTGACGAGGACCGGTCGGTCGCGCCACAGGTCGGGGTCGGGCGAGGAGGTCGGTGGGGAGGCCAGGCAGGGGATCGTAGGCCGACCGCCGAACCTCCTCCCCACGATGAAGCGGTGTGGCCCGCGCCCCCACGTCACGAGCGCCCACCCCCCTCCGAGCCCAGGGAGCCCCGTGCGTCACCACCTCCAGCCCCGGTCCGTCCTCCTCGCCGTCGTCACCGCCACCGCCCTCCTCGTCCTCGCCGCCGCCCCCGCCGGCGCCCAGGCGACCACGTCGGACCCGTACGGCCCGACGGTGCCGCCGACCGAGCCGCCCGGCGACCCGACCTGCTCGATCGACGGCACCGGCGCCACCGTCACCGGCTCGATCGCCGGCCTGGAGGCGGGCGCCGAGGTCGACCTGACCGTCCTCGGCGAGGTCGTCGCCACCGTCGTCGCCGATGCCAGCGGCCAGGCCGACTTCACCTTCGCCACCCCCGCGGTCGCCGGGGTCGCCGCCGTGGTGGCGGTGGGCGTGACCTTCAACGTCGACTGCGGCGAGGTCGGCGACGAGGACGTCCTCGGCGAGGGCACCGACCGCCCCGGGGAGAGCGCCGGCGAGGACCCGGGGACGGCCGTGGCCGGCGGCGGCGCCAGCCGCGACGGCGGCTCGGGCGCGGCCGGCACCGGCTCGGGCACCGGCTCCGGCGCCGGCTCGGGCCCGCTGGCCCGCACCGGCACGGTCCTGGCGCCGCTGGTGGCGCTGGCCCTCGTCGCCCTGGCCGTGGGCGCCTACCTGCGCCGCCGGGCCCGGGGCCACACCCGCATCGCCATGTGACCGATGCCCTCTGGACGGAAGTGTTACCGTCGGTAGCATCAGGGCAGAACGACAGCCGGCCCCCGTCCGAGAGGAAGCTCCCATGAGCACCGCCGTCGCCGATCCCGCCGTCGAGACCGACACCGACGCCGAGGCCCCCGCCCCCCAGGCCTCGTCGGAGAAGACCTTCCCGGTCCGTCGGATCTCCTTCTTCGACTCCGCCGTCGAGGACGTCCCCCACCTCTACATGGGGGGTGACATCGTGATGAGCCACATCGTGGCCGTCCTGTCGTCGCTGTTCCCCGAGGGCGAGGACTACTTCGTCCGCTCGGTCCGCCACTACCGCGACCAGATCACCGACCCGGTGCTCAAGAAGCAGGTGGCCGGGTTCATCGGCCAGGAGGCCATCCACGGCCGGGAGCACCGGGCCTTCAACGAGCGCCTGGCCGAGATGGGCTACCCCACCGACCGCATCGACCGCTTCACCGGCAAGCGCCTCAAGTTCGACGAGCGGATCAGCCCGCCCAAGGTCCGCCTCGCCGTCACCGCCGCCCTCGAGCACTACACCGCCACCCTGGCCGAGGTCCTCCTCGCCGACGAGCGGGCGCAGGCCATGTTCAGCGAGGACGAGGTCCGCCACCTCCTCATGTGGCACGCCATCGAGGAGAGCGAGCACAAGGCCGTCGCCTTCGACGTCTACAAGGCGTGCGTCGACGACGAGAAGGTCCGCACCCGGGTGATGACCCTGATCACCATCGGCTTCCTCGGCAGCTCGACGCTGTGGACGGTCTTCTCGGTCCTGCGCGACCGCACCACGTGGAAGGACCCGAAGGGCCTCCTCCGCTCGATCGGCCGGCTCAAGCACTCGCCGTGGCTGACCAAGCAGGTGCGGGACCGCATCCGCGACTACCACCGCCCCGACTTCCACCCCGACGACCACGACTCGACCGAGCTGCTGGAGCGCTGGCGCGACGAGCTGTTCGGCGAGGCCGGCGCCCTGGTCGACCACCTCAACACGAAGGCCTCGTAGCCGCGGGCCGTACGGGTGGTGCCGTACGGGTGGTGCCTGGCACCACCCGTACGCCCTAGCGTCGCCGGGGTGACGTGGGACCGGCTGCGCAGCTCCTACGACGCCGCCGCCGAGGCCTACGAGACGGCCTTCCTCGACGAGCTCGACGGCAAGCCGGCCGACCGGGAGCGGCTGGCCACCTTCGCCGCGGTCGTCGGCGACCCGGTGCTCGACCTCGGGTGCGGCCCGGGCCAGATCGGGGCCGCGGTGGCAGCCGCGGGCCGGCGGGTCCACGGCGTCGACCTCAGCCCGGCGATGGCGGGGCGGGCCGCCACCCGCCTGGCCGGGGCGGTGGGCGGCGACCTGCGGGCCCTACCGATCCGGTCCGGCGCGGCCGCCGCGGTCGTCGCCGCCTACTCGTTGATCCACCTCCGGCGGGAGGAGCAGGGGCGGGCCTGGGCCGAGATCGCCCGGGTCCTCCGCCCCGGCGGGCGGGCGCTGGTGACGGCGCACGAGGGCACCGGCACGGTGGCGGTCGACGACTTCCTCGGCACCGGTGCCCCCTTCGTCGCCACCCTCCTCGGCCTGGACGAGATGACGGCGGCGGCCGGGTCCGCCGGCCTCGAGGTCGTCGCCGCCACCCGCCGCGACCCCTACCCCCAGGAGCACCCCACCGTCCGCCTCACCGTCGAGGTCGTCAGCCCCCCACGGTGACCGAGGGGAGGACCTCGACGAAGGCGTCGACGACGGCCTGCTCGTCGTCGGCCGACAGGACGCTCAGGTTGACCAGGGCGTCGCCCTCGAACACCGAGGCGGTCGGGCCGATGGCCAGGCAGGCGTAGGCGTAGTCGCCGGCGTCGACCTCGACCACGCTGCCCTCGTCGCAGCTCTCGGTCGAGCCCTCGGCGTACTCCTCGGGGTCGATCTGGATCTCGATGTGGGTCAGGGTGACCGCCAGCGAGCCGTCACCGGTGACGAACTGGCAGCCGGTCTCGTTGCCGTAGAGCTCGTCGAGCTCGACCCCGAAGGCGTCGACCAGCGGCTCGGCGGTGAGGTACGGGCAGTCGCTCCCGCCCTCGAAGGGGGCGTCGGCCCCGGTGTCGTCGGCCGGCTCGTCCGAGGAGGCCTCGTCGGCGGGGGCCTCGGTCGTCGGGTCGGCCTCGGCGGTGGGCTCGTCGTCGTCCCCGCCGCAGCCGGCGAGGACGAGGGCGGTCAGGGTCAGGGCAGCGGCGATGCGACGCATCTCGGTCTCCGTCGGTGATGCCCCCGGACGCCCGTGCGGCGCCGCCGTCGGCGAGGCTGGCACACCGCCCCGGGCCGACGGGCACCCAGGACGGGGGGAGCCGTCCCCGAGTGCCGGTACCGTCTGATCCCCATGGCACGGAAGAAGGGCAGGCGGGGAGACGTCGAGCACGTCGGGCGGGTGACGTTGTCGTCGTGCCCGGTGCGGGGCGGGGACCGGCCCTGCCTCCCGCTCAACCGGGTCACCACCTGGCCCGTCGAGGGCGGCCCGGTCAAGGAGTGGTGCACGTGCAGCTGCGGGCGCCGCTTCCCGACGTCGCACCCCGAGGCGGCGGAGCACCTCGTGCCGGTCGATGCCCCGGGCGAGGCGGTCGTCGTCGCCCCCGGTCGCAGCGAGACGTGGGCCGGCGAGGGCGTGTGGCCGGCCGACGAGCAGGACCCGCGGGCCGCCGTCGGCGTCGTCCCGGTCGAGACCCCGGTCCTCCACCGCCCCACCGAGCCGGTCGGGCGGATCACCCCCGAGATCAAGGCCTTCGCCAAGCACATGGTGAAGGTGATGCACCGGGCGCCCGGTGTGGGCCTGGCCGCCAACCAGGTCGGGGCCCCGCTGCGGATGTTCGTCCAGGTCCACAAGCGGGCCATGCCCGAGGTCCTGGTCGACCCCGAGATCCGGGCCACCGAGGGCACCTGGACCTTCACCGAGGGCTGCCTGTCGCTCGAGGTCGAGGACGCCCACGCCCCGGTCGACCGGCCCCGGATCATCCAGGTGCGGGGCCGGACCCTCCACGGCGACGTGGTCGAGGTGACGGCGGACGAGATCGTGGCCCGCATCTGCCAGCACGAGATCGACCACCTCGACGGCATCGAGTACGTCCAGCGCCTCACCGGCGAGCACCACGAGCGCGTCTACGCCCTCATGGCCGACGACGGCATCGACACCGCCGTCCTCCCCGACGCGCCCTACGAGGTGTGACCTAGGTTCACCGCATGGACCTGGTGATCAGAGGTGGGACCGTCGTCGACGGGAGCGGGGCGGTGCCCCGGACGGCGGACGTCGGCATCGAGGGCGGCCGGATCGTCGCCGTCGGCGCGGTCGAGGGGCGGGGCGCCCGCGAGGTCGACGCCGACGGCCTGCTGGTCACCCCCGGCTTCGTCGACATCCACACCCACTTCGACGGCCAGGCCACGTGGGACCCGGTGCTGGCGCCGTCGTCGCAGCACGGCGTCACCACCGTCGCCATGGGCAACTGCGGGGTCGGCTTCGCCCCGGCCCGGCCCGACCGCCACGAGTGGCTGATCGGCCTGCTCGAAGGGGTCGAGGACATCCCCGGCACGGCGCTGACCGAGGGGATGACGTGGGGCTGGGAGTCGTTCCCCGAGTACCTCGACGTGCTGGACCGGACGCCGCGGACGATGGACGTCGCCGCCCACGTGCCCCACGCCCCGCTGCGCACCTACGTGATGGGCGAGCGCGGCGCCGACCACCTCGAGCACCCGACCGACGGCGAGATCGCCGAGATGGCCCGGCTCACCCGCGAGGCCCTCGCCGCCGGGGCCATCGGCTTCGCCACCAGCCGCACCGACGTCCACCGCACCAAGGCGGGCGAGAACATCGGCACGCTCAGGAGCGGCGAGGCCGAGCTGCTGGCCATCTGCGGGGCGCTGGCCGACGCCGGCACCGGGGTGATCCAGCTGATCTCGGACGCCTACCAGTCGCCCGACGACGACTTCGCCGAGAGCGAGCTGGCGGTGATCGAGTCGATGGCCCGCACGTCGGGTCGCCCCCTCAGCTTCACCGTCCAGCAGGCGTACCACTCGCCCGACCGCTGGCGGCACCTCTTCGGCCGGATCGGCGACTGGCGGGCCGCGGGCCTCGACGTGAAGGGCCAGGTCGCCCCCCGGCCCATCGGCGTGTTGCTGGGGCTGGAGGCCACGGCCAACCCCTTCCTGTTCACCAAGGGCTTCGACGAGATCGCCACGCTGCCGCTGGCCGAGCGGGTGGCGGCGCTGGCCATGCCCGAGCGCAAGGAGCGGATCCTGCGCGAGCACGCCGAGATGGTGGCGGGGCTGCCCGACGGGCTGTTCCGGTCGATCGTCGACGGCTTCGAGGTCACCTTCGAGATGGCCGACCCGGTCGACTACCAGGTCGACGCCTCGTGGTCGGTCGCCGCCGCCGCCCGGGCCCGGGGCGAGGAGCCGGCGTCCTACGTCTACGACATGCTGCTCCAGCGGGGCGGCACCCAGCTGCTGTACCTGCCGCTGTTCAACTTCGCCCACGGCTCGCTGGCCGACGTCCACGAGATGATCACCTCGCCGCTGTCGCTGTTCGGGCTGTCCGACGCCGGTGCCCACTGCGGGGCGATCTGCGACGCCAGCGTCACGACGTCGTTCCTCACCGTGTGGGCCCGCGACCGGCGCGACGGCCCGCCGCTGCCGATCCAGCAGGTCGTCCACCACATGACCCGCCGCACCGCCGAGCACGTCGGCTGGCGCGACCGCGGCCTGCTGGCGCCGGGCCACCTGGCCGACGTCAACCTGATCGACCTCGACGCCCTCGGCTGCGCCCCGCCCCGGATCGCCCACGACCTCCCGGCCGGCGGCCGCCGCCTGGTCCAGGACGCCACCGGCTACGTCATGACGGTCAAGGCCGGCGTCCCCACCTTCGAGCACGGCGAGCCCACCGGCGCCCGTCCCGGCGGCCTCGTCCGCGGCACCCGGCCCTCACCGGCCTGAGCGTCGGGCGCTCGCCGCCTGCTCGATGGCGGTGGCGACCTCGCCGGGGTGGGTGACGAGGCCGAGGTGCGACGTGGGGACCTCGCCGACGGTCCAGCCGTGGGCCGCGGCCCGCTCGGCGTCGGGACGGTAGGCCTCGGACAGCAGGACGTAGCCACCGGCGGCGGGGAGGGTCGTCGCCGGGCGGGGCGCCTCGTAGAAGGCGAGGGGAACCCGGGGCTCGTCGGCCCGGACCGCCGCCCGGCGCGCGGGATCGGGCACCATCCCGGCCACCACGTCGGGCCCGAACCACGTCGACCAGGGCGGCAGCACCCCGTCGACGGCCAGCCCCCGCAGGTGGGCGACGAAGGGGTCGGCCCCCTCGGCCGGAAACCCGGCGTCGACCAGCACCACCCGGCCGCCCGCCCCGGCGACCAGCGGGCCCGCCCCGCTGTGGCCCACGACGACGTCGGCCTCGGGGGCGAGGGCGGCAGCGACGAAGGCGGCGGGGTCGCCGGTGGCGACGGCGGGGCGGAGGTCGGGGACGGTGACGGCGTGGCCCCGGCGGGTCAGGGCCTCGGCCACCCACCGCCACGTGCTCGGCCCGACGGCGGGGGAGTGGACCAGCACGGCGCGCACGCCCGCCAGCGTGGCAGGCTGCCGGGCGTGGGGCGGGAGGACACGGTGGCGGACGTCGACGAGCCGTGGCGGCGCGCTCTCGGCCTGGCCTGGGAGGCCTTCGTCGAGGGGTCGATCGCCGTCGGCGCCGTCGTCCTCGGCCCCGACGGGGCGATCGTCGCCGAGGGCCGCAACCGCTCGGCCGACCCCGACCCGCCGGCCGGACAGCTCGGCGGCGCCTACGTCGCCCACGCCGAGGTCAACGCCCTGGGCCGGCTGCCCCGGGCCACGCCCGAGCCGATCACCCTGCTGACCACGCTGGAGCCGTGCGTCCTGTGCCGGGCCGCCTGCCGGTTCGCCCACGTCGCCGAGGCCCGCCACGCCGCCGCCGACCCCGTCTGGGACGGCATGGAGAAGATGGGCGAGCTCAACGCCTTCTACGCCCGGCGGGAGGCGGCGGTCGTGCCCGTCGACCTCGGCCCGCTGTCGACGTGGTGCGGCGCCCTGCCGCTGGTGTCGATCGTCCACCGGGTGGCCGGGCGCCGGGGGGTCCCGTGGACGGCGGTGCTCGGTGACGACCCGGTCGTGGCCGGCAACCGGGTCGCCCGGCCCGGCTACGTCGCCGTGGCCGAGGTGCTGCTGGGCGACGGGCTGGCGCCCGGCACCGACCTCACCCTGGAGCGGGCGCTGGATCGGTGGGGGCCGGTGCTCGGCGCCGTCGGTACGCCGTAGGCCAGCCACAGGGCGAAGCCGACGAGGAGCACGGCCATCGAGCCGATCGAGACGTCGGCCGACGAGCGGCGGCGGAGGGCGGAGCCGAGCCGCCAGGCGAGGCGACCCAGGAGGACGGTGCGGTGTTCTCCGAGGCTCTGCCGAGGAGAGGTCCGGCACGACCCGGCCTGGGCTGCGGGGGTCGTCAACGGATCTGGAGCAGCGGGGCGAGGCCCATGGCCACGCCCCAGGCGCCCGCGACGAACGGGGGCAGGTCGGTCATGTGGGTCCTTCCGGGGAGCGGGTGCGGTCGGCAGCCGCCCGCTCAGTCGGACAGGTCGCCCCGGTCGGTGTCCTCGCCGTAGAGCGGCTGCTTGGGGAGTCCGCTCGGATCGGTCACGGGCACGACGCTACCCCTGACCGGCGGGTCAGGGGAGCGGTAGCGTGTGACCATGAGCACCACCGCCCCGCCCGAGGTCCCCGATCGGGCGACCGTCGAGGACACGCTCAAGGTGATCCACGACCACGCCGACCGCATCTTCCTCTGGGACTACGACCGCAGCCGGGGCCAGCTGGTGACCCTCTACAACAAGGCGATGGGGTCGCAGTGGAACAGCGTCACCGACCTCGACTGGGACACCCCGGTCGACCCCGAGCAGCTGGTCGGCACCGCCGCCGACCCGAACCCGATCGTCGAGATCGCCCGCCGCGCCGTCGACATCCCCGGGTCGCCCATCAAGAGCTGGGGTGACAAGGAGCTGACGCAGCTCGGCATCGAGGTCCTCAAGGCCCAGCTCAGCCAGTTCATGCACGGCGAGCAGGGGGCGATGATGGTCGCCGCCAAGATCGTCGAGACCGTCCCCTGGATCGACGCCAAGTACTACGCCGCCACCCAGACGATGGACGAGGCCCGCCACACCGAGGTCTTCGCCAAGTACCTCCACACCAAGCTGGGCGAGGCGTACCCGATGAGCCCCTTCCTCGAGGAGCAGATCACCGCCCTG
>DASTYI010000181.1:0-2727 GCA_035765045.1 Iamia sp. | reverse complement strand
GCCCGGCGGTGCTGGTGCGGGCCCGGGGCCGGGCCAGGTGGCCGACGAGCGTGAGCTCCCCCGAACGGACCGGGTGGTCGTCGACGGCCACCTGGGGCGCCTACGCCTCCGCGTCGATGTCGGTCTCGGCCTCGTGCGCGGCGCGGGTGCCGGGACAGCGGCAGAGGCGGTAGCCGCGGTTGCGGGCCTCGGGGAGGGTGTCGGGACCGAAGGCCAGGTAGGTCCGGGCGGCCATCAGCTCCTCGATCACGTCGGGCTCGCAGTGGTCGAGGTCGTGGACCCGCTGGTCGCGCTTGTCGCCGACCCAGCGGTTGTGCTCGAACCGGGTGGGACGCTCCATGGCGAGGAGGATACGGCGACGACCGGAGCGGCCGAAAACCGCAGGTCCGGGGGCCGATCCGGGCGCCTGGCGATGTGGCGGATCCCGACCGGACCGGTGCATCATCTCGGGATGCTGGCGATCCACTGGTTCCTCCCCACCGGCGGCGACTCCCGGGAGGTCGCTGCCTCCGGGCCGGACGACCATCGCCGCGAGCCCGACCACGCCTACCTGGCCCAGGTCGCCCGGGCCGCCGACCAGCTGGGCTTCGCCGCCGCCCTCACCCCGTGCGGCACCGCCTGCGAGGACGCCTGGATCTCGACCGCCACGCTCGTCGGCCTCACCGAGCGCCTCAAGTTCCTGGTGGCCTTCCGCCCTGGGCTGCTCTCCCCCACCCTCGCCGCCCAGATGGCCTCGACCTACCAGCGGCTGTCGGGCGGCCGGCTGCTGCTCAACATCGTGATCGGGGCCGAGGACGCCGAGTCGGCCCGCTTCGGGCCCCGGCTCGACAAGGCCACTCGCTACGCCCGGGCCGCCGAGTTCCTCGAGATCGTGCGGGGCGCCTGGGGCGAGGAGCCCTTCACGTTCAAAGGCGAGTTCTACGAGGTCACCGAGGCCACCACCCGGGCCGTCCCCAGCCCGCCGCCCGAGATCTACTTCGGCGGGGCGTCGCCCGAGGCCGAGGACGTCGCCGCCCGCTGGGCCGACGTCTACCTGGCGTGGGGCGAGCCGCCGGCGATGGTGGCCGAGCGGGTCGAGCGCATGCGGGCCAAGGCCGCCGCCCACGACCGCGCCCTCCGCTACGGCATCCGCTTCCACGTGATCACCCGGCCGACGGCCGACGAGGCGTGGGCCGCCGCCGCCCGCCTGCTGGCCGGCATCTCGCCCGACGCCATCGCCGCCGCCCAGGCCGACTTCGCCGCCACCGCCTCGGAGGGCCAGCGCCGGATGGCCGAGCTCCACCGGGGCCTCGACCCCACCGACGTGCGCGGGCTGGAGATCCACCCCAACGTCTGGTCGGGCGTGGGGCTGGTGCGGGGCGGGGCCGGCACCACCCTCGTCGGCAGCCACACCGAGGTCGCCGATCGGATCGAGGAGTACGCCGCCGCCGGCTTCGAGGAGTTCATCCTCTCCGGCTACCCCCACCTGGAGGAGGCCTACTGGTGCGGCGAGGGCCTCCTGCCCGAGCTGCGCCGCCGGGGCCTGGTGCCCGACCTCCCCGGCGCCGGCGTGGGCGACGCCACCTTCAGCACCTTCCGGTAGCTAGGCGGCCCGCGGGTCGCCGGCCGTGGCTGTGGTTCGCAGGACAGCCACGGCCGGGTCCCCGTCACTCCCGGCCGACGCACCGGTGGCGTGGGCGGCGGCGGGAAGATCGGTGGTCCGGGCGGGTGCGGTGGTCGGGGCGGGCACCGGGGTGGCGGCCGACCCGGTCGGGCCCGTGGCCCCGAGGGCCGGACGGGCCCGACGCAGCAGGCGGCCGAGGCGGGCCGTCGATGCGGCCTGCTCCCGTGCCTGCCGCCGGTCGGCGACGTAGGTGTCGAGCGCGTCGTGGGTGAGCACGATGCCTCCTTCCGGTGCCACCGGCCCTTCCGGCGACAGGACCATCCTCCGGCCCTGAAGCACCCCGCCACATCGGGTGGATGACGTATTGCCGTCGGGGCGACCTACGTATGCCGCTCGTCACACCCCTACGCAGGGGCGATGACCCCGGCACGCCGGCCCGTCACGCCTCGTCGCCGACCGCTCCGATGGCCTGGAGGTAGGCCAGGCGGGCGTCGAGGACGGCGACGACGTCCTCGTCGAGCAGGTCGGGCCGCTCGTCGCCGGTCCGGGCCAGGACCCGGCCGACGGCGCCGTCGGGGTCGACGACCTCGTCGGCGTCGCCGTCGGCGATCGCCTCGGCGGTGGCCGCCTCCAGCTCCTCGGCGTCGACCCGGAGGATCCAGCGGACGTCGGCGTGGCTGATCCGGGCCGTGACCTCGTCGGGGAGGCGGTCGGCGATGAACGGCACCGCCTCCTCCAGCTCGTACACCGATGGGGCGACCCGCTGCTCGAGGAGCACGACCTCGCGGCCCACGGCGTAGAAGGCGATCCCGACCACCAGCGCCAGCCCCAGCACCACGAGGAGGACGATCACGACGGTGGCCACGCCCCGATCTTGCCAACTCGCCGGCCTCGGCCCCCCACGCGACGACGAACTCGGTGGGATCCGTGACACCCGGGTGGCACGGATCCCACCGAGTTCGGGGCGGGGTGGGTGGTCGGCCTAGAGGCCGATGCGCTGGGCGAGCAGCTCGCGGTGGTAGGTGGGATCACCGAAGAGGAGCTCGGAGCTCTTGGCCCGCTTGAAGTACAGGTGGGCGGGGTGCTCCCAGGTGAAGCCGATGCCGCCGTGGATCTGGATGTTC
>DASTYI010000180.1:0-32020 GCA_035765045.1 Iamia sp. | reverse complement strand
CGACGGCGCGGGTGAGACCGACACCGACACGGTCACCGTCATCGTCAACGGCATCCCGACGGCGAACGCCGGACCGGACCAGGACGTGGTGCCGGGGGCGACGGTCACCCTCGACGGCACCGGCTCGACCGACCCCGACGGCGACACCCTCACCTACGCCTGGAGCCAGATGAGCGGCCCGGGCATCACCCTCACCGGCACCGACACCGCCGAGCCGACCTTCACCGCCCCCGCCGGTCCGGCCACGCTCACCTTCGAGCTCACCGTCGCCGACGGCCGCGACGGCACCGACTCCGACACCGTCACCATCACCGTCGACGGCCCGCCGACGGCCGATGCCGGGCCGGACCAGGACGTCAACGGGGGTGACACCGTCACCCTCGACGGCACCGCCTCGACCGACCCCGACGACGACACCCTCACCTACAGCTGGGTCCAGACCGCCGGACCGGCGGTCACCCTCACCGGCGCCACCACCGCCCAGCCCACCTTCACGGCGCCCACCGGCCCGGCCACGCTCACCTTCGAGCTGGAGGTGGACGACGGGCGGGGCCTCACCGACACCGACACCGTGACCATCACGGTCAACGGCATCCCGACGGCGAACGCCGGACCGGACCAGGAGGTCAACCTGGGCGACACCGTCACCCTCGACGGCACCGCCTCGACCGACCCCGACGGTGACACGCTCACCTACAGCTGGGAGCAGACCGGTGGCGGCACCGTCGTCAGCCTGACCGGGGCCGACACCGCCCAGCCCACGTTCACCGCCCCCGAGGGCCCCGACGTCCTCGCCTTCACCCTGACCGTCGACGACGGCAACGGCGAGACGGCCACCGACACGGTGCTGATCACCGTCAACGGGCCCCCCACGGCGAACGCCGGACCGGACCAGGCCGCCAACTTCGGCGACGTGGTCACCCTCGACGGCACCGGCTCGACCGATCCGGACGGCGACACCCTCACCTACAGCTGGGTCCAGACCGCCGGACCGGCGGTGGTCCTGCTCGGGGCCAACACGGCGCAGCCCTCCTTCGTCGCCCCGCCCGGTCCGGGCACGGTGACGTTCCAGCTCACCGTGGACGACGGCGCCGGGCGCACCGACACCGACGAGGTGTCGGTCAGCCTCAACGGCTCGCCCATCGCCGACGCCGGCGACGACGAGGAGGTCAACCTGGGTGACACCGTCACCCTCGACGGCACCGACTCGTCGGACCCCGACGACGACACCCTCACCTACGCGTGGGCGCAGACGGCCGGCCCGAGCGTGACCCTCACCGGGGCCACCACGGCGACGCCGAGCTTCACCGCCCCCGAGGGCCCGGCCACGCTCACCTTCGAGCTCACCGTGGACGACGGCAACGGCGGCAGCGACACCGACACGGTGACGATCACGGTCAACGGTCCGCCGGCCCCCGACGCCGGACTGGACCAGGAGGTCAACCTGGGTGACACCGTCACCCTCGACGGCACCGCCTCGACCGACCCCGACGGTGACACCCTCACCTACAGCTGGGCCCAGACGAGCGGCCCGACGGTGACCCTCACCGGGGCGACCACGGCCCAGCCCACCTTCACCGCCCCCGAGGGCCCGGCCACCCTGGTCTTCACCCTCACCGTGGACGACCAGGCCGGCCGGACCGACACCGACACGGTGACGATCACGGTCAACGGCCCGCCGGTGGCCGACGCCGGTGACGACGAGAGCGTCGTGGAGCGGACCACCGCCACCCTCGACGGCGGGGACTCGACCGACCCCGACGGTGACACCCTCACCTACAGCTGGGTCCAGACGGCCGGCCCGGCGGTCACCCTCACCGGGGCCACCACCGCCGAGCCCACCTTCACGGTGCCCGACGCCCCGGCCTCGATGACCTTCGAGCTCACCGTGGACGACGGCGCCGGGCGCACCGACACCGACTCCGTCACGATCACCTCGCTCCCCCGGTTCACGCCGGACCAGGCCTTCGTCGACCACACCTACCGGGTGCTGCTGGGCCGCCCCTCGGACACCTCGGGCCGGGACTACTGGGTCGAGCTGCTCACCGACGGGGCGACCCGGGCCGAGGTGGCCAAGGCCATCGGCTTCTCCCTCGAGGGCACCCGGGGCCGCGTGCTCGACCAGCGCTTCCAGGGCTGGCTGGGCCGGAGCCCGAGCACCGCCGACCGGGACTACTGGACCCCCCGCCTGATGGGCGGCCAGTCGATCCTCTCGCTCGAGCTGTCGATCCTGACCTCGAACGAGATCTACGCCCGCTTCGGGGGCACCCCGACCGGCTACGTCGACGGGCTCTACGAGGTCCTCCTGGGCCGGAACCCGTCGAACGCCGACCGGGCCTACTGGCTCTCGGTGCTGACCGTCGGGGGCCGCAGCACCGTGGCCCGCAACATCCTGGGCTCGACCGAGTCCGAGCGGCGGCGGGTGGCCACGGCCTACCAGGAGATGCTCGGGCGACCGGCCGACCCGGCCGGGCTGACCTACTGGGCCGGGCGGCTCGACGCCACCGCCGACCTCCGCCGGGTCGAGGTGGGGCTGGCCGCCGCCTGGGTCAACCAGCCCGGCTCCTCGACCTGAGGGCACCCGCCCCGAGGTGACGACGACCTCCCCCCGGCCCGGCCGGGGGGAGGTCGTCGTCGTTCAGGGCTCCAACACGATCTTGATGGCCCCGTCCTCCTTCTTCTGGAAGGTCTCGTAGGCCTGCGGGGCCTCGGCCAGCGGGATCCGGTGGGTCGTCAGGTCGGACTCGACGCCGAGGGGGTCGTCGTCCCCGGTGAGCAGGGGGAGGATGTCGTCGACCCAGCGCCGCACGTTGGCCTGGCCCTGGCGGATCGTCAGCTGCTTGTCGAAGATCTGGAGCAGCGGCATCGGGCTCTGGGCCCCGCCGTAGACCCCGCTGATCGACAGCGTGCCGCCCCGGCGGACGACGTCGATGGCGGCGAGCAGGGCGGCGAGGCGATCGACGCCCGCCTTCTCCATCATCGGGGCGGCGACGGCGTCGGGCAGCAGGCCGACGAGGGCGTGGGCCACCTTCCCGCCGGGCGAGCCGTGGGCCTCCATCCCCACGGCGTCGATGACGCTGTCGGGCCCCCGGCCGTCGGTCTGGTCGCGGAGGAAGGCGGCCAGCTCGTCGTCGTGCTCGGTGAGGTCGACCGGCTCGACGCCGTTGCGGGCGGCCATCGCCAGCCGCTCGGGCACCAGGTCGATGCCGAAGACCCGGGAGGCGCCCAGGTGGCGGGCGATGCGGGCGCTCATCTGGCCGATGGGGCCGAGCCCGAACACGGCGACGGTGCCCCCGGCCGGGACGTCGGCGTAGGCGACCGCCTGCCACGCCGTGGGCAGCACGTCGGACAGGAAGAGGAAGCGCTCGTCGGCCGGGCCCTCGGGCACCTTGATCGGCCCGTAGTGGGCCTGCGGGACACGCAGGAGCTCGGCCTGGCCCCCCGGCACCTGGCCGTAGAGCTTGGTGTAGCCGAGCAGCGCCGCCCCGGTGCCGTGCTCGTGGACCTGGGTGGTCTCGCACTGCGACTGGAGCCCGCCCGTGCACATGAAGCAGCTCCCGCACGAGATGTTGAAGGGGATGACGACCCGGTCGCCGGGGGCGAGGTGGGTGACCTCGGACCCGACCGCGCGGACGATGCCCATCGGCTCGTGGCCCAGGATGTCGCCCTCGTCGATGAACGGGCCGAAGAGCTCGTAGAGGTGCAGGTCCGAGCCGCAGATGGCGGTCGACGTGATCTCGACGATGGCGTCGGTCGGGACCTCGATCGTCGGGTCGGGGACCTCGTCGATGCGGACGTCGCGCTTGCCGTGCCAGGTGAGTGCCTTCATGACGGGCACCTCCCCGACCCGGCCCGACGAAACCGCCTCAGCCGTCGGGATCGGCGCTCAGCTCGCCCCGGACCAGGCGCCGGGCCACCTCGGCCAGCTTGACCTGCATCCGCTGCGACGCCCGCCGGAGCAGGTCGAAGGCCTCGTCCTCGCCGACCCCGGCCCGGGCCATCAGGATCCCCTTGGCCTGGCCGATGACGTCCCGGCTGGCCAGGGCGGCGGCCATGTCCTCGCGGTGCAGGGCGGCGACGAGGGCCGGGGTGGCGTGGGCGGCGAGGATCGACGCCGTGGCCGACGCCTCGGCGTCCTCGACCTCGTCCCCGAAGGCGTCGACCCGGTCGGCGAAGAGGTTGAGGGCGCCGAGGGTGCGCCGGCCGTCGTGGAGCGGCAGGGCCAGCGAGCTGATCACCCCGGTGGCCTCGGCGGCGTGGGGGCCGTACACCGGCCAGCGCGCGTCGCGCGTGAGGTCGGAGGTGACCATGACCTCGCCGGTGCGGATGCAGTCGAGGCACGGCCCCTCCTCGGCCCCGGTCTGGATCCCGTCGAGGGCGATCCCGATCGGGTCGTTGCTCGAGGCGCTGACCAGGCTCGACCCCCGCATGTGGCTGATCGAGGCGTGGTCGCAGCCCTCGACCAGCTCGACGGTGGCGTCGACGATGACCTGCATCGTGGCCTCGACCCCCTCCTCCCCCATCAGCCGGCGGGCGAGGTCGGCGAAGTAGCGCACCAGGTCGCGGTCGTCCATGCCCGGGGGCGCTACCCCCTCGCCGCCCCCCAATCACCCGAACGGGCGCGATCAGATCTCGGGCAGCTCCTGGCCCACCCCGACCAGGGGGCGGAGGGGGTCGCCCACGGTGGCCAGGCGGTCGAGCACGGTGCGGATCGTCCACCGGTCGGGGGTGAGGTCGGGGTCGTCGAGCTCGTCCCAGGTGATCGAGACCGACACCGGCGCCCCCGGGGCGGGACGGGGGCTGAACGGGGCGACGAGGGTCTTGTTGACGGCGTTCTGGGTGTAGTCGAGCCGGGCCCGGCCGCCCCGGTCCCGCTTGGTCCACGCCCAGCTGACCATCTCGGGCACGACCCTCCCCACCGTCCGCGACAGCCGCTCGACCCACGCCCGGGTCTCGTCGAACGTCGGCCCGGCGGCCACCGGGATCCAGATCTGGATGCCCCGCTTCCCGGTCACCTTGGCCCCGGCCCGCACCCCGAGCTGGTCGAGGGCGACCTTGTGCAGCCGGGCCAGGGTGATCACGTCGTCGAAGGTGGTCTCGGGCCCGGGGTCGAGGTCGACCAGGGCCCAGGTCGGGCACCGGTGGGCCCGGGTCGGCGAGGTCCACGGGCTCAGCTCCAGCGCCGCGAAGTTGGCCAGCCAGGCCAGCGTCGCCGGGTGGTCGGGCACCACGTAGACCTGGGTCTCGTCCCGCTCGGCATCGGGGTAGCGCCAGCCCGTCACCCACTCGGGGGCGTGGGTGGGGCGCTCCTTGTGCCAGAAGCCCTTGGTGGCGGCGCCGTCGGGGAACCGCAGGGTGTTGACGGCCCGGTCGAACAGGTACGGCAGCAGCCAGGGGGCGACGCAGGCGTGGTAGCGGACCAGGTCGCGCTTGGTGACAGGGGCCTCCCCGTCGCGCCCCGGGAACAGCGCCTTGTCGAGGTTGGTCAGCTTGAGCGTCCGGCCCTGGAGCGACCACTCCCCCTTCGCCCCCAGGGCGTCGAGGGCGGCCAGCTCGTCGTCGGTCGGCGCCGGCCAGGTCGGGATGGTCGGGGCGTGCGGATCCCAGGTGGCGTCGGGGGCGGCGCGGACCTCGTCGTTGGTGCGGCCGGTCTTGACCGACGTCGGGTGGTCCTCGGCGTCCCAGCCGGGCACGGCGTGCTCGTCGTGCTTGTGGAGCAGCAGCCAGTCCTGCTTGGTGCGGACGAACACGAACCGGCCCGCCAGCCGCTCCCCGGCCAGGTCGACGTGCAGCTCCCCGGCCTCGACGGCGGCCAGCGGGTCGTCGCCCTTGGCCAGCGACCAGGTGCCCCAGTCCCAGACGATGACGTCACCCCCGCCGTACTCGCCCTGCGGGATCGTCCCCTCGAAGTCGAAGTAGTCGAGCGGGTGGTCCTCGACGTGGACGGCGAGCCGGCGGACGTCGGGGTCGAGCGTCGGGCCCCGGGGCACCGCCCAGCTGGCCAGCACGCCGCCCATCTCCAGCCGGACGTCGTAGTGCAGCCGGCTGGCCCGGTGGCGCTGGACGACGAAGCGGTGACCGTCCTCGGGGGGCGGGCCGCCGCCCTCGGGCTCGGCCGTGACGGTGAAGTCGCGCTTGGCCCGATAGGTCGCCAGCCGATCGGTCGAGGGGGACGCCACCGGTGGCCACTCACCCACCGCGAGCAGGGGAAACCGGCGGGATGCGGGCGTCGCGCTATCGTCCGGGACGAGCTCAGCAGCGCAGCTCATCGGCCCCCCAGACCCACCCTGGGGCATCCCCGTGAGGTCCCTGACAGACGTGAGCCAGCACGGTGCTCCCTCGCCCCCCGGCGAGCTCTTCCCCGGTGACGACCCGACGGCCGTCGCCCACCGCCGCCACGACTGGACGTCCTCCCCGCTGGGCCCGATCGAGGGCTGGCCGGCCGCGCTGCGGGCCGCCATCCGGACGGTCATCCCGTCGCGCATCCCCATGCTGGTGTGGTGGGGACCCGAGCTGGTCCAGATCTACAACGCCCCCTACGCCGCCCTGATGGGCGACAAGCACCCCGGGGGCGTGGGCCAGCCCGGGGCCGAGTGCTGGGCCGAGGTCTGGGACGACCTGGCGCCGCTGGCCGCAGCGGCGTGGGGCGGGGCCGCCACCTACTCCCGCGACCTGCCCCTCCTCGTCCGCCGCCACGGCTTCGACGAGGAGACGTCGTGGACGTTCTCCTTCAGCCCGATCCGTGACGGCGAGGGAGCCGTCGGGGGGCTCCTCGTCGCCACCGGCGAGACCACCGAGGTCGGCATCCAGGGGGCCCGCCTCGCGCTCCTCGGCCAGCTCGGCGTGATGTCGTGGACCGAGGCCGCCACCCCCGACGACGTGCTCCGTCGGGCCGTCGCCCTCCTCGCCGCCGCCCCCGGCGAGGTCCGCCTCGCCGTCGGCCGGCTGCGGCGCGACGGCGACGGCCCCCTCGCCACCGTCGCCACCACCGGCCTGGCCGACGACGCCACCGCCCCGGGCGACCCCCGGCTGCTCGACCGGGTCGTCGCCGACGGCGCCGTCGTCGTCGAGGAACGCCCCGAGGGCTGGCCGGGCACCACCCCGCCCCCCGGGCGGGCCGCCACCGTGACCGTCCTCCACCTGCCGATCGTCGACCGGGGCCAGGACACGACGATCGGGGTCCTGACCGTCGGGGTCAACCCGCACCGGACCCTCGACGACGGCTACCGCTCCTTCCTCGACCTGGTCGCCCGGCACGTCTCCACCGCCGTCACCGACGCCCGGGTGCTGGCCGACGAGCAGCGGCGGGGCGAGGCCCTGGCCGACCTCGACCGGGCCAAGTCCCGCTTCCTCCAGAACAGCAGCCACGAGCTGCGGACGCCGCTGACCCTGATCATGGGCGCCCACGACGCCCTGCTCGCCGACGCCGGCCTGGCCGAGGAGCAGCGCCGGCACGTCGAGGCGGCCGAGCGGGCCACCCTCCGGCTCCGCCGCCTGGTCGACGGCCTGCTCGACGTCGGCCGGGCCGAGGAGGGCGGGCTCGACCCCGACCTGGTGCCCGTCGACCTGGGCCGGCTCACCGCCGATGTCGCCAGCATGTTCCGCAGCACCGTCGAGGCCGCCGGGCTCGCCCTCGACGTCCGGGTCGCCGACCTCCCCGGCGCCGTCGAGGTCGACCCCGAGATGTGGACCCGGATCGTCTCCAACCTCCTGAGCAACGCCTACAAGTACACGCCGGCGGGGACGATCACCGTCGAGCTGGCCCCCGCCGGCGACGACCTGGCGCTCGTCGTCACCGACACCGGCATCGGCATCCCCGCCGACGAGCAGCCCCACCTGTTCACCCGGTTCCACCAGGTGCCCGGGACGTCGGCCCGCACCGCCGAGGGCGCCGGGATCGGCCTGGCCCTGGTGCGCGACCTGGCCGCCGCCATGGGGGGCGCGGTCGCCGTCGACAGCACGCCGGGCGCGGGCAGCCGCTTCAGGGTGACGATCCCCCACCGGGCCACCGACGCCCCCGCCGCCGACGTCGCCGCCCGGGTCCGCTACCGGGGCCGGCCGCTGGCCGTCGAGGCCGGGCTCTGGCAGGGCCGCAGCGCCCCCCGGCCGGCCGGCGACGGTGACGGTGACGGGGCCGGCGACGGTGACGGGGCCGGCGCCGACGACCGCATCCTCGTCGTCGAGGACAACGCCGACATGCGCGACCACGTGGTCCGGCTGCTGCGGGCCGACGGCTGGCCCGTCGAGGGGGTGGCCGACGCCCCCACCGCCCTGGCCCGGCCCCGCCCCCTGCTGGTGGTCAGCGACGTGATGCTCCCCGGCGACGACGGCATCGCCCTGGTGCGGGCCCTGCGGGCCGACCCCGGGCGGGCCGACGTCCCCGTCCTCCTCCTCACCGCCCGGGCCGGGCCCGAGGCCGCCGCCGACGGGCTCGCCGCCGGGGCCACCGACTACCTCGTCAAGCCGTTCGACCCGGCCGAGCTGCGGGCCCGGGTGCGGGCCCACGCCGAGGCCCACCGCCGGCGCATGGCGGCCGTGGCCGACGCCGACGGCCGGGCCGACCACCTCGAGGTGGCGCTGCGCAGCAGCCGGCGCATCGGCGCCGCCATCGGCATCCTCATGGAGCGGCTCCGGATCACCGAGGACGAGGCCTTCGCCCGGCTCCGCAAGGCCAGCCAGGATGGCAACCGCAAGCTGCGTGACGTCGCCGACGAGGTCGTGCTGACCGGGGTCGTCCCCGCCGGCTGACCGGTCCCCGGCCGGTTTCCCCGGGGTGGGCGCGGGGAGGCGCGCGCCATGTCCCCCACCGACACCCGACCGCTCGCCGTCATCACCGGGGCCTCGACCGGCATCGGGTTGGGCATCGCCCGGGCCCTGGCGGCCGAGGGCCACGACCTGGTCGTGGCGGCCGACGAACCGGCAATCCACGAGGCCGCCACCGAGCTGGGCGGGGGCGAGGCCCACGTCCAGCCGGTCGAGGCCGACCTGGCCACCCGCGAGGGCGTCGTGGCCCTGGCCGACGCCGCCCGGGCCGGCGGCCGGCCGGTCGACGTGCTGGTGCTCAACGCCGGGGTCGGGGTCTCGGGCCCCTTCGTCGAGACCGCCGTCGAGGACCACCTCCGCCTGCTGGAGCTGAACGTCGTCGGTGCCGTCCACCTGGCCGGGCTGCTGCTGCCGGGGATGGTGGCGCGGGGCTCCGGGCGGCTGCTCGTCGTCTCGTCGATCGCGGCGGCGATGACCGGGCCCCAGATGTCGACCTACAACGCCTCCAAGACCTTCCTGGCCGCCTGGGGCGAGGCCATCGCCGAGGAGGTCGACGACCGGGGCGTCAGCGTGACCATCCTCAAGCCCGGGGGCACCGACACCGCGTTCTTCGCCCGGGCCGACATGGAGGACACCCGGCTGGGCCGCGCCAAGAAGGACGACGCCGACGAGGTCGGCCGCGAGGCGGTCGAGGCCCTCCTCGCCGGTCGCCGCGAGATCGTCTCGGGCGGCGCCAAGAACAAGGTGATGGAGACCGCCTCCAAGGTCCTCCCCGACTCGGTCGTCGGCCCCGCCCACGAGCGCTTCGTCGAGAAGCCCGACACGTAGGTCCCCTCAGCCGGCGACCGTGTCGGCGGCGTGGGCGTCGCGGGTGCCGAGCGGGCGCTCCTCGCCGACGGTGGAGTCCCGGGCCGTCTGGCGCTCGGCCTCGGCGTTGACCTCGGCCCCGACCACGATGACGGCGGCGCTGATCATCAGCCACAGCATCAGCACGACCACCGCCCCCAGGGCACCGTAGGTCTCGGCGTAGGAGCCCGAGGTGGCCGTGTACAGCGAGAAGAGGGCGGAGCCGACCAGCCAGCCCACGACGGCCACGATCGTGCCCGGCGCCGTCCACGACCAGCGGGGCTCGTCCCGGTCGGGTCCGTAGCGGTAGAGCACCGCCAGCCCGACGAGCATGCCGAGGCCGAGGAGGGGGATGCGGACGAGGGCGGCCACGATGCCCCCGGGGGCGAGGGCGAGGAGGCCGACGGCGACCACGGCGAAGACGATCGCCCCCAGCGTCAGGAGGAGCGCCCGCAGCCGGAGGGCGACGAAGCCCCGCGTCTCCTCCTCGTCGTAGGCGACGTTGATCGCCCCGATCAGGTGCTTCATCCCGCTCGACGCCGACCACAGGGCGAGCAGCACGCCGATCGCCACGGTCAGGCCCAACCCGCCCTGCGACTGGTCGGTCACCGCCCGCAGCTGCTCCGACACCAGCTCGCGGACCTCGGCGGGGGCGGCGGCCAGGGCGTCGCCCACCTGCCGGTCGACGTCGGCCGGGTCGGCCACCAGGCCGTAGACCGAGACCATGGCGGCCAGCGCCGGCACCAGCGACAGCAGGGCGTAGAAGGCGACACCGGCGGCCAGCAGCGGGAGGTCGTCCCGCTTGGCCTCGACGCGGGTCCGGCGCAGGATCGCCAGCCAGCCCCGGGCGGGGATCTCCTGGGGGGCGGTGGCGTCGCGGCCCGGCGCCGCCGCGGTGTCGCCGTGGGGGCGGTGCGTCGCGGTCATGCCGTCCCGCTCGCCCGCCGGCGGCGGGGGAAACCGCCCGTCCAGGTGATCGTCGCGGTTCGGCCGGCACCTGCGGGGGGAGCGCCGGGGGCATGCCGAGGGCCATCTGGAACGGTGCCATCTCCTTCGGGCTCGTCAACGTGCCCGTGGGGCTGTACTCCGCCACCGAGTCGAAGACGATCCACTTCCACCAGGTGCAGGAGGGCACCGGGCGGCGGGTCCGCAACAAGCGGGTCGCCGAGGGCACCGGTCGCGAGGTCGACTACGAGAAGATCGTCAAGGGCTACGAGACCGACGACGGCGACCTGATCATCGTCACCCCCGAGGAGCTGGAGTCGGTCGAGCCGACCCGCAGCCGCACCATCGAGATCGAGGACTTCGTCGCCCTCGACGAGATCGACCCGCTCTACTTCGACAAGGCCTACTACCTCGCCCCCACCGACGAGGCCAAGAAGCCCTACGCCCTGCTGCGCGACGCCATGGACGCCTCGGGCCGGATCGCCATCGGCCGCTTCGTCATGCGGACCAAGGAGTACCTGGCCGCCATCCGCACCGTCGACCGGGCCCTCGTCCTCCACACGATGCACTTCGGCGACGAGGTCCGCTCGATCGACGACCTCGACGTCCCCGGCGGCGTGAAGCTGACGCCCAAGGAGAAGAAGATCGCCGGCCAGCTGATCGACTCGCTCACCACCGAGTTCGACCCGATGGCCTACGAGGACCGCTACCGCCAGCGGGTGGCCGACCTGGTGAAGCGGAAGGCCGAGGGCGGCGACGTCGTCGTCGAGCAGGAGGAGGAGCCCGAGCGCCCCAGCGACCTGATGGCGGCGCTGGAGGCCAGCCTGGGCGACATCCAGGAGGCCCGCTCCCGCCGCCAGCGGCGGCGCGAGCTCGAGGGCCTGAGCAAGGCCGAGCTGGCCAAGCGGGCCGGCAAGGCCGGCGTCGAGGGCCGCTCCCAGATGTCCAAGGACGAGCTGGTCGCGGCCCTCGCCGAGGCCGGCTAGGGCTCGCTGAGGGCTTGGGCGAGCTCGACGTCGTCCATGGTGGAGCGGCCCTCGACGCCGGCCTGCTTGGCCCTCTCGTAGAGCTCGGTCTTGGTCGACTCGACCACCTCCTCCAAGGTCTCGGGGTCGAGGGCGGCGAGGCGGTCGCCGGCCTTCTCGCGGAGGGCCGGGAACTGCTCGGACTCCTCCTCCTCGACGTGGTGGCCGATCCCGGCCTCGAGGATGTCGATGGCGGCCGAGAAGGCGCCCTCCTCGAGCCGCTTGGCCGCCTCCTCCAGCCCGGCCCGGGCCAGCTCGTGCTCGTCGGTGGCGTCGGCGGCCTCGTCCTCCCCCTCGACCTCGGCCAGGATCGGGTAGAGGAAGCGCTCCTCGACGGCCATGTGGGTGGCCAGCGACGTGCGCAGCTCGTCGAAGAGCCGGTCGCGCTCGGAGCCGGGGTCGGTCTCCTTGAGCGCGGCGAGCAGGCGCTCGACCTCGCGGTGCTCCTCGGTCAGGTGGTCCAGGACGTCAGCCATGACGGCCTCCTCGGGAGGGGTGATGGGAAGAGGGGCTCCGGTGCTTCCCGACCGGGCCGGCCGCACGCACACCCGAACGGGCGACGTTTCCGGCCTCCGCCCCGGGGCCAGTGCCGCCGCCGTGGTCGACGTGGGGGTCCGGGCCCGGAGCGCACGACGGACGGTCGGACGGCTCGACCGGCGGATGACGAGGCGGGTCGTCCGGGCCCCGGGCCGGTCGCCGCTCGGTCCCGGCCACCTGATGGGCCGGCGCAACGCCCTGCCGACCTGGGGCGTGATGAGCGTGGGGCTGGCCACCCTCGGGCCCCGGGGCCGGCGGGCCGCACGGCGGGGCCTGGTGGCGGCGACGACCAGCTCGCTGCTGGGCGACCGCCTGCTCAAGCCGGCGATCGGCCGCCAGCGGCCCGAGAGCGCCCGGCGGGCCAGCGCCTCGCTCCCGTCGGGCCACGCCTGCACCGGCTCGGCCTACGCCACCGCCGTCGCCTGCGAGTGGCCGGCCGCCGGGGTGGTCGCCGGGGCCACCAGCCTCCTGGTGTCGACGGGCCGGGTCCGCGACGGCGAGCACCACGTGCTCGACGTCGTGACGGGCACGGCGTTCGGGGTCACGGTGGCCCTGGTGCTGCGCGCCCTGACACCGAGTGGCGCGACGACGGCTGTGTGCTCAACCGCCGCCGCGCCTGCAGGCGCCTCCCCGCCCGGGGAGGGCCGACGCAAGAGCTAGCGGGTCTTGTCCTCGGGGGCGGCCCTGGCCTCGCGCACGAACCGGGCGACCAGCTCCTCGGTGATGCCCCCGGGGCGGAGGTCGTCCTCGGTGGCGAGGGTGTCGATCACGGCGCCGTGGCGCAGCCGGTCGAGCCGGCGGGGCTGGGTGGCGAGCAGCGACCGGACGACCGGCTCGCCGACGACCTCGACCCGCACGATCGACCCGGTCTCGGCGGCCGACGGCTCCTGCGGGTTGCGGACGCCCATGGCCGGCAGCACGACGAGGCCGATGGCGCCGCCCATGGTGGCGCCGACGACCGCGCCGACCAGGGCGCGGAGCCAGAGGTCCCACCCGCCGAGGTCGAAGGGCAGGGCGGCGAGGGCGCCGATCACGGCGCCGACCCCGACGAACACCGGCCCCCAGGTGCCGACGGCCTTGGCCGCCTCCTTGGGGTAGGCGACGCCGACGGTGGCGTGGCCGAAGGCCTGGGTCATCTCCTCGCGCACCTCGCCGTCGAGCGAGCGGACCTCGTCGGCGGGGTCGTCGACGACGATGTGGTCGGGGTCGACGCCGTCGTCGCGCAGGCGGCGGACGGCGGCGTCGGCGGCCCGGCGGTCGCCGTAGACGGCCAGCAGGGCGTCGCCGGGGAGGCTCTCGTTGAGCACGGCCGCCCCCTCAGCGGTGACGCCGGGCGACGCCGGCGCGACCGGGGGGCGTGGGGACGCCCTTGCGGTCGCGGTCCCGGGTGGTGCCGGGCACCGGGCGGTCGGGGTCGGGCGGCGGGTGGACGTCGGTCGAGGTGAGCTCGGTCTCGTCGGGGCTGTCCTCGGCCCGCACGTCGCTGCGGCCGGTGCCGAACAGCGACAGGGCGGCGACGATCAGGACGCCGACGACGATCAGCAGGATGACGATCTCCACGGTGGGTCTCTCCTCAGCGGTGCCGGCCGGCGTGGTGCGGCACGTGGGTGGGGTCGGGGGCGGTGGGCGGGATGGTCGGCGGCTCGGACCAGCCGTCGCCGGCCGGGCGGCCGTCGGCCGGGCGGCCGTCGGCCCGCACGTCGTGGGCGACGACGGTGTCGGCCTCGACCCGCTCGTCGTGCTCCCGGTCGAGCCGGTCGGCCCGGCGGCGGGCGTCGGCGGCCGGGCCCCGCTCGGGGTCGGCGACCCGGCGGGCCAGGCGGGTGTGCCAGCGCTCGCCGAGGATCCCCCCGAGCACGCCGCCGACGACGAGGCCGGCCAGCGAGACGATCACGCTGGCGATGGCGACGCCCTCGAGCTGGTCCCAGCCGGTCGGGACGCCGATGCCCTGGAGCTCGTCCTGGATCGTGCCGCTGTCCTGGGCGGCGCCGGCGATCGCCCCGATCACGGCGCCGAGCACGAGGCTGAGGACGACGACGCCGAGACCGTGGAGCAGGCCCGAGCGGCGGGCCATGCGCCCGGCGACGTACCCGCCGAGCAGGTAGGCGACGAGGAGGACCAGGCCCGAGACCAGCCCGGCCACGGCGCCGCTGCTGGTCCAGTCGTTCGTGCGGAACTCGGTGTCGACGTCGGCCGCGGCCAGCAGGGTGCCGGCGATGGCGGCGACGACGGCGAAGGCCCCGTAGGCGGCCAGCGTGCCGGCGACGATGCTCAGGCCGGAGATCCGGCCGAGGCCGGCCTCCCGGGCCGTGCTGCGGTGCTCCTTCGCGGGGCGGTGGGTGCGGGCCATGGCGCTCCTCCTCTGACGGGTGGACGACGCGTGGCTCCCCACCGGAGGGCGGGGCACACAGGTCCGGCCCGAACGGGTGGGGTCCGTCAGCGCCGGCGGAGCGTCGGGTCGAAGCCGAAGGGGAGCTCGAGGCGGTGGGCGGCCAGCAGGTCGGCGTCGGCCAGCAGCTCGGCCGTCGGCCCGTCGGCCACGACGCGCCCGCCGGCGAGGATGACCGACCGGGGGCAGAGCTCGAGGGCGTAGGGCAGGTCGTGGGTGACGACGAGGGTCGTCAGGTCGAGGGTGGTCAGCACGGTGGCCAGCTCGCGCCGGGCCGCCGGGTCGAGGTTGGCGGTGGGCTCGTCGAGCACGAGCAGCTCGGGCTCCATGGCCAGGACGGTGGCCACCGCGGCCCGCCGCTTCTGCCCCAGCGACAGGTGGTGCGGCGCCCGCTCCCCCACCCCCGGGAGCCCGACGGCGGCGAGGGCCGCCTCCACCCGGGCGGTCAGGGCGTCGTGGCGGAGCCCGAGGTTGGCCGGCCCGAAGGCCACGTCGTCGTAGACGGTGGGCATGAACAGCTGGTCGTCGGGGTCCTGGAAGACCAGGCCGACCCGGCGCCGGACGTCGCGCAGCGTCGCCTTCCCGACGGTGACGCCGCCGACGGCGATCGTGCCGCTCTCGGCCGTCAGGGTGCCGTTGAGGTGGAGCACGAGGGTGGTCTTGCCGGCCCCGTTGGGCCCCAGCACGGCGACCCGCTCCCCCGGGGCGACGGTCAGGTCGACCCCGTCGAGGGCCCGGCGCCCGTCGGGGTAGGCGTAGCGGAGGTCGCGGACGACGAGGCCGGTCACAGGAGGTGGGCGGTCACGGCGACGGCCAGGTGGAGGGCGGGGACGACGGCGGCCAGGAGCGACGCCCGGGCCGGGGCGTGGTGGTGGTGGACCTCGGGCATCGACCCGTCGTAGCCGCGGGCCAGCATGGCCAGGTGCACCCGCTCGCCCCGCTCGTAGGCGCGGACGAAGAGGGTGCCGCCGGTGGCGGCGGTGGCCCGGGCCTGCCACAGCCAGCGGGGGTCGTCGCCCCGCGCCACCCGGGCGATGCGCATGCGCTCGGCCTCGCCCACGATCACGTCGAGGTAGCGGACCATGAACCCGGCGATGGCCACCAGCACCCGGGGCACCCGGAGCCGCTCGACGCCGCGGAGCAGCTCGGCGACCGGGGTCGACGACGACAGGACGATGGCGGCGAGCACGCCGAGGGTCCCCTTGGCGGCGATGTTCCAACCCGCCCACAGGCCCTCCTGCGACAGCGCCAGCCCGGCGACGTCGACCCGGGGGCCCCGCCCGACGATCGGCAGGAGGACGGCGAAGGCGAGGAAGGGGATCTCGATCCGCATCCGCCGGACTACGGCACCGGGCGGCAGCCGGGTGGCGGCCACCACGGCGACCAGGACGGCGGCGTGGGCGGCGAACGCCCACAGGGCGTCCCGGGGGGTGGCCACCACGGCCAGCACCGTGGCCACGGTGGCGAGCACCTTGGCCTCGGCCGGCAGCCGGTGGACGGCGGTGTCCCCGGCGTGGTGGAGGCCCCCGGCGTGGGCGTGGCCGCCCGCCACGGTCAGGCCGTGGGCTCGGGAACGGGCGGCTGGTCGCGCCGGGTGCGGCGGACGAGCCAGAACAGGCCGCCGGTGACGGCGAAGGTGATGCCGATGCCGAGGGCGCCGGCCAGCCCCGTGCTCAGGCGGGCGTCGTCGACCCCCTCGACGCCGTAGTCGGCGGTGGGCGAGCCGGCCAGGTCGTGGTCGCGGGCGCCGTCGATGAAGCCCTCGTCGATCGCCACCTTCTCCAGCCCGTCGGGCTGCGAGCTGGCCTCGGGGGCGACGAGGAAGGCGAGGGCGACGGCCAGGCCGAGGCCGACGGCCACGAAGACGCCGAGGCGGACCCGGGGCCTCACGAGACCGCTCCCGCCACCGGTGCGGGCGGTTCGGCGACGGCCAGGTCGCGGGCGCCGTGGACCAGGTCGGGCCGCGAGGCCAGCACGGCGCTGACGGTCAGGGCGGTGATCACACCCTCGCCGATGCCGATCAGCACGTGGACGCCGACCATCGAGGCGGTGACCGCCCCGGCGCTGGCGCCCCCGGTGCCCCCGATCGCGTACTGGAGCGAGAAGGCCAGCGACGACAGCACGACGCCGACCCCGGCGGCCAGGCCGGCGGCGAGGGCCACCCCGCCCCGGGTGCGGGGCAGGACCCGGCGCAGCCCGACGAAGACGAGGTAGCCGCCGAGGGCGGTCACCAGCGCCATGTTGACCGTGTTGAACCCGAGGGCGGTCAGCCCGCCGTCGGCGAAGAGCAGGGCCTGGACCGCCACCACCACGGTGACGCACAAGGCCCCCGTCCAGGGGCCGACGAGCACGGCAGCGAGCACCCCGCCGAGCAGGTGGCCGCTGGTGCCGCTGGCCACCGGGAAGTTGAGCATCTGCACGGCGAAGACGAAGGCGGCCGTCAGCCCGGCCAGCGGCACCTGCTTCTCCTCGAGCTCCTGGCCGGCGCGGCGGAGGCAGACGGCGACGCCGCCGGCGGCCACCACCCCCATGGCCAGCGAGGTGGGACCGTCGATGAACCCGTCGGGCGCGTGCACGGCGAGCACCCTACTGCGACCGGTTCGCAACACGAACCGGCGGCGGTCAGCCCGGGCGGATCGGGTCCCTGCGGCCGGCCCGGCCCGGCTCGGCGCAGCGGACGGTGTCGCGGACGGTCTTGGCGTCGTAGAGGGCGGCGTCGGCCCGGTGGCAGAGGACCTCGGCGTTGGCGTCGGCCCGCTCGAGCTCGGCCACCCCGATCGAGCACGTCATCGTGATCCCGGCCGGGAAGGCGGTGGCCCGGATCCCGTCGCGGATGTCGGTGGCCAGGGCGGCCGCCGCCGCCAGCGAGGTGTCGGGGCAGAGCACCGCCAGCTCGTCGCCGCCGAGGCGGGCGAGGAAGTCGGTGGCCCGGGACCGGGCGGCGAGCACGGCGCTGGCCGTGCGCAGGACGGCGTCGCCGACGGCGTGGCCGGCCCGGTCGTTGACCGCCTTGAAGTGGTCGAGGTCGACGACGAGCACCGAGAGGGGGCGGTCGGAGCGGCGGGCCCGCAGGACCTCGCCGGTCAGCCGCTCGTCCCACGCCCGCCGGTTGCCGATCGAGGTCAGCGGGTCCTCCCGGCTGAGCTGCTCGAGCTCCTCGACCAGCACGGCGTTGCGCTCCCGCTCGGCCTCCAGGGCCGTCTGGGTGACGTGCTGCTGCCAGCTCCGCCGCTCCCGGTAGACCTGGGCGGTCACGGCCAGGGCCGAGGCGGTGGCGAGGTAGAAGGCGATCGTCGTGACCTCGGGGGCGCCGGGGCGCGGCTCGGCGCCGAGCGAGGAGAGGGCGATGGCCGCCGCCGTGGCGGCACTGAGGGCGACGGTCATCGGCCAGCGCCAGACCAGGAGGAAGGCGGTGGCGAACAGCGGCAGGGTCAGGCCGAGCAGGTAGGCCTCGATCCGCTCGCCCGAGCGGGGCACCATCCAGGCGATGCCGGCGGCCAGCCCGGCGACCATCAGCAGCGACAGCGCCTCGGCCCGGGCCGTCCCCCGCGGGCGCGCCCACAGCGCCAGCCAGACGAGCAGGATCCACGCCTCGACGACCAGGCGGGTGACCAGGAAGGCGTCGGCCTGGGCGGGCACGAGGATGCGGTCGAAGACGGTCCACAGCGGGAGCGCCACCAGGGCCACGCCCCCGGCGACCAGGGTGGTGGCGCGGGTCTCCTCCCGCTGCTGGGCCCGATGGGCGGCGACGAGCGCGCCCGTGGCCTCCCGATCGTCCGGTGCGCCCACGTCCCTCCGTCGGCCGCCGGGGCCCGGGCCTGAGGGATCAGGGGTCGGGGGCCACCAGGTCGCCCGCTCGGGTGCGGGCGTCGTCGGGCTCCCAGCGCAGGAGGTCGCCGGGCTGGCAGGCGAGGGCCTCGCACAGCGCCTCCAGGGTGGCGAACCGCACCGCCTTGGCCCGGCCGTTCTTGAGCACGGCCAGGTTGGCCGGGGTGATGCCGACCCGCTCGGCCAGGGCCCCGACCGACATCTTGCGCCGGGCCAGCATCACGTCGATGTCGACGACGATGGCCATCAGATCACCTGGGCCAGCTCGGCCTGGAGGTCGTGGGCCTCGGTGTCGAGGGCGACGGCCTGGACCAGCAGGGCCCGCAGCACGAGCACGATCAGCCCGATCCCGGCCAGGCCGACGCCGAAGCCGCCGATGAGCAGGACGACCCCGGGGGCGACCGCCTCCCCCGGCGCCAGCACGACGCCGAGGGCGAACACGAGCAGGGCCGCCGCCACCAGGGCCCCGAAGATGGTGTCGACCCAGCGGAAGGCGGCCGGGGAGAACACCGTCCCCCGCCGCACCATCGTCAGCAGGGCCCACACGCAGACCACGGCCACCTGCACGGTCACGATCCCGAGCACGACGATGGCCACCACCGGCACCCGCACCCTCGCCAACCCGGGGTCGACGTCCTCCCCCAGGTCGATGAACAGCAGCGGCGCCATCACCACCTGCACGAACACCGAGCCGGCCAGCACCAGGGCCAGCACCACCTTCGCCATCGTCACCATCCATCGAGCCACGACACAAACCTATCGACTTTCGATAGATCCGTCAACGCCACCGCTGGACTCGTCCCCCAAAATGAGGGAAGCCTGAGACTTTTTTCAGGACATGGCAGGAGGGCTGGCATCCTCCGCCGAAATGATCCACCACTGTAGGTGAAACGTCAGCCACGGACAGCGGCCAGAACCGTACCCGATGGCAGGAAGGTGGAGGGTCATGTACGGAACCGGAGGGACCGTCGCCGGTGCCGGGTTGGTCGGCGGCGCCGGTGGTGCCGCCATCGGGTCGGGGGTCTCCCCCGCCGAGCTGGCCCGCACCGGCGCCCCGCTCCTCGTCCTCGCCCTCCTGGGCATCGCCCTCCTGGTCGGCGGCTTCGTCCTGGCCCGGGCCCACCTGCGGGCCGGGGAGGAGGGGGCGTGAACACGATCAGGCTCGACGCCCCCCGGCCGGCCGGGCGCCTCCTGACCACCGTCGCCCACCGCCGGGCCCAGCTGGCCGCCGTCGCCATGGTGGCGACGCTCGGGGCCCTGCTGGCGCTGATGCGCTCGGTCCGCATCGGCGAGGCGATGCTCTCGGCCGCCCTCCTGCGGCTGATGGGCACCGGCGCCGATCGCGTCGGCACCGCCATCCTCGTCGACACCGACGGGGCCCGGGCCGGCTTCGCCATCGCCAGCGGGTGCAGCACCGCCCTCCTCGCCCTGCCGTTCATCGCCGTCGGGGCCCTCGCCCTGGTCACCGGGCGGGTGCGCCCGGGCCGGACCCTCGCCTGCGTGGCCGTCGCCGTCGGCGGCGCCGTGCTCCTCAACCAGCTCCGCTTCGGCATCGTCGGCGGGGCGATCCACCTGTTCGGCTTCGAGCGGGGCTACGGCCAGTCCCACGTCCTGATCGGCACGCTCGTGTCGACCGTCGGCATGGTCGCCGGGCTGGCCGGCTTCGTCTGGGCCCTCGGGCGCGACCCCCGGGCCACCCGAGGCTGACCGTGCTCGTCTCGCTCAACCTCCTCGCCTTCGCGCTCTGCGTCGTCTTCCTCGCCTACGTCGCCGTCATCTGCATCTCGTACCTGCGGCTGGCGCCGCCGCCCCCCGGTGAGGTCGACACCTTCGGCTGGCACGTCGTCGTGCCCTGCCTCGACGAGGAGGCGGTGATCGGAACGACCCTGCACCGGCTGCTGGCCGCCGTGCCCACCGCCCACCTGTGGTGCGTCGACGACGCCTCGTCGGACCGGACGGCGGCCATCGTGGCCGAGATCGCCGCCGAGGACCCGCGGGTCCACCTCCTCCGGCGCACCCTGCCCGACGCCCGCCAGGGCAAGGGCGAGGCCCTCAACCACGCCTGGCGGGCGATCTCGGCCTGGGAGGCCGGGACGCGCGACCGCAGCCGGGTGATCGTGGGGGTGGTCGACGCCGACGGCGAGCTCGACGCCGGGGCCCTGCCCACCCTGGCCAGCGATCGGTACTTCGGCGACCCGACCATCGGCGCCGTCCAGGTCGCCGTCCGCATCGCCAACCGCAGCACCGGCGAGCGGCCCGCCCCCCGGACGCCGTGGCGGCGCCGGCTCCTCGACCTCCAGGACCTCGAGTTCGTCGGCCCCATCGCCGCCATGCAGCTGCTCCGGGAGCGGACCGGCAGCGTGGCCATGGGCGGCAACGGCCAACTCTCCCGGCTGTCGGTGCTCGACGAGATCGCCGAGCGCGCCGGGACCCCGTGGCACGGTGCCCTCCTCGAGGACTTCGAGCTCGGCGTCCACGTGCTCCTGGCCGGGCACCGCACCGCCTACTGCCACCACGTCCAGGTCGCCCAGGAGGGCCTCCCCACCGTCGGGGCGCTGATCCGCCAGCGCAGCCGCTGGGCCCAGGGGGCCATGCAGTGCCGGCGCTACCTGCGCCCGGTGCTGGCCAGCCGCCACATCCCCAACGCGGCGGCCTTCGAGATCGCCTACTTCCTGCTCCTGCCGTGGATCCAGGTCGTCGGGTCGATCGTCTACGCCGCCTCCTACCTCGTGCTGTTCGGCTACCTGGCCGGCACCGCCGGCGGCCCCGCCGGGTGGATCGCCAGCGGCCAGTGGGGCGTCCTGCCCCTCGTCGCCGTGGGCGGGCTCGGCCCCTTCGTCATCTGGGGCGTGATCTACCGGGCCCGGGTCGAGCCGAGCCTGACCCGGCGCCAGGCCGTCGCCCTCGGTGTCGCCAACTGGCTCTACAGCGCCCTCCACCACGTCGCCATCTGGTGGGCGGTCGGCCGGGTCCTCACCCGCCGCCGCGACTGGAAGAAGACCGCCCGCCTGGCCGCTCCGGCCCCGTCCCCCGCCCCCCAGCCCACCCCCATCCCCTGAGACCCGAACCCCGGAAGGACCCCCACCGCCATGCGCACCCCCTCCCCGTCCCGCCGCCGGCGCACCGCCGGCCGGCTCGCCGCCGCCGGTGTGGCCGCCGCCCTCCTCGTCGTCGTCGGCGCCAGCCCGGCCGGCGCCGACACCTCGGCGGCCGCCGCCACCGCCCAGCGGATCGCCGGCACGCCGTTCCCCGAGACGGCCACGGCCTCCAACGACGGCACCCAGGGCACCGTGACCTCCGGGACCGGCGCCCCCACGGCCCTCCCCGACAACGACGTCGTCGGCGCCGGTGCCCTGGGCCAGATCGCGGTGGCGAACGACGACGGCACCTCGGCCGCCTGCGCCGGGCTGATCGCCCCCTCGTCGGAGATCGCCATCGCCCCCAACGGGGTCTGCGACCCGGGGACGACGGCCTCGGGCGTGACCCTGGACCTCGGGGGCCTGCTCGCCCTCAACGCCGGGTCGATCACCGCCGAGTGCACGGCGTCGAGCACCGGTGAGCCCACCGGCCGGGCCCGGCTGGCCAACGCGGGGGTCACCTCGCTGGGCATCGCCGTGGTGGCGCTCGACTCCGACCCGGCACCCAACACCGTCGTCGGCGTCCAGGGCGTGCTCGACCTCACGCTCAACGGCCAGACGGTCAACCCCGACGGCTCGATCACCGTCACCGCCCTGTCGTTCAGCCTCCTCGGCCAGGGCCTGATCGAGATCGGCCAGGTGACCTGCGGGCCCAACGAGGTCGCCGCCCCGATCCCGCTGGTGCCGGCCGAGGGCCATCCGCTGGCCGGGGCCGTCCTCCTCCTGGGGGGCGCCCTGCTCGTCCTCCACCGCCGCCGGCAGACCCCCGCCACCGCCTGAACCCCACCCACCCCGCGAGGTTCGTGCACCTGGGCATCACGGATCGCCCCAGGTGCACGAACCTCGCGACGCACCCGAGGTGAACCGCACCCATGACGCAGCACCCGATCCTCGTCGTCGCCGGCACCCGCCCCGAGGCGGTCAAGCTGGCCCCGGTGGCCCTGGCCCTCCAGGACGCCTCCGACCTCCGGCCCGTCCTCGTCGCCACCGGGCAGCACCCGGACCTGACCGACGAGGCCCTCGCCACCTTCGGCCTCGAGGCCGACCACCACCTCGACCTGCCCCGGCGCCGCACCGGCTCACAGGCCGGGCTGATGGCCCACCTCCTCCCCGAGCTCGAGCGGTGCGCCGCCGCCGTCGGCCCCGCCGCCGTCGTCGTCCAGGGTGACACCGCCAGCGCCCTGGCCGGCGCCCTCACCGGCTTCTGGGGCAGCACGCCGGTCGTCCACGTCGAGGCCGGCCTCCGCACCGGCTCGCTGGCCGAGCCCTTCCCCGAGGAGGGCTACCGCCGGCTGATCACCCGGGTGGCGACCGCCCACCTGGCGCCGACCCGGGCCGCCGTCGACGCCCTCATCGCCGAGGGCGTCGACCCCCGCAGCGTGATGTGCACCGGCAACACCGTGGTCGACGCCGCTCTCCTGTGCTCGCGGCTCCACACCCGGCTCGCCATCCCCGGCCTCCACCCCACCGGGAGGGGGCGGCTGGCGCTCGTGACCGTCCACCGGCGCGAGAGCTGGGGCGAGCCGCTGCGCCGGATCCTCCGCGGCGTGCGCGACCTGCTCGCCGACGAGCGCGACCTCCGGGTCGTGCTGCCCGTGCACCCCAACCCGGCGGTGCGCGACGTCGTCACCGAGGAGCTGGCCGACCACCCTCGGGTCGTGCTGACCGAGCCCCTCCCCTACGCCCAGCTGATCGCCCTGCTGGCCCGGGTCGACGTCGTCCTCACCGACTCGGGCGGGATCCAGGAGGAGGCGCCCACCTTCGGCACGCCGGTGGTCGTCCTCCGCGACGCCACCGAGCGCCCCGAGGCGGTGCGGGCGGGGACGGCCTGGCTGGTCGGCGCCGACGCCGCCGTCATCCGCCACCGCACCCGCGCCCTGCTCGCCCACCCCGGGCCGGTGGCCACGACCAACCCCTTCGGCGACGGCCAGGCCGCGGCCCGGGTCGTCGCCGCCGTCCGGGCCGTCGTCGCCGGCCGGCCCCTCCCCGCCGGGTGGGACCCGCCGCCGGTCACCGCCGCCCGCCGGGCCCCGCGCCCCGCCCGCAGCCCCCTCCCGGCCCGGTCCCGCGCCGTGCTGACCGGGTGGGACCGGGCCGTCCCGGTGGTGCCCCGGGGCCGGGGCGTGACCCGGATCGACGGGCCCGCGCCCCGGCCGACGCCCGCCGCCACCGGGGACGCGACCGCCGCCCCCGAGCCCGACGCCGCCCCCGAGTGGGTCCACCGGCTGGAGCGGACGGGAGCGCCCCGCGACGCGGGTCCCGCCCCCGACCTCCGCCCGGTCCTGAGCCCGCCGGAGCCGACGACGACCACCCGCGACCCCGACGGCCCGCTCGGCGGCGTCGTCGAGGTCCGCCGGGGCGCCCAGGTGCTCCGCCACCTCCCCGGCCTCGCCCTCGACCTCCTCGACCCGGCCGACGGGCACGAGCCGTGGCACTGGCGGGCCCGCCAGGAGGAGGGTCCCGTCTGGGTCGAGACCGCCACCCCCCAGATCGAGCTGCGGGTGCCCGGGGGCCGCGTCGTCGTGCGGGGCGGGGCCGTCTCCAGCCAGCGCGACGCCACCCGGGACACGACGACGATCACGGTGATCGCCGGCCGGGCCGAGGTCCGCGCCGACCGGGGCGACGCCGTCGGCCTCGGCCCCCGCCAGTGCACGACCGTCCACCCGCTGGGCACCCTCGGCGGCACCGGCGCCGTGGCCCCCGCCGACCTGGACGCCGACCCGTGGGTCCGGGCCAACCGGGCCCTCTCCCACGCCCGCCCACCCGGCGGGCGCCTGGCCACCGACCCGCTGGTCGTGCTGGCCGATGCCCGCCCCGGCGCGGGCCGGGGCCGCCGCCTCCCGACCCGGCCGAACGGGTGAACTGGCAGATTCTGTCGATCTCCCCTCAACACCCGGTGGGGGTTGTCGACTGTCACATGACGCACCCGCCCTCGCAGCCAGGAGCAAGCACCATGACCATCCGCAGGACGGACCGGACGTGAAGCGGTCCAACCTCCTCATCGGGGCCGGCGTGGTCCTCGTCGTCCTCGGGATCGGCCTCGCCTGGGCCGTCGCCGACGACGACGGCGAGGGCGACGGCACGGCCGGGCGGGTGCCCGTCCTCGTGGCCGTGACCGACCTCGAACCGGGCCAGGCCGGCGACGACCTGGTGGCCACGGGCAAGGTGCGCGTCGAGCGCGTCGAGGCCTCCGAGGCGGCCGACGGCGCCCTCCGGGCCACCACCGAGCTGACCGGGACCATCCTCGGCACCGCCGTGCCCGAGGGCCGCCAGGTGGTGGCCGAGGCGCTGCGGTCCTCGGCCCTCCGGGGCGACACGTTCACCATCCCCGACGGGCAGGAGGCGGTCGCCGTGACCGTCCCCTTCACCGCCGGCGTGGCCGGCTACGTCGGCCCCGGCGACCGGGTGAACGTCTACGCCTCGATCACCCCCGACACCGCCGGCGCCCCGACCAGCCCCCGGACCGAGCTCCTGCTCGGCGATGTCGAGGTCCTCGACGTCTCCGACGAGATCGCCCCCCGGCGGGCCGAGACGATCGCCTCCGGCGACACCCCCACCACCCAGGCCGCCCGGGACGGCGCCCGCGAGATCACCCTCTTGCTGGCCGTCGACCCGGCCGAGGCCGAGCAGGTGGTGTTCGCGACCACCAACAACCAGCTCTGGTTGACGCTCGTGCCCGAGGACGGCGGCGGCGGTCCGCCTCCCCCCGGCGTCGACTACGGCACCTACGGACCTGCCCAGGAGGGCCGATGACCAGCCGCATCCTCGTCTTCGACAGCCGCGGCGACCTCGCCGATCGCGTGCGGGAGGCGGCCAAGGCCCTCGACCCGCACCCCGAGGTGGTCGGGTGCAGCCGGACCCGGGCCCTCGGCGACTTCCTCACCGACCGCCACTTCGACGTGCTCGTCGCCGGGCCCGGCCTCGACAGCCCGACCGGCTGGGAGCGACTGCGGATCATCCGCGAGGAGGTGCCGGGCATGGCCGTCGTGCTCGGCCTGCCCGCGGGCGCCACGCCCGACCCCCACGACCTCGTCCGGGCCGGGGCCGTCGAGGTGCTCGACCTCCCGCTCGACCTCGACGCCGCCGGCCCGGTGCTCGAACGGGCCCTCGGGATCGCCGCCCGACTCCGGCCCATCGTCGACCTGACCGAGCCCGCCGAGGGCGCCGACGGCCCCGCCCTCCCCCGCCGGGTGATCACCGTGGCGTCGGCCTCGGGCGGCTGCGGCAAGACCTTCCTCGCCACCAACCTGGCCTGGTTCCTCCACCGCCACGGCGGTCGCCGGGTCTGCATCATCGACCTCGACCTCCAGTTCGGCGAGGTGGCCAGCGCCCTCCGCCTCCGCCCCCACTCGACGATCCTCGACCTCGTCCAGGCCGCCGACGGGCCCGAGGAGATGGCCACCATCGTCGAGGAGCACTGCGAGGTCCACGAGACGGGCATCTCGGTGCTCGCCGCCCCCCGGGACCCCACCGAGGCCCAGGGCCTCAGCGCCCGCGACATCGGCCGGGTCATCGACGCCGCCCGACGCCGCTACGACGACGTCATCATCGACACCCCACCGGCCCTGGCCGACACGGTCGTCGCCGCCCTCAAGCGCTCCGACGAGCTGCTGGTGCTCGCCACCCTCGACGTCCCCAGCGTGCGCAACCTCCACGTCCTGCTCGGCACCCTGGAGCGCCTCGACGTCGACCGCGAGGGCGTCCGGCTGCTGCTCAACAAGGCCGACGCCGACGCCGGGATCGAGGTCACCCAGATCCTGAAGCTGTTCCCGCAGGGCTTCGACGGGACCTTCCCCTACGCCCGCGAGGTCCAGCGCTCGCTCAACGGCGGCCGGCCGGTGATGGACCAGAGCCCCGACGCCGAGATCAGCCGCCGGCTGGGCGAGGCGCTGCGCCGGCTGCTGCCCCCGGCCGCCCAGGAGGCCTTCACCACCGACCCCGGGCCGACCCGGGGCCGGGGCCTGCTGGCCCGCGCCCGCCGGGCCCGGGAGGTGGCGTGACGTGGGGCTGAGCGAACGCCTCGCCGAGCTCCCCGACGACGACGACGGCGACGAGCCCGAGGCGACCGACGCCCCCGCCCCCGAGGCCCGGCCCCACCCGGCCACGCCGGAGGGGCGGGCCGCCATCTCGGCGCTGATCGCCTCGTCGCACCGGACCGGCCGACGCGAGGCCCTGCGGGCGGCCAAGGAGCGGGTCCGGGCCCTCGTGCTGGAGGACATCGCCCCCCGCATGGGCGGGCTGGAGGGCGAGGCCCTCCAGGTCGAGGTGCGGGCCGCCATCGAGCGGTACATCCGCCACGAGGACCTGCGGATCGCCCCCCGGGACCGGCGCGCCTTCGCCGACGAGGTCTACGCCGACACCCTCGGCTACGGACCCCTCGAGCCGCTGCTGTTCGACGAGTCCGTCACCGAGATCATGTGCAACGGCTACGACGAGGTCTGGGTCGAGCGCGACGGGCGCATCGTCGAGTCGGGCACCGCCTTCGCCGACGACGACCACTACCGGACGATCATCGAGCGCATCGTCAGCGCCGTCGGCCGCCGGGTCGACGAGTCCTCCCCGATGGTCGACGCCCGGCTGCCCGACGGGTCGCGGGTCAACGCCGTGATCCCCCCGCTGGCCGTGGGCGGCGCCGTCCTGACCATCCGCAAGTTCGCCGCCGACCCGCTGACGGCCAAGGACCTGGTCGACACCGGCACCTACACCGACGCCCTGGTGACCGTCCTCGACGCCTGCGTCCGGGGCCGGCTCAACCTCGTCGTCTCCGGGGGCACCGGTACGGGCAAGACCACCAACCTCAACGTGATGTCGTCGTTCGTCCCCGACGGCGAGCGCATCATCACGATCGAGGACTCGGCCGAGCTCCAGCTCCAGCAGCGCCACGTCGTCGGGCTCGAGGCCCGGCCCCCCAACGCCGAGGGCCGGGGCGAGGTCCTGATCCGCGACCTCGTCCGCAACGCCCTGCGGATGCGCCCCGACCGGATCATCGTCGGCGAGTGCCGGGCCGCCGAGGCCCTCGACATGCTCCAGGCGATGAACACGGGCCACGAGGGCTCGATGACCACGGTCCACGCCAACACGCCCCGCGACGCCCTCAGCCGGCTGGAGACCATGGTGCTGATGGCCGGCTTCGACCTGCCCGTCCGGGCCATCCGCGAGCAGATCGCCGCCGCCATCGACGTGATCCTCCAGGTCGACCGGCTGCCCGACGGCCGGCGGGTCGTCACCCACCTCACCGAGGTCCAGGGCCTGGAGGGCGACTCCTTCCTGCTCCAGGACGTCTTCCAGCGCACCAGCCAGGACGCCGCCGGGAGGCTGGTCGCCACCGGGCTCCGGCCCAAGCTGGCCGACACGCTCGAGGCCCGCGGCGTCGGCCTCCCCGCCGGCGTGTTCCGCGGGCCCCGGAGCACGACGTCGCGGACGGCCAACGGCCGGCGTCCCCGCCGGGCCAACGGGTCGGCGGCGACACCGCCACCGGACCCCACGCCCGAGCCGCAGGCCGTGGGCGGCTGAGGGCGTCGTGGACCTCACCCTCCCCCTCGCCGTCGCCGTGGCCGCGATCGGCCTGGCCGTCGTCGCCGTCGGGCTCGCCGGCCGGGCCCGGCGCCCGCCGGTCGAGCTGGCCGACCTGCTCGGCCTCCCCGCCGACGACCGTCGTCCCGCGCCCGATGCCCTCGCGCCCGACGACGCCCCCGCCGCCGGGGCGCTGGGGCTGGCCGACCGGGCGCTGGAGCGGTGGGACCGGCCCGGGTCCCTCGGCCGGCGCATCGAACGGGCCGACCTGGCGTTGCGCCCCGCCGAGCTGGTCGTCGCCACCGTCGCCGCCGGCCTCGCCCTCGGCGGCCTCGGCGAGCTGCTGCTCGGGACGCTCTGGGCCATCCCGGTCGGGCTCGCCCTCGCCCCCCTCGGCGCCCGGCTGCTGCTCGACGTCCGGGCCGGGCGGCGGGCCCGCCGCTTCGCCACCCAGCTGCCCGACGCCCTCGGCCTCGTCGCCGGGTCGCTGGCCGCCGGGCACACCTTCCTCCGGTCGATCCAGCTGATGGCCGACGAGCTCGACGACCCGCTGGCCGCCGAGTTCCGCCGGGTCGTGGCCGAGACGCAGCTCGGGCTCCCCCTCGTCGCCTCGCTCGAGCGGATGTCGGACCGCCTCCGGCTGCGCGACGTGGCCTGGATGGTCCAGGCCATCCGCATCCAGCAGACCGTCGGCGGCCAGCTCTCCGAGCTGCTGGCCACGCTCTCGGAGTTCATGCGGGCCCGCGAGGAGGTCCGGCGCGAGGTCAACGTCCTCACCGCCGAGGGCCGCGCCTCGGCCTGGGTGCTCGGCGCCATGCCGGTCTGCCTGTTCGTCGCCGTCCAGGTGATCAACCCCGGCTACCTCGACCCGCTCCTGCGGGGCTGGGGGCTGGTCTGGCTCGGCCTCACCGTCGTCTCGATGGCCACGGGCATCGCCATCATCCTCCGCCTGGTCGACTCGGTGGACGTCTGATGGAGCCGTCGATCGTCCTCGGGATCGCCGGCGCCGGCGTCGGGCTCGGCCTGATCGCCCTCGGCGCCGTCGCCTCCCGCCCCCGCCCGCAGTCGGCCCCCGACTACCTCGCCGAGATCCTCGGGGCCGACGCCCTCGACGCCGCCGAGCTCGACCCCCGCCGGGCACCGCCCCTCGTCGACCGGCTCGTCCGCCCGCTGGCCGGCCGCATCGCCGACGCCGCCGAGGCGGTGACGCCCCACGGCCACCGCGACCGCGTCCGGACCCGGCTGGCCCAGGCCGGGCTGGACGGCGTGGTCGGGCCCGAGGAGGTCGTCGCCGCCCAGGTGGTCGGGCTGGTCGTCGGGCTGCTGGCCGGGCTCGGGGTGCTGGCCACCGGGGCGCTGGGGCCGGCCGCCGGCCTCGCCGTGCTCGCCCTGCTCGTCACCGCCGGGGCTCTCGGCCCGCAGGCCTGGCTCCGGCGCCGGGTCGACCGCCACGTCTCGGGGATCCGCCGCGACCTGCCCGAGACGCTCGACCTGCTCGCCATCTCGGTCGAGGCCGGGCTCGGGCTGGAGGGGGCGATGGTCGTCGTGGTCGAGGAGAGCACCGGGCCCCTGGCCGGCGAGCTGGCCCGCACCCTCCAGGAGATGGAGCTGGGCCTGACCCGCCACGACGCCCTGACCAACCTCAAGCGGCGCTCGCCGGTGCCCGAGCTGTCGACCTTCGTCCAGGCCCTGGTCCAGGCCGACGTCCTGGGCATGCCGCTGGCCCACGTGCTGCGGGTCCAGGCCGACCAGATGCGGACCAAGCGGCGCCAGTGGGCCCGGGAGCGGGCCGGCCAGCTGCCCGTCAAGATCATGTTCCCCCTGGTGGCGTGCATCTTCCCCGCCATCCTCGTCGTGATCCTGGGGCCGGCGGTGACCGAGATCGGCAAGGTCTTCTGATGCGCCGCTCGTCGGACCGGGGCGCCGCCCTGGTCGAGATGGCGATCGTCGTCGGGCTGCTGGCGATGTTCCTGTTCGGGATCATCACCTACGGGGTCACGCTCTCGTTCCGGCAGTCGCTCACCCAGGCGGCCAACGAGGCGGCCCGGGCCGCCGCCGTCGCCCCCCGGGACGAGGCCGTCGCCCAGGCCCGCGCCGCCGCCGACCGGGTCGCCTCGGGGTGGGACGCGGCCTGCGACGACGGCGGCGGGCTGTCGTGCAGCTTCCTGATCGCCCCGTGCGCCGACGGGGGCGACGCCGCCGCCGAGTGCATGACGGTCGAGCTCCGCTACGACCTCGCCGGCCACCCGCGGACCCCGAGCCTGCCGGTCGTCTCGCGCACCCTGCCCGACGAGATGGTCGTCCGGGTCGTCGTCCGGGTCGCCCCCGAGGACGGCGTGTGAGCCGGCTGGCCCACGCCCGGCGGGCGACCCCGGCGTCGACGGTCGCGCCGGCCCGTCCTCGGGAGCGGGGCTCGGTCCTCGTGACGGTGGCGCTCAGCCTCGCCGTCGTCGTCGTCTGCACCGCCCTGACCGTCGACCTCGGCCGGGTCAGCGTGCTGCGCCGCGACCTCCAGAACGTGGCCGACGCCGCCGCCCTGGACCTGGTGCGGCTGGTCGACGGGCGCAGCGCCGGCGCCATCGTGGGCGACGAGCGGTGGGCCGCCACCCTCGCCGGCTCCCGCGCCCGCAACGACGGCAGCCTCGGCCCCGACGCCACCGTGACGGCCCGGCTCGGGAGCCACGACGCCACCACCGGCGCCTTCCGGCCCGTCGCCTCCGCCGCCGAGATCCCCTCGGCCGTCGAGGTGGTGGCGTCGGACCGGATCGAGCACGAGCTGGCCCCCGGCGGCACCGACACCAGCCGCCGCGCCGTCGCCGCCCAGGCCGCCGCCGCCGGGATCCAGCTCGGGTCGTTCGCGGCCCGCCTCGACTCGGCGCAGTCGGCGCTGCTCGGGCCGCTGGTCGGCGAGGCCATCGGCGTCGACCTGGCCGGCTACTCGGGGCTGGCCGGGGGCCGGGTCGGGATCGACGCCCTCGCCACCGAGCTGGGCCTCTCGCTCGGCTCGCCCGACGAGCTGCTGGCCACCGGGGTGACCGTGGCCGACCTCGCCCTGGCCCAGGCGGCCGTGCTCCGCCGGGGCGGCGACGTGGCCCGGGCCGTCCTCCTCGAGCGCCTCGCCGTCGACGTCGACCCGACCATCGCCCCGATCGCCCTCGGCGACCTGCTCACCGTCGTCCCCGGCGGGCAGGCGGCCGCCGCCACCGCCACCCTCGACGTCCTCGAGCTGCTGACCACGGCGGCCTGGGTGGCCAACGGCGACCGCTTCCTCGACATCCCCGGGCTCGACCTCGGCGTGCCCGGGCTGGCCTCGACCGGCGTCCGGCTCCAGGTCATCGAACGGCCCCGCGTCGCCTTCGGCGGGCCCGGCACCCGCGTCGAGACGGCCCAGGTCCGGCTGGAGACCCGGGTCGACCTCTCCGCCGCCGGGCTGGTCGGCGTCCACCTCGACGTCGCCGTCACCGCGGCCCCGTCGCAGGCGACGATCCGCGAGGTCAGCTGCGGCCGGCCCCAGGTCGTCGGGCTCGACGTCACCACCGGGCTGGCCACCGTCGAGGCCTCGGTCGGCGGGCGGATCGCCGTCGACCTACTCGGCCTGCTGGGGGCGACCGTCGCCGAGGTCAGCGCCGACGCCGAGGCCGGCCACGACCCCGAGACCCTCGCCGTCGACTTCGTCCTGCCCCCCGACGTCCTCGGCCGCTCGCAGCCGGTGACGGCCCGGGACCTCGGCCTCGGCGACCTGGCCGTCGACCTCCGGCTCGCCGTCCTGCCCCAGGCCGAGCTGCCGCCGCTGCTCCGCACCGTCCTCGCGCTCGTCACCACGACGGCCGAGACCGTGGTCGCCACCGTCCTGGCCCCGCTGGTCGCCACCGCCCTCGACGCCGTCGACGCCACCGTCGTCCAGCCCCTGCTGGCGCTCCTCGGCGTCACCCTCCCCGGCGCCGACGTCACCCCCCTGGCCGTCCGCTGCTCCACCCCCCGCCTCGTGACCTGACCCCTGACCCCGAACTCGGTGGGATCCGTGACACCCGGGTGTC